>CAMNAK010000001.1 GCA_946530965.1 uncultured Candidatus Saccharibacteria bacterium
GACTCCAAGATAAGAATTCCCTATGACCTCCCAGAAAGATGATCTGGTTGATAGGCGCAAGGTGGAAGCATGGCAACATGTGGAGCCGAAGCGTACTAATCGAGGCATCGCCTTTTTATGATCTACTTATTGAAATTGTCTCGTATGATTTCGATAAGTAGTGTAGACTTAACTAGTAATTGGTGTTCAACACCAAAGCCAATTTAATTTCAATTAACTACTTGTAAAATTAGTTAATTATTGTTAATATTTCGATAGCATCTACATCGAAGTTAGATTCTAAAATAGCCGCATCGTGTTTAGTGGCGCCCTTAGAGTCTAACTTCGGTGTCCATAGCGCCAGGGAAATACCTGTTCTCATTCCGAACACAGAAGTCAAGCCTGGTTGCGGCGATTATACTGCTCTGCGGGAAACTAGCAAGATGCCGAATTATACGAAGAAGCCACCCCAACGGGTGGCTTTTCGTCTTTCTAGACGAAGTCTAAGAAAACGAAAGGCCACGCGAAGGGGTGGGAGAAACTTCGTTTCTTGATTGCGAAGCAATCGCTTCTTCGTATAACAGCCAGGCTCCATAGACCTGGCTGCATTATACAAAAGGCCACCCCAACAGGTGGCTTATTTATTTCTTTCTAATCTTGCCTATAATCAATGCTCTAGCAATCCCCCAAGCACCCAATAGTATCCCTATAGACCAGGCTACTGAAGCCCAGATCGGCTGCTCGTATACGAATAGGAACGGATAAGGTCCATACCAAACGCGAAGGACATTGAGTGCTATCGCGACCGCCGCATAGGCTAAGGTAAAGCTAAGTGCGCGTATCGGGTCTTTCTTAGAGAAGATCTTTGGCGCGAAGACGAGAAAGCTTACTATTGCGAGAATCGGGCAAAGCGTATGAGTATATAACATTGATCCTGCCGTTAGGACGTGTAATAGATCTCCATACATCCAAGATAATACAAATACTACAACTAGGAATGTAACTGTCGTGGCGCTTACGGCTGCATGAAATAGATTCCAAACGGTCTTGGGAATAGCGAGCTTTTTATTCTTTAATGCACGAATGCCGAATATAAGATTAATGACTGATATGAGGAATAAGAAGATATTGCTGAGCTCTGTATAATAAACAAGAGCAGTTGCTCCAATCTGTGTAAAAGAGGATATAAGGCCAATTGCTTCAAGTATAGCTATAGCTAAATTACAAATCAGGAATGCGAATAATATCTTTCTGCTCATGTTTAAATTATATCGGTAAAAGCTAGAAAACAAAAATACCAGCGCTTGGCTGGTATTTTTAGGCTAGCTCAAATTATTGGTTATCTACGCAGTTTAATGCGCCGCCTTCTAGCTTCATGACTATAGCGAAGAATTTGTCGCCAGATGCTTGCTTGATCGTGTCTTCTTTTTCGGTGCAGTGATGCTTAGGAAAGACGGCAATTACATTATAGCCCGCCTTTTCCTTATTGAAAGCGTCTCTATTAAATACGGAGGATATATCACCTTCGCCATCGGAATTATAAGAACCAGGAAGGACTGCCTTAAGGAAAGCATAATCGGTACCATCTGGATCTTGGAATTGTTCAGCGTCGCCGCCTGCAATGATATATTTCTTGACCCATTCTGTATCTTTTGTATCGTATATTGCTGGACCGCCAGTGGACTCGCCGCCAGAAAATGGTAGCTTGTAGTTGTTATTTGCCTGATAATCGTTGACCGCCGATACGAAGCGGGTCATGTCGGAACGGCGGCGAGTATTTCTCTGGCTGCGCTGCAATGCTGGCAATGCGATGAAGACCATCAAGAAGATAAGACCTGCGATAGCAAGGACCAAGACGACCTCGATGATCGTGAAGCCTTTTTTACTATTTTTATTTGTCATAGCTTTATATAACTCCTTTTAAAAGCTTATGTTTATCTATAGTAATTTTAACATAAGCAAGAATTATGTAAAGAGTTTTCTATCTGTTAGTTTCAGCTTTCTCGCGAACGTGGTTTCTATGGATATCGCGAATAAGCTCCCAGAGCTTGCCGACGGCGTGCGTAATAAGGAATAGGACTCCTGGGCAGGCGACAATCAGGATAGATGTCATGACCCAGCCAGCAAGGCTTAGACGCTCGATGCTAAATAGAGTTGGCAAGAATGCCGTGCAGAGAATCAAACAAATCAAACAGCCAAAGATAATGAAAGATTTGTATGGGTTGAGCGGCTTAATAATCGAATAGATGTAGGCAAAGCCGACGGCTGCGACGACTAGGGTTGCGCTTGTAGAGATATCTTCGCTGCTGAGGCCTAGGATGCTGCCAATAACTAAAGTTGAGGCGATCATGAAAACATCGGTCAAGCCACCAGGAACGGCCTTTCTTAGGATATTCTCGACGAAGTTACCACGAATCAAATCACTGTTTGGTGCCTGAGATAATAGGAAGGCCGGAATGCCAATCGTGAAGGTACTAATAAGTGAAATCTGGCTTGGAACCAGCGGATATTTAACGGAGAAGCACATCGCAAGGATCGAGGTTAGGAGCGAGAATACGTTCTTTACTAAGAACAAGCTGCCAGAACGTTCGAGGTTGTTTACGACGCGGCGACCTTCCATTACGACCTCTGGCATGCGCGAGAAATCCGACTCTAGCAAAACTACCTGTGCGGCCTGAGCGGCAGCATCACTACCGGATGCCATGGCGACGGAGCAGTCTGCATCGCGAAGAGCCAAGACGTCGTTTACGCCATCACCCGTCATTGCTACGGTGAACTTTTGCTTCTGTAGGCTCTTTACGAACTTGCGTTTCTGGTCTGGCGTAACGCGACCAAACACGACATATTCTTGCATGGCGGCGTCGATAGCCTCATCTGTAGTTAAAGTAGAAGCATCGATATAATGTTCGGCGCCGTCAATTCCGGCTTTCTTTGCAATTTCGGAAACGGTAATCGGATTATCACCAGAAATAACCTTAATATTAACGCCTTGCTCCTTGAAGAACTTGAAAGTCTCTACGGCGTTCTCGCGGATAGGGTTAATGAGTAGGACTAGGCCAATCGGGTGGAACTCCTTCGTTAAAGCTTTTCCGTTCAAGGTTCCATCATACTTACCAAAAATCAAGACACGCTCACCCTTGCGGCTATGCTTCTCGATCTTGCTCTTATACTTATCGTAGTTATCTTTAAGAATAAACTCTGGCGCGCCAATCACGTAAGCGCCGTCTTCGAAGCTGACGCCACTGTATTTAAACTCGGAAGAAAAGGCCTGAACACTCTTGGCTTTGCGGCCAGTTGGTAGGTTAAAGAAACTCTTGAGCGCTGTCATAGTGATATTATCGGAATCTTGCGCATAGGCAAAATCGCTGAGGAGCTCCTTCATGTCATTAGCTTTGAAATGCTCGGTATCAAGCACCTCAATATCGGAAACTTCCATATCGTTGCTCGTAATCGTACCAGTCTTATCGACGCAAAGAACGTTCACGCGTGCAAGCGTCTCGATACTCTTCATGTCGTGAAGGAGAACTTTCTTTTTGCCGAGCCTCATTGCGCTAAGAGCCAAAGCTACGCTAGCGAGAAGGAAGAGGCCCTCTGGGATCATACCGATAATAGCTGCGATAACAGAACGCACGCTTTCGAAACTGCTGAGCTGCTTTACGAAATAGCTCTGCGTAAAGAGGATGATTGCAATTGGAATAATCGCCACGCCAGCGATACGGACAATCTTGTTAAGTGAGCGAATAATCTCGGACTGCTCGCGCTTGTTCGTGTGTTTTGCCTGCAAAGTAAGCTGGTTAATGTAGCTTTCTGCGCCAACCTTTGTAAGCCTTGCAAAACATTTACCGGATACAATAAAGCTTCCAGACATGAGTTCGGAATCGATGGTCTTGTTAATTTCGTCGGATTCACCAGTAAGCAAAGCTTCATTAACAGAAACGTTACCATCAACAACAACGGCATCGGCCACAATCTGGTCACCGGCCTTAAACATGACAATATCGTCTTTGACTAGCGTTTCGGCATCGACGCGAAGGAGCTTCTTGTCACGAGCAACTCTGGCCGTCGGAGCATTCATAATCATAAGGTGATCAAGCACGATCTTGGCGCGGATTTCCTGGAAGATACCGATGAAAGTGTTTGCTAAGATAATTGGCAAGAATGTCAAATCTCTATATGAACCTACAGAAATAAGCACCAAGGCGATAATAATAAATACAAAGTTAAAATATGTAAAAACGTTGCTCGCGACAATCTGCGGGACAGTTTTTGAAGGCGGTTGAACGGCTTTGTTTACGAGACCCGCGCGAACGCGCTCGCGGACCTCTTTCGAGGTAAGGCCTGAAAAAGGAATTATATTCTCAGGATTACTGTTTTGTTTATTTTTGTCCATTTATATTCTTAGTTTACCTTATTTTAAGCATAAATGATAGACGCCGCGAACGAGCGATAATTGACATAGTCATATATAATATACTTATGCTTAAGTCTTTTTATGACGCAGAAATAGAAGAGATTTTTGAGTCGCTAAAGACATCCAAAAAGGGTTTAAGTTCGAAAGAGGCGGAAGAGCGCCTGAAGAAATATGGTCGCAATGTCCTTCCGAGAAAGAAAAAAGACGGTATTGTTAAGATTTTCTTCCGTGAATTCTTGGACCCATTGGTTTTGCTGCTTTTTGTCGCGATTATTGCCTCGCTTGTTGCGGGTGAAATTATTGATGCTTTTGTAATCCTCGGCATTATCTTGGTCGACGTAATCCTGGGCGTCTATCAGGAAAACCGCGCTAACAAAACCGCCGAAGCTCTAGAAAAGCTGATTCGCGTTAATACGAATACGCTCCGGAATAATAATATCTTGCCGCTCGACGCAGAATTATTAGTTCCTGGCGACATCGTATTGCTAGAATCTGGCGATAAAATCCCGGCAGATCTCCGCCTTATCGAAGTTCATAATTTCTCTGTAGATGAATCTATTTTGACCGGCGAAAGTCTCGCGGTCGTAAAAGATCCAGCGGTTCTGGAAGAAAATATCGAATCTCTGTCGGATAGAATTAATCTGGCTTATTCTGGTACGACTGTTGTAAGCGGTAGGGCGACGGCGGTTGTTATAAAAACCGGTCTCGAGACCGAGCTTGGTAAAATCGCAGATAGCTTTAATAATGCTGTCGACGAAAAAACGCCACTATCCCTAAGAGTAAACAAGCTCTCGAAACAGATTACTATTATGGTGCTTGTTGTGGCTATTGTTACGGCTGCGCTCCTGATTTACAAACGAGTTCCGTATACCGAGATTCTGATTACGGTCATCGCCTTTGCGGTCTCTGCGATGCCAGAAGGCTTACCGCTCGCGCTTACGATGGCGCTCACAATTGCTTCGAATCGCATGGCAAAGCAAAATGTCATTGTGCGAAAACTTAAAGCCGCTGAATCTCTCGGTAGCTGCACGGTGATTGCTTCGGACAAAACCGGCACGCTTACCATGAATCAGCAGACTGCCAAAAAGATTGTCCTACCAAACGGCAAGCAGTATGAAGTGACTGGTTCTGGCTATGATTTAAACGGTGCGGTGAAGGGCGAATCGATGGAGCATGCCGAAGAAATTGGCCTGCTTGGTGTTCTAAATAACGAGGCTATTATTAATAAAAACGAGCTTTCTGGCGACTCGATCGATCTTGCTTTCTTGGTGCTAGGAGAAAAGCTAGGGGTCAAAAAAGACGATATCGAGATAATCGAAAACATTCCGTACGAATCCGAGAATAAGTATTCTGCAGTATTCTATGAACAGGACGGCAAACGTTATTGTACGGTTAAGGGCTCGCCAGAGGTAATTGCGAGCTTCTGTACGAAGGTCAACTTTCTCAAAAAGAAGGATACCGAGAAGCTTTTGATGCAGAATAACAAGCTTGCCAGTGACGGTTATCGTGTGATTGCGCTCGCGAAGGGCGAGGTCGAGAAAAAGAGCAGGTATAGTGCAAAAGACATCAAAAATCTCTGTTTCATGGGCATGGTTGCCTTTATTGATCCGGTCCGTGAAGAGGCTACGGCTTCTATTGCTGCTTGCAAGAAGGCTGGCATTAAAGTCCTCATGATTACGGGCGATCATCCGCTTACAGCTCTCTCGATCGCGAAAGATTTGAAGCTCGTAAAATCTGAAGACGAGATCGCGACGAGCTCCGATGTTGAAGTTGCGCTTGGTGAAGGCGAGCATTATTTCGACGACTTTGTAAAAGAGAAAACGGTTTTTGCGCGCGTAACACCACTTCAAAAACTTGCGATTATCGAATCTTTGAAGAGGCAGGGCGAGTTTGTAGCTGTGACGGGTGATGGTGTAAATGATGCTCCAGCTCTCAAGAGTGCAAATATCGGCGTCGCGATGGGTAGCGGAACAGACATTGCGCATGATGCTTCGGATATGATTATCAAGGACGATAACTTTAAGTCTATTGTTTCGGGCATCAAAGAGGGCAGAACTGCCTACGCAAATATTCGTAAGATTATGTTCTTCTTGTTGTCTTGTGGTATGTCTGAGGCGGTCTTCTTCTGCGCTTCGATCTTTATGAATCTGCCTATGCCACTCACGGCCGTACAGTTCCTTTGGCTAAACATTGTTACGGATGGCTTACAAGATTTGGCTTTGTCTTTTGAGCGTGGCGAAAAAGATGTTTTGAACGAAAAACCGCGCAGTCCAAAAGAGTCTATCTTTGATAAAAGCCTAGTTCTAAGAATTGCGGGCGGAACGGTATTTATGAGCGCGATTGCCTTAATTGCCTGGATTCTTCTCCTGAACTTCTTTAACTTTAGTCCAGTTGTTGCGCGCGGATATATTATGTGTCTGATTGTATTTATGCAGAATATCCACGTCTTAAACTGTCGTAGCGAAAAGACCTCATTCTACGCTGTGTCTTTGCTCAAGAATCCATTTGTTTTATTTGCGATTCTAGGAAATATTGCCTTGCAGTTTATTGTGATGGAGTTCGCGCCTTTGTCTAAGCTGCTTGATGCTAGCTCGATCCCGCTCAGTCATATAGTTTATCTGTTTACTGTGGCGCTCCTTATCTTGCCGATTATGGAACTTGTAAAGCAATTACTGAATAAAATTGAGCATAAAAAATAGAGGGCCGGAGCCCTCTGTTTTTAAATAAATGTGCGCGGAGTTTAGGCCCTTGCGGGGACCTTTTTCTTAGGAGCAGGTTTTGCGCTAGGCTTCTTGCTGCCGGAGCTTGTCTTCCTGCTGGATCCAGAGCTAGGCTTCTTGCTGCTAGAGCTAGATTTCTTCTTGCTGCTGGAGCTAGATGAAGTCTTGCTACTAGAGCTAGATTTCGCTTTGGAACTAGAGCTTGACTTGCTTGCGGTGGCGGATCTTGCCTTGCTGTTTGAGCTTGAGCTGGATTTTTTGCTGGACTTAGTGTGTCTGTCGCCAAAGAAATCCTTTGCGGACTTCTTCTTGTTGTTCTCTTCGTCGATATCGTCGTCCTCCTGGTTGGAGAATGCGTTAGCGATGAAGGGCCAGATCCAGTTGAGAATCCAGTTAATAGCCCAGAGAACAGCGCAGATCCACATCAGCTTGTTGCCGAAGCTGGACAGGAAGTTGAATTTTCTGTCGAGCGGCATTGTAGCCGGTGTGAGCAGCCCGAGGAACCAGCAGCCAATCCACAGGCCAGCGCCGACAAGTGTCAGTACTGTCCACAGATAGAACCACTTGCCACCGATCGAATCGTAGTCTACGGTGAACCAACTGAGGAAATCAGTTGTTCGCGGATGCTTGTTCGCCCACTCGTGATGTTTGTTGAAGAACTTCTGCCAATTTGGAATGGCGAAAGACTCATCAAATGCCACACCCTTAGAGTAAGGGAAACGGCTAACCAGGCGAACGCGTCTGTCGTTCTTGTTCTTGCTCTTTGTGCTCTTGTTGTCTTTACTCATGATTAACACCTCCGAAAATAATTTAATGTGCTAAGTAAGACATATATATTATAGCACAAAATGCCAAAATAGTCAATAAGCGTAAGCTGTTACAATGGTTTATAATGTAAAGAAAAACGGAGGTGTGATGGCAGAAATTAAGTGTCCGAAGTGCGGAACGACCTTCAAGGTTGATGACGCGAGTTATGCAGATATTTTGAGCCAAGTGCGTGGCGCAGAGTTTGAAAAAGAGCTCCATAACAGGCTAGAAGAAGGCGCAAGGCAGGCGGAAGCGGATAAGCGCCTGGCTTTGGCAGAGCAAAAGACTGAAACGGAGCGAAAAATTGCTCAGAATAATGAGCAACTACAAAAGAGTCTGAGTGAAAAAGACAAGGAGTTAAGTGAGCTACGCGAAAAGTTTAATACCGAACTTAGCGAGCTAAAATCTAAGCTTAGCCAGTCTGAGACCGAAAAGAAGCTTGCGGTCAGCGAGGCAACAATGCCAATCCAGCGCGAGCTAGATAGCCTGAAGTCTAAAATAACGGCCCAGGAAGACAAAGCAAAACAAGATCAAGAAACTATCAAGATGCAGGCCAAGCTACGTGAGGCTTCGCTTGTCTCTAAGTACGATAACGAAATCAAGTTCAAGGACGAAGAGATTGCTCGCCTTAAAGACATGAAAGTTAAATTAAGTACTAAGATGGTTGGCGAGACTCTCGAGCAGCATTGCCAGACGGAGTTTAATCGCCTGCGTGCAACCGCCTTCAAGAATGCCTATTTCGAAAAAGACAACGATGCTCGTACAGGTAGTAAGGGTGATTATATCTATCGCGAAAACGACGAGGCAGGCAATGAGATTATTTCGATCATGTTCGAAATGAAGAACGAGAACGAGACTACCGCCACAAAACACAAGAACGAAGATTTCTTCAAAGAGTTAGACAAAGACCGCAAAGAAAAGAAGTGTGAATATGCTGTGCTCGTAACGATGCTCGAAGCGGATAGTGAACTTTATAACACTGGCATTGTTGATGTTTCGTATAAATTCGACAAGATGTATGTAATCCGTCCGCAATTCTTTATTCCTATGATTACCTTGCTTCGAAACGCCGCCTTGAATGCTCAAGCATATAAAGCTGAATTAGCGCTTGTGAAGAGTCAAAATATCGATATTTCGCACTTCGAAGAAAATATGGAGGCTTTCAAAGCCGGCTTTGCGAGAAACTATGAACTCGCCAGCCGCAAGTTTAAAGATGCAATCGATGGTATAGATAAAACCATTGCGCAGCTTCAGAAAACCAAGGACGCTTTGCTTTCGAGCGAGAATAACCTTCGCCTAGCAAACAACAAAGCAAGCGAGCTAACCATCAAAAAACTTACTCGTGGCAACCCAACCATGGCGGCCAAGTTTGCCGAACTTAAAGGCGAATAAAATCGACGAGTGCTATAATAAGAATAACCTTAATGGGAGTGAGGAAATGAGTGAAAAACAATCTAGGATAAGTAATTTTTTAAACTTCTGTAGCAATCATAAAGTCTTTGTTCTGTTGTTTATAATGTTCGTACCTGGTCTAATAATGTTACCTATTTTGAAGATAGGGACGTCGGCGAGAAACTCTGAATTGAATAGTAGGGATTATGAATTGTCTATCGATGTTCCTGCTGATGGCTTCGCTTGCAATGCGACGTCTACTGGCGAATGTCAGGCAAGGGTTATCTCTGGAACGCTCAAAAAATATCCAAACATATCCGTTAAGCTTGATGACTATAGTGACTGCTCCTTGAACGGCAATAATTTCGACTGCGACTATACGGCAAAACTAGCAGATTATTATGAAACAGAGAATTTGTCGCCAGAGAGCCTGCCAGCTGAATTTGAAAAGGTAGTAACAATCTCTATTGACGATGGTAGATATATTGACGAGAGAGTATCAAAGAAGGTGACAATAAAGTTTACTCTCTCTGAATCCGACAAAACAATCATTAGCAATCTTCAGCAAGAATATTTAGCCAAGAAGACTAGGGAAGCTGAAGAAGCGGCAAGAAAAGAGCATGAAGAAGCTCAGCCACAACAAGAAGTTGCCACGAATGAGCCAGAACCTCAGCCGGAACCCCAGCCAGAAACGGCTGCTCCGGAACAATCTCAGACTGCACCGTCTAGTGGTGGCTATCAGGCTATCTATGATGAATATGCCGCAAGACTCATAAACGAATGTCCAACCCTTTCTTTGGCGGAATGCGCAGAGCTAAACAATGAAGGTGTTACTAAAATGGCCGAATATATGTGGAGTGCTTCGGGCGTAGACGGTCAATATGCTACATATGAACAATGGTCCGGAAAGCTAATGGACGTATATATGCAATCTGCAAGATAAATAAACTAATCCGCTCCATGAAAAGGGGCGGATTTTTGTGTCGACTGTTCCGCTTGTGCTTTTTTGTTAATTAAAGTAAAATAGAGCCAATGGAATACGACAAAGAGGGTGGCGCACGATCTATATTTAGTTCATTCTTTTTGCTCGCGATTATTATCTTTCTTGTAATCTTTGGCCGCGAAGTTACGAAGTGGCTAAATGGCAACTTTGAGCTTATTGAGAATACGCAAAGCGCTGCCGAAGAAATTGATAAAAGTGGCAATAGAAGCTATTAAAAAATATCCGCTTATCTCAAGCGGATATTTTTTGTGGTTTAGGCTAGATTAATCTTCGCCGTCGTTGCCGTCTGCGCCGGAATCGTCGACGGAAGCTTCATCGCTTTCTTCAAGAGCAGAGAGGAGAGAATCCTCAACGTTGGCGCGTTTCTTCTTTTCTGGTGCTTTTGCAAGCTCGATGTTTAGATCGTAGCCGGTAAGCTGAGAAGCAAGGCGAACGTTCTGGCCTGAGCGACCGATTGCGATGGACTGCTGTTCTTTGTCTACATAAACAGTAGCTTCCTTGCCATTGATTTCGACCTTCTGGATTTCTGCTGGGCTTAGAGCTTCGCGAATGTATTCGGAAGCGTTGTCGCTCCAGTTGATAATATCGATCTTTTCGCGATCGCCGATTTCGTTCATGACGGCCTGGACACGAACACCGCGGCCACCAACAAAGGTACCAACTGGGTCGATGCCTGGAACGGTTGCACAAACTGCAATCTTGGTGCGGCGACCAGCTTCACGAGCGATGCCACGAATTTCGACAGTACCGTTTTCGACTTCAGGAACTTCCTGGCGGAAGAGGTATTCGATGAACTCTGCAGAACCGCGGCTAAGAATCAAAGAAGCACCACGTTCGTTGCGCTCGATGGTTTTTAGGAAGACCTTGATGCGTGCACCTGGGGTGTAGCGTTCACCCATAATCTGTTCAGAGCGAGGCATGATACCAGTAGCTTTGCCAAGATCAATGCGGACAACCTTAGGATCTACACGTGCAACAATACCGGTCATAACAGTACCGATCTTGTCTTCGAACATTTCTAGAACTGCATCACGTTCTGCGTCGCGAAGGCGCTGAATAACAACCTGCTTTGCAGTCTGGGAAGCGACACGACCAAATTCTTCAACGTCATGTTCTTCTTCGACAGTGTCGCCGATTTCTTTACCCTTAGCCTCGGACTGTGGGATTTCGGTTGCTGGGTTGTAGCCAACGCCATCCTCGATAACTTCGCGGATCACGAATACTTTGCTACGGCCAGTATTCATATCTAGTTCGCAGCGGACATTCATGTCTTTGTCGCCATTGTCACGGCGCCATGCAGCGGCGATAGCTTGTTCGATGATCTCGATAATAGTCTCGCGTGGAAGGTTCTTTTCTTCTGCGATGATATCGACCATCGCAATCATTTGCTTGATATCTAATTCCATTATTTTTCCTTTCTTTGCTCGTGTGAGCGGTTAGTTAAGCTAAGCGGAAACTTAGCATAAAAACACCGCCTCTTTTCGAGCCGGTCATAATCTGTATGCTTTTATTATATATGCCTAAGAAACAGTTGTCAATAATGTAAGAGCTATAAAACGAAGCGTCTTTTTTTGCTCGACAAAATCCTCATACTTTGCTACAATAGTAGTAGCAATTAATACTCTTAACGCAACACTTCCCACTCTTCTGTTCCTGAAGAGACTTATTTTGAGTGCGAAGTGGTAATGAATTTAAAAGGAGATTATGGAGAATAAAAAACAGGCCGAGGAGGCTCGTCGCGCAAGACTCTTAAAGATGCGCGCTGAGCGTCTTCCGGACATAAAGAAACAATTTGAGGAAAACCAAAAGCGAAACTTTAACGCTAATTTTGCACCTGGCGGAAAAGACGAAGCTCTTGTAAAGAAGAGTAGCGTCAAGAAGGCTACGAAAGCTACAAATAGCAAAGCTGGCGCCACGAAGTCTGCAAAGGCTGCCAAAACTAGCAAATCTGGCAAGGCTGCAAAAGATACCAAGGCGAGCAAGAATGCTAAGCTAACTCCAGCACAGGCTCGCAATGTCGCGCTTGGTGTTTCGACTCGCAAGGGCGAAATGGTTCACCATCAGCGCATGCTTAGCCAGGATGTTAACATGCAGGCTACGCAGCATATTATTGGTATTCCAGTAAACAAATCTCGCTACAACGGCTACAAGGGTCAGCAGGTTACAATGAGCCAGATTCGTGCTGCTCGTCCAGACAAGGACGCCGTTCGTATTATTCCTATCGGTGGTCTTGGCGAATTTGGTATCGGTAAGAATATGACCGCCTTTGAATACCAGGGCGAAATCGTCCTTATTGATATGGGTACACTTTTTGCCGACGCTGATTATCCTGGCGTTAACTACATGGTTCCAGATTGCAAGTGGCTTGATGATAACCGTGACAAAGTGAAGGCAATCCTCTTTACTCATGCCCACCTTGACCACATTGGTGCTTGTAAACACCTTTTGCCATATTTTGGCCCAATGGTTCCTGTTTATGGTACGGCCTTTACAATTGGCATGATTAAGAAGCAGATGTCCGAAGTTCCTGATGTTCCAGAAATGAACTACCAGGTTGTCGAGCCATTGAAGCACGATATTATCAAGGTTTCTCAGCACTTTAGCGTTGAGTTTGTCCATATGCTTCACTCGATTCCTGGCAATACTTCGATTGTTCTTCGCACGCCAAACGGCGCAATCTTGGTCTCTGGCGACTGGCGTTTCGAAACCCATCCAATGGATACTCCTGCAGATTACGACCGTCTAATCGAGATTAGCGAAAAAGAAGGCTTTGCCTTGATGCTTAATGAATCTACGAACATCGACGTTCCTGGTACGCACCCACATAGCGAATATGATGTTGGCGAGAACCTTGGTCGCGTTATGGATCACTATGCTAATGGTCGCGTGATCATTTCCTGTTTCTCGAGCCAGGTAAAGCGTATCGAGTCGGTGCTACGTGAAGCTTCCGAGCGTGGAAGAAAAGTTGCCTTCGCCGGTTTCTCGATGATTAATAACGTTGAGGTGGCACTTCGTGCTAAGGCTATCAAGGTACCAAAAGATACTGTCATGAAGATGGAAGATATTATTAAGCTTCCAGATGAAAAGGTAACGATTGTCTGTACTGGTTCTCAGGGTGAAATGAATGCTGTTCTTAATCGTATGGTTACTGGCCAGCACCGCTTCATTAAGATTAAAGCAACCGATACAATTGTCTTTGCTTCGAACCCAATTCCAGGCAACGAACCAAAGGTTACGAGTACGGTTGGCGGTCTTCTTCGCGAAGGCGCACAGGTTATTCAGAACGGTAAGACTCACCTTACGAATATTGGTCCACTTCACCTTTCTGGTCACGCCTACTACGAAGACCATGTAAAGTTTGTCTCTGATCTTAAGCCAAAGAACTACATGCCATACCACGGCGAGTTCTATATGCTAGAACACAATGCCGAGATGGCGGAAAACGTTGTCGGTATCCCACGCGATAATATTATCGTGGCCGACGATGGTGATATTGTTGAGCTTATGGCAGACAAATCTATTCGCAAGAATGGTCGCATTCATGTTGGCAACAAGCTTTATGATGACGCTGATCGCCAGGTTAACGAAGCCGTCGTTAAAGATCGTATTCATATTTCTCGCGAAGGTATCTTTGTTGTAGTACTAACCGTCAGCAAGAAGACTGGTCGCCTTGTGAAGACTCCAGATATCGTATCCCGCGCCTTTATCTATCTTGATGATTCTGAAGAGCTTATCGGCAAGATTCGTCACTATCTCCGCACGAAGGCAGAGCATAGCAAGGGAACCGACGCAGATTTGAAGGCTCTTAAAGACGAAATCAAGGAAGATGTAACGCATATTCTATTTGATGCGACTGGTCATACGCCAATCGTTATTCCGGTTATAAACCGCGTCTAATTTACAAAAATACAGCTCTAAATACGGGGCTGTATTTTTTCGTCCCGAAGCGGGGAAATGCGCATTCAAAACGCTTATGTTATAATATATGTAACTATGGCAAATACTACTTCTAATCCAAAAACAACCAAAGCTCGCGCAAAACGCATGCTAAAGAATCCAATTTCTCGTGGCGAAGATGTTCGCGCATCGAGCTATATTACGAGCGGGAATATTATCTCGATCTGTATCCTCGTCAGCTGTCTTTCGGCAGTTCTTGTAACTCTACTATTTAACTTCGGATTTAAGGTGTTTATTGCCAATAACGCCGAATCGCAGAGTACAAACCTATATGTTAGCGAGTACACCGAAGCATACAAAGAAGAGCTTCAGACTTCGCTTCTTGACGCTCGCAGCTTCCGCTCGATGAGCTCAAAGGCAATTCTTGGCATGATACAGTCTAAGGCCTCAGGCTTTGTTTTGGTTGCTCCAGCATCACTAAATGACGAATCGCGCGCATTTATCGAAAATGTTACAAATACGCAGTTGCAGCATCAGGATCCTGTTTTCGCAGTTGACCTTGGTGTAGTTCTATCTGTAGAAGATACTGCCTTGCTAGCAAAGCTTGGCCAAAAAGTTGATGATATGCCAACGCTCGTATATATCAAGGAAGGTGTAATTTTTGACCGCCTAGATAACGAGAATAGCGTAGACAATCTAATGGTCTTCCTAGAAAAATATCGCAAATAGGAAAAGCATAAAAAGTATTGCATTTTCACAAAATGTGGTATTATAAATTTAAACATAAGCTTTAAAAAAGGAGTTATATAAAAGCTATGACAAATAAAAACAACAAAAAAGGCTTCACGATTATCGAGGTTGTCTTGGTCCTTGCTATCGCAGGCCTCATCTTCTTGATGGTCTTCATCGCATTACCAGCTTTGCAGCGCAGCCAGAGAAATACTCGCCGCCGCCAGGATATGGCACGTATTCTTTCTGCCTTCAATGACTACCAGGCAAACAATAACGGTAACTTCCCAAATCCAGACACTGCTGGTGACATGGAAAAATTCGCTAAGAAGTATGTCGATCCAAGCTGTACGCTTGATACCAATAACAATCTATCTGGTTGTGCCGATCAGTTCGTAGATCCAGATGGTACTCAGTATACGATTATTAAGGGTGATTCCCAAGAAAGTAAGGCTGATAACGTTGACCACAATATTCGTTTCTATACTTCTGCTAAGTGCAATGGCGAAGCGGCGACCTCTGATGCTAAATATGGTACGCGCAGTATCGCCATTACATATGTTCTCGAAGGTGGCGCTGTCTACTGTGGTGACAACCAATAGTTAGAAGCTAACTAAAACACTCGGATAAAAACCGAGTGTTTTTTGTTGCTTTGCCTTGGGGCTATTAATTGTTATAAAATATCTACACATGGATGAGATTATTTTTGTAGATAAACCAGTTGGTATTTCGAGCTTTGGTGCTGTTGCTCGTGTCAGACGCATTCTTTCTGAGCGCGCAGGCAAAAAGGTAAAAGTTGGTCATACTGGCACACTTGATCCTTTTGCGACTGGTCTCCTGATTCTTCTTGCCGGTAAAGCTACTAAAAAGGCTCCGGAGTTTACGAAGCTGGACAAGGTCTATGAGGCTACGGTTCATTTTGGTGCTACTTCTACTTCTGGCGACCCAGAGGGCGAGATCACTGAAACGGGAAAAGCTGCGCCAACTCTCGAAGAAATCCAGAATATCCTCCCGAAGTTCATGGGTAAAATTACTCAGACTCCGCCAATGTTTTCTGCTATCAAGATTAACGGCAAGCGCGCATATAAGCTAGCCAGAGAAGGCAAGACTGTTGAGATGCCTAGCCGTGAAGTTGAAATCTATGAGCTAGAAATTTTGGACTATAAGGCTCCAGAACTCAAAATCCGCACGCATGTCAGTGGCGGCACCTATATCCGCTCACTTGCTCAAGATATGGGCGAAGCGCTTGGCTGTGGTGCTTATCTAACTCAGCTACGCCGTACGAAGATTTCGGACTACGATATTTCTACTTTGCCACTTTTTGATTTGCCAGAATAATATTTGATACAATTAAGACATGTTTGACATCCAGAAGCGACTGAGCGAGCTAAAAGAGAGTTTTTCTGCCACGTGGGAGCAGCTGGATCTAGATATGCGTCTTTTTGAGTTGGAGACGCTAGAAGCCGAAGTTAATGTTCCGGAAATCTGGAATAATCCTGATGTTGCGCGCGAGAAAACCACCAAGGTGGCTAATCTCCATGACGAGCTAGACGAGTGGCTTCTCCTTAGAACTCAAATCGAAGATATTTCTACGCTTATTGAACTAAGCTCTGATGATGAATCCATGCTAGAAGAATGTTCTTCTCAGCTTAGCGCGATGGAAGAGAAGCATGCCAAGCTTCGCCTAGGACTCCGTTTTACTGGAAAATATGACCATAATGACGCAATCCTTCGTATTACTGCTGGTGCTGGTGGCACCGAGGCTATGGACTGGGCTTCTATGCTCGAACGCATGTATCTTCGCTGGGCAGAGAACGAAAAGGTTTCTGCGCGCGAGCTAGAGCGAACCGATGGTGAGGAGGCGGGCGTTAAGACTGTTGTTATTGAGCTTGACGGTCGCGATGTCTATGGCAAGCTAAAGTCCGAACACGGCACGCATCGTTTGGTGCGTCTAAGTCCATTTAATGCCGATCATCTCCGTCAGACCTCTTTTGCTGGCGTAGAAGTTTTGCCAGTTATTCGTGACGATTCCGAAGTGAAGATTGATCCAAAAGACCTTCGCATTGATACTTATCATTCTGGTGGCCATGGCGGTCAGTCTGTGAATACTACCAACTCTGCGATTCGCATTACACATATCCCGACCAACACTGTCGTTGCGATTCAAAACGAGCGTAGCCAGCTCCAGAATAAAGAGAAGGCGATGGAAATTCTTCGTGGTAAACTCCAGCAGATGATGGATGAGCAGAATGCTGATTCTATCGATAAGCTTCGCGCAGGCGAATCTGCTTCTTGGGGTCAGCAAATCCGTAACTATGTTTTGCATCCGTATAAGCTAGTTAAAGATACGCGCACGAAGTATGAAGAAAGCGATGCTGATGCTGTCCTGGACGGAAAGATTAATGGCTTTATTGATGCTTATCTCGATTCAAAGCTAACGAGTGGAGTCCTTGCCGATGAATAATGCTTATGGTATAATTTTGCTATGATATTGCTCGATAATGTCTCTAAATATTATCCTGGCGATAAAGTTCCTGCTCTCGACCGCGTCTCCCTATATATAGAGCCTAAGGAATTTGTCTTTTTGGTTGGTAAATCTGGTGCTGGTAAGTCTACCTTGATTAAGATGCTCACTCGTGAGGAACGCCCGACTGAGGGTAAGATCATGGTTGGTGGCATTGACTATACTTATCTTCGCCGCCGTCATATTCCACATCTTCGCCGCCGTCTTGGTGTTGTCTTCCAGGACTTTAAGCTTTTGCCAAACCGTACCGTTTATGAAAACGTCGCTTTTGCACTCGAAATCGTTGGTGTTTCGAACTCCGAGATTCGTCGCACCGTGCCAAAGGTTCTAGAGCTTGTTGGTCTTGCAGATAAGGGTCACAAATTCCCATCCGAGCTTTCTGGTGGCCAGAGGCAGCGTGTTGCTATTGCTCGTTCTATGGCTCGTCAGCCAAAGATTCTAATTGCAGATGAGCCTACTGGTAACTTGGACCCAGAAACATCCTGGGGTATTGTTCGCTTGCTTGAAGAAATTAATAACTTTGGCACGACTATTCTTGTTACAACCCATGACGAAAATATTGTTAACCAGCTAAAGCGCCGCGTCGTTACGCTTCGTGATGGTCGCATTGTTGGTGATCAGAAGAACTATGGTCATTATGACCTTGATGCTTCTGGTAAGACTAGGATTATCAAGCACAATACGATTGCTGCTAAGATGCCTATCGAGACTTCTGTCGAAGATATTCGCCGCGCAACCAATTCCTCTCGCAGAATTATTACCAAGCACAACGAAGTAAGCGTTAAGCCGCTCGATGGTCCAGAATCGCTCAAACGAGATGCTGATGTCGTAAGTCCGAATATTAAGGGCACGACAGTAGTATCAGACGTAGGAAAAACTAACCCGCCGGCCAAGAAACCGCTGACAAAGCCAAAATTTATAAGATAAAATAAAACAAATCAAACAATGACAACAGCACGCAACACGAACGAAGATCAAACTCCGACTGGAGGCGAAGACTCGCGCCTTACAAAGCGCCAAGCTGCAGCCGCTAGTAAGAGTCGCTTGAAGCGCATCACTAAGACGCGCCGTCATTCTGTGCGCACGAATAATCGCGTGATTAAATATGGCGCTAAGAGTTTTATGCGCAATGCTTGGCTTAGTCTTGCTGCTATCGCTATCATGACGATTACTCTTATTATTCTTGCTGCTACCGTTGTTGCCACCGACGTTCTGGGTACCGCCATTAAGACTGTCGAGAATCAGGTCGACTATTCTATCTATATCAAACAGAGTGCTACTGATGAGCAGGTTGCTACAATCAAGAGCCGTATGGAAGCTCTAGAGAGCGTTACGGAAGTTACGACTACTTCGCCGGAGCAGGCCAACAACAAGGCTATCCGCAAGATGGTCGAAGATAACCATATCAAGGATCAGTCTGTTATTCAGAGTCTTTATCAGGCTCCAAACAAGATGCAGTGGATCTTTAACGTCAAGCTAAAACAGATTGATGATACACGCGAGCTTGAACAATTTGTTGAGAATGACGAATCTATGCGTGGTATGCTTGATGCTAAGGAACCTACCTATAAGACCGAAAACCGTGGCACTGTAGATAATATCGCCAAGATCATGGACCGCATCCGTATGGTTGGCTTGATTGCAGCTGGTATCTTTGCCGCTATCGCAATTCTTGTCGTCTTTAATACAATCCGTATGTCCATCTTTAATCGCAAGGAAGAAATCTATATGATGCGCCTCGTTGGTGCAAGTCGCTGGTTTATTGTTGGTCCATTCGTGATTGAGTCGATGCTTTATGGTGTTGTTTCTGCAATTATCTCTACTTGTGTAATCTATGGCGGTTCCTTTGCGCTACGTAGCTCAATTGGCGAAACTTTGATGTCGCCAACCTTGGACAAAATGGAACATATTTGGTATCTATTTGCTGCAGCGTTGTTGGTGGTGGGCATAATTATCGGTGTTGTATCGTCCTTGCTCGCAACCCGTAAATACGTAAAGGTAAAATAATGAGAAATTACCAAAATCTCGAGGCTAAGCTCAAGAAGCGTAGCTCTTCGAATCGTCTAAGAATCCGTACGCAAAATCAAAAGCGACTAGCTCTCTGGGCTGGCGTTTTTGTGTTTTCTGTAATTGTGTTTGGTGGCGTAATGTCCTTCTCGCAGGCTTTCGCTTATACTTCTGAAGATTTGAACAATGTTAATGCGAAGATTTCCGAGCTTCAGGCCACAATTAATGATTACGAGAATCAGGCAAACGCTTTGCATGAGCAGGCAGACAGCCTTCAGAATCAAATCGCAATCTTGCAGAACGAGCAAAAACAGCTCAAGACTCAGATTGATTTGAAACAGGCAGAGCATGACAAGATTGTCATTGATATCGAAAGTACTCAGAAGCGCATCGACGATAACAACGAGGCGATTGGCTATGCTATTGCCCAGTATTACTACAGTGAAGAAAGCTCTACGATTGAACGTCTTGCTTCTTCTGCGAACTTCTCAGCTTTCCTTGATCAAGAGGTAAATCTTTCTAACATCTCGGATACTCTCATGGAGATTGTTAAGGAAAATGAGCGCCTAAAGGCTGATCTTGTAGACAAGAAAACTAAGGCGGAACAGATTCTTGCCGACCTAAATAGTCAAAAGGAAGAGCTTGTTAGAAAAGAGCAAGAGCAGGCAGCTCTCCTTGCTCAGACTCAGTCTGACGAGGCTAAGTATAAGGACATGAAAGCAAAGAGCGAAAGCGAAAAAGCCGAGCTCCGCAGACAACAGCAGGAAATTATCGCTGCACTCGCTCCAGCAGGCTCTACTCCGGTCGCAGGTGATGCAAGCAAGGGTGGTTATCCGTATAGCGGCGAGTGCCCAGCTCATCAGGACTGGTACTCCGATCCATGGGGTATGTATATTTGTGAATGTGTAAGCTATGCTGCATGGAAGGTTCAGCAGAATTACGGCAATATGCCATACTGGGGCGGCCGTGGTAATGCAAACCAGTGGCCAGCTAACGCTCGCTCTATGGGTATTACTGTAAGCGATACGCCAAAAGCCGGTACGGTTGGTATTATGATGTCTGGCTATTATGGCCACGCTGTTTGGGTTGAGGCTGTAAGTGATGACGGATCTCAGGTCTATATTTCTCAGTACAACTACCTTGTAAACGGCGTCTGGGGTGAATACTCCGAGATGTGGATGCCGACGAGCGCCTTCGTCTATATCTATTTTGGCGGATAGAAAACTGAATCAAATCTGTAACCATAGATACGCTTAAGATTATTTTTGCGTGCTACAATATATTTATGTCTAATGCGAATTCTAATACCGCTAGTTCAAAAAAGCACATTCGCAAAACTAGTGAAGATAACGAAACTTTAAACGAATACTACGCAAGCCCTGCAAAAGATAAGAAAGTTCAGCTTTCTTCTACAATCATTGCTTGTTTTGTAACTCTTGTTATTGGCGTCGTAGTTGGCCTAAACTGGAACGGCATAGCTGCACAGCTTGGCATCGGCGGGAAAAAAGCCGACATCTCCAAGATTGATTTTGATAGTCTAAACGACGTCTATATGTCTCTCGCTGAGAATTATGATGGCGAGCTGGATAAAACAAAGATTATCGAGGAGGCAAAGCGTGGCCTTGTTAACGCTGCCGGAGATAAATATACCTACTACATGACCTCCGAAGAGGCAGAGAAGTTCAAGAAGGATCTCGAAGGTGATGTTGGTGCTGGTATCGGTGTTGAGATTGGCGAGCGCGACGGTTTTGTAAAGGTTCTTCGCACTACCGAAGGTAACCCTGCGCGCAAAGCGGGCGTTCTTGCTGGTGATATTATCTATAAGGCTGATGGCGAAGATATTAGCGCTCTATCTGTTGAAGATGTTGCCAAAAAGCTTCGCGGTGAAGCGGGTACGACGGTTGTCTTGACGGTTGTTCGTAATAACGAAGAGAAGGAATTTACTCTTGTTCGCGAAACGATCAATAACGCAAGTGTCTATGTAAACTACAGGAATGGTGGCAAGACTGCAGTCCTAACCATCTCTCGCTTTGATAGCGATACCGGCAAGCTCGCAGAAGAAAAAGCCAAAGAAATCCTTGAGAAAGGTTGCACGAAACTTATCGTTGACCTTCGCGGCAACGGTGGTGGCTATGTTAATGCCGCAAAAGATGTAGCATCTCTTTGGATTGATGGAGATGTTGTTGTTGAACAGCGTTCCGCGAACGGGGAATATAACGAGAAGACCTACGCCAATAGCGGCAAAGCTATCTTGAAAGACATGAAGACCATCCTTCTTGTAAACGGTTCTACGGCTTCAGCTTCAGAGATTCTCACGGGCGCACTTCATGACTATGGTAAAGCTACAATCATTGGCGAAAAGACCTATGGTAAGGGTTGTGTTCAGGCTCTAGAAAACTTCATGGACGGCAGCGTCCTTCGCGTTACGATTGCTAAATGGTATACTCCGCATGGCAACAATATTCATGAAGAAGGCATTGAGCCAGACAAAGTCGTCGAACGTACGTTTGAACAGATTAACAAAGATGTTGACCCACAGCTTGATGCAGCTCTAGCCTATTAGGGCTGGCATCATGTTATACTAAAACAGTAATAAAGGAGGCAAAGAGTTATGGAGGAAAAACCAGAGGAGCAGACCGTGGCCGAAACTACCGAAACGACGGAAGAAGTAGAGGCTCAGCCTGTAGTAGAGGAAGAAAAAGCAGAGGAAACTGTCGAGGAGACAGCTCCAGCTGCAAGTAGTTCTTCTTCGGATAATAGATTTGACGTTTTTCAGTGGGCAAACAACATTGATGAAATCAAGAACAACGTTTCTGTAGAACTATTCTTGTTTAATAAAAATTATTCACCATACAAGGTACGCTATTCTGAGGGTTTGACTCAGACTGTTAAGGCTATGTTTATGCTCGAGGCGGTGGAATTCGTCGTCAAAGAGGCAGACAAGGGTCTAGAATGTCGTGATTACGAGATGAGCGACGGTGAAGACAAGGTTATCTATAAGATTCCGCTAGAAAAAGTCGAACGCGCCGAATCCCTAATTCATCTTATCGAGCACGAATACAAGGATATTGCATACTTCACGGATAACGAATACGAATTCAAGCGCATCAAGGGTATTGTCGCTCGCTTTACTTATCCTGGTAACGAAGGTCCAGAATCTTTCTATATTGCAAAGAACTTGGCTGCCGGCTCTGCCTTGAAGGGCAAGCTCAGCTGGGAGCTTAACGGCGAAAGCTTTGAGCCTCTAACTGCCGATGTTGCTATCAAGGTTCCAGAAGGAAACGAAACCGCTATCGTAGACGGCAATATTGTTATCTTTAATCAGAGCAAGTTTGAAAAGCTCTTCCAGTACGACTTCAAGCAGCAGCTTATCTCTGAGCAGAAGGCTAAAGAGCTCGAAGAAGCCTATAAGCTTAGCTTCCCAGAAGGTCTCACGCTTAATGCTTTGCTCGAGGATAAGAAGCCTCTCGTAAAGAAGCTCCAGAATATCGAGATTGGCGCTATGAAGCAGGATGAGCTTCTAGATTATGCAGATAACATGCAGCTCGAGCTTATGACCGACGATCAGGGTCAGATTATTATCATGGACGACAAGGATCTCGGTATGTTTGTAAACCTTTTGAACGAGGATTACTTCGTATCGCCAGTTAACGGCAAACGCTACGAAATTAAGAGCAAAAAGCTCCTAGACGAGCCAGAGGGTGAGCCGCCACGCGGATAAAATGTTAGTAGATACGCATTGTCATCTTCATGATAGGGAGTTTCCCCTGGATAAAGGGGAGACTCTTAAGGAGTGCCATAATCTTGGCGTAGATAAGATCATCGTAATCGGTACTTCGCCAAAAGATTCTGCTGACGCTCTAGATTTTGCCTCAAAACACGAAGAAGTTAGCTGGACTTATGGCTACCATCCAAACGAATTCGATGGTAACAGAGAACAGCTCGAAAAGGATCTAGAACAGGCTAAAAAGCTGATTAAACAGCCAAAACTGGTTGGAATTGGCGAAATTGGGCTAGATTATCATTTTCCTCCTTTTGATAAAGAAGCTCAGATTTTCCTCCTTGAAAACATGCTTCAGATTGCTCAAGACAACAAATTGCCGGTCAGTTTCCATGTTCGCGACGCTTTTGACGATTTTTGGCCGATTTTTGATAATTTCCACTTAAAGCCATCTGTTATTCATTCCTTCTCGGATAGCAAGAAAAACCTTAGTGAGGTGCTGAAAAGAGGCCTATATATAGGGGTTAATGGCCTTGCTACTTTTGCCGATATTGCACATGCTCCTCTCGAGAATATTATCCTTGAGACAGACGCTCCCTACTTGACACCAAAGCCATTTCGTGGTAAAATAAATATACCCGCTTATGTTAGCTATGTAGCTAGATGGGCTGCCGAATATTACGGCAAAACTCTCGACGAAATCGAGGAAATAACCACGAAAAACGCCGAGAGAATCTATCAAATTTAAGGGAGAATTCTATGGAAAGTGACGCATTTTTTCATATTCCTATGAATAGTCGTTCTGATAACTTTGGGTCCAGTACGACTGCAGTTGTTGATGCCGTAGAAATTACTTCAGCACCTACAGTTGAAATCAAGACAAATAACGAATCAAAGATGGCAGATACGCTAAGCCTCTACGACGAGCTTAGTGCAATCTCGGAGGAAGTCATCGCATGCAGAAACGCAGCCTTAAACAAAGCCTAATTAATCTTCAAAACGAGCTTAGCTTTAACCGCCAGAAAATGCGCAAGGTTGAGGCTGAACGTAATCTAATTAACGCTGAATCGGCCCTTGGTCGTACTCTTTTTGGTACGGTTGAAGAGGGTAAACAGCGTGAATTTTTCTGCCTTCAAAAGAATGTTTGGGTCTGGTACGAAGATGGCCAGGTCATCCGTTACGAGGTTAGACAAAGTGGTGTCTTCAAAAAGGTAGATAACGGTAGCTATAGTAAGATCTCTGGTGAAGAGCTAGAGCACTTCCGTGATGCTACTAAGGCCTATCTCCAGCTAATCAAACTTAACTTGTACAAGGATTAAGGTGATTTATCTCGATCACGCCGCCGCTACGCCGCTTTCTAAGCGTGCCGCAAACGCGATGAGCGTGTATTTTGATGAGAAATTCTTTAATCCATCTGCGGCTTATCTTCCAGCCCAGCGCACGCGTCATGAGTATGAGGACGCAAAAGATACAATCGCGCATGCTATCGGCGCAAAAGGCGCAGATTTGGTTATGACTTCTGGTGCTACAGAGTCTATCAATCTTGCCTTCTCGATCATTACTCCAGGCGCAAAGATTCTTATTTCTGATGTCGAGCACCAGGCGGTTCGTGCCTGCGCTGCAAAAAGCGGAAATTTTGATACTATCGCAGTCGACGAATACGGTCGTGTCAAAGTTTCAGATTTTGAAGCCAAGCTAGACAGTGAAACCGAGTTTGTCTCGGTCTGTTTGGTCTGTAGTGAACTTGGCATGTTGCAGCCCGTCGGCGAAATTGCTGCCTTGGTCGAAAAAGAGCGCCTACGCCGCAAGCTAAACGGCGAAACTCGCCCACTTTACCTTCATTGTGACGCCTCTCAGGGCCTCGGCCTTATGGAAGTTAGGATTAGCCGCCTTGGCGTAGATTTGCTTACGCTAAATGCTGCTAAGGTTTATGGTCCAAAGGGTATTGGCGCACTTTACGTTGGCCATGGCGTTAAGCTTCAGCCGCTATCTGTTGGTGGTGGTCAGGAAATGGGTCTTCGCTCGGGTACAGAAAACGTCCCTGCGACAATTGGTTTTGCTGCCGCTATGATCGAAGCAGAGAAACATCAGAATGGCGAAAGAAAGCGTCTCATGAAGCTTAAGAAGATTCTCCAGAAGGAATTGTCTGAGATTCCAAACATTAAATTCCTAGGCAAAGAAAAGATGCAGCTTCCGAGCTTTTTGCCTTTCTGTGTGCCTGGCGTTGACGCCGAACGTATTATCTTTGCTCTTGAAGATCAGGAAATCTATCTTTCTACCGGCGCAGCTTGCGCAGCTAGCAAGGGTATCAAATCTCCAACCCTCAAGGCTATTGGCCTAAATGACGAGGAAATTGCTGGCTCTCTTCGTATCTCTATGGGTCGCTTAAACGACGAAGAAAACATCAAACTTGCTGGTCAAAAAATCCGCGAAGTAATCTCCGCGGAAATTGAACGTGTTTCTAGATAATTTTAGTAGCAGTGGTCGCCGCCGTAATCGTCGCAGCGCTGGTAGCTGTAAGAACTGCCGTCTTTCATGATCTTGCCATAAAGCTCTGAGTTGATAACTTGCAGGCTATTATTTTGCATCTGCTGAAGCTCGTCGTCGGTAACCTCGGCGTCATTGTATTGGCCGTCATGATACTTATCTTCGTCGCTCGGCTTGTTGTCGTCGGCCTGCGAGTTTAGCTTCTCGACCAAATCTTTAATCTTCTTCTTGTCGCGATCCATGGCTTTTTGTGCCTGTTCGTCAGAACCTTTGGAAGAATCTTGTTGATCGGCGCAATTGTCGCCGCTGAGATAACCAACTGCTTCGCTGTATTTAATAATCGCATCGGAATAGTTTTCTTCGCTAGAGAGCTTATCTGCTTGTTTCTCGATGCTGTAGGCCAAGTTTGTGCGCACCTTACAGACGTTTTCTTCGTCTGGGCCTTGCTCGAGGCTACTGATTAGTTTCTGCTCAGCCCCAGTGTAATCTCCGTCCTGAATCATGGCGGTGCCAATCTGGTAATCTGCGATGTATGGCTCGATGATGTTAAGGAAATTCTGTGTGTCTGCAACACTTTCTGCGCCCTTATAGTTCTTACCAGAATAATTCATGTTATATAGCATCATTGTGATTGCTGGGCGAAGGAAGAATACGCCGAGAACGAGCAAGATAATGCATGGCGCGATTGAGATAAGAAGCAGTTTCTTACGCTTTTGCTTGCGGATCTTGTCTTGGTCGAGCTTGTTTAGGTCGAGATTAATCATTCGAAACTTTCCTTTCGGATAATAGTTTTACAATCAAATCGGATAGCGTCCAGAAGAGGAGTAGGATAATGACTCCGGCAATAACGAAGTAACAGTCTACATAGCCTTCTTTGCTGCCGGAAGCCTTAACTTCGCCATTGTTTAAGATATCCTTTGTGATTGATTCTAGGTCGGAAATATCGTTTCTGGTGTAATACTTTATATTGGCAGTATCAGCGATATTCTCGAGATTATCCTCGTCTAGCTTCGAAATATGATCGGAGCTATTTTTGTAGCCCGAGCTATCGCGTCCATACTCTCTTACGGGTTCGTCGTCATTGATGGTAAATTCTTCGCACTCTGGGTCCTTGTAGCAATAATTCTGCTTGATAGTTGCTACGGTTGTGCCAGAAGTAGTGCCATAGCCAATTACCGCGCCAGTCGTGAAGGCGTCGCCGAGCTTCTTAGGAATCGAAGTTTTACTACCGTCGCTTTCCTCGCCATCGCTTAGGAAGAAGAAGATTCTTGGCCTGTCATATTTTTCTTTATTCTCGGTGGCTTTATCTGCGACTAGATCTAGCAGATCGCTAAGGCTTGTGCCAGAGCTTGCATAAGTAATTGGATAAAATAGGCCGTCGGCAGCATTCTGTAAGGCGTCCAAATCGCTTAGAAGTGGCGTTGCCTGATAACTAACGGCACTCTGGGCGAAAACTGTATATCTTGCGCCAGGGATTTGCTTGGCGATAGTAATAATATCCTCTTTGGCCTGTTCGAGGCGGCGCTTGTCACCCTTCATATCTTTGCCGACCATGCTACCAGTTGTATCTACGGCAAAATATACATCGATATTGTTGTCTCTAGTCTCGACCTTTCCGCCAGGGAACTGTGGCCTTGCGAGCATAAGAACGCCAAGGAAAAGAATCGCAATTAGGCGGAAGTTTTGCTTCGTGCGGAAGCTTTTCTTGATAAGGCAAAATACAAGCGCTGCGGCAAGCAATGCTGTGAGCGTGATTACTATCCAAAGCGGAATAATACTTTCGAACATCATAGACGGAGCCTCCAAACGGTTAGTGCGAAACAAATAATTGAAACAATGCCAACGATTAGGAATACTGCTGGGCTATCTTTAAGAACTAGGCTGCCTTCTGTCTGGTGTTTTGCGGCATCCTCTTCGAGAATCCTGGTTACGACTTCTTTAGCTTTGGCGCTATCTGAAATAGCACCTCTTCTTGCGCTGTATTCTTCGTATGATTCTTTGTCGTAATCCCAAGGCTCAATGAAGGCATTTAGGGCATAATAACTACCACCTGTATCTAGAACGGCATTCTTGAAGCTTGCGTTGGTAACATAGGTGCTCTCGTTACCTTCGCTAGACCAGTCTGCGGGGTTAAAGCCGTAAGCTATAATCCCGTAACGTTTGGCGAGGTTGAGGGCTTTATGAATACTTTCGCCGTCATGCCTGCCGGTTTCTTCGTCGCCAAAGCCAGTGTTGTCATAGTTATCTGTAATAACGATCAAGGATCTTGAGCGTTTTTCATCAAGCTTCGTGAAGTCTTGCACGCAGCCAACGACGCCTTCAAGAACGTTCGTCGAGCCACCTACTGCATCTGCGTATCTGTTTAGCATTGGATAGCTGTCGTAGGAATAAGTGGCACTGCTGTCGTATTTGGCTAGATTCTTTATGAAATCTTTGGTAGCTTCGTAATCATTATTGAGTGGCAAAATTTGTGCGTGATGGGTACCAAAGATTGAAATACCGATGCGCTGACCTTGTAATTCGTCGACCATATCGGCAAAAACGCCAAGCGCAGCGGCGTCGGCTTCGTACATTGAGCCACTAATGTCAAGGCAGAGCAAAATATCGCGGTCGTTCTGTTCGTTCTTCTCGTAGTCCGCAATCACTGGGCGAGAGCTAAGAATCGTGCAAGAAACTAGCGCAATAGCAAGGAAAACAAAGCAGAGCGAAAGTAGTAGCCTATAAATGCTTTTTGCTTTCTTATATTCTGGAAGATTGCGGATTGCTTCGGTATGGCTAATGAGGGTGGCTTTGGTGTCGATCCCGTTTTTCTTGGATAATTTCTTGAAACGCAAAACCGAAATAATGATAGTTAGTGCGAGTACAACTAAGATAAGGATAAATAGGAAGTTATATCTCATTATTGTGCCCCTATAAGATTCTTAGCGTTAGTTGCAGATTCGGAAACGTTGCCTTTTTCGAGCATGTCAAACTCGCTTGGATAAAATTGCTCAATCATGCTTGTAAGGTCTGCAAAACGAGATTTCTTTAAATCTCCAAGAGTCATAACGTCTGTGTGGATACCGTGAAGTTCACAGAAGAATAAACGGGTTAGCAGACTAATCTGCTGGTGCGCAACAGAGCTCTTGGAAAGGCCTTGAGCGTGCTCATTCTCGGCCTGAGAAATAAGGGCGAGATATTTTTGCTTGAGTTCGTCTTTATTAATAATCTTTGGCGGTAGCTGCTTGAGTGTAGCGAGGTTTTTGATAACTTTCTTGCGGGTTACAAAGAAAATTAGGAAATACATCAAAACAATCAAGAAAACACAGATAAGACCAAAAAGAAGCCATATCCATTTGTAACTAATCGGACCGTAGAAATTATCGCTTCCTTGCATTCTTTTGTTCCTCTAACATATTTACAATATTCGTAACCGCGGTTTCTGAGCTATCTACGAAGCAACTCGTGATGCCTAGGTGGCGTAGATTCTTCGTGATTGCGGCCTTTTGCTTTTCGCGGTAAGCTTGCTCGGCCTTTGCGACGCTCTTGCTTGATCGCATGAAGCTCGGCAGTCTAACGAGCCCATCAATATCTTTTGTATCATGCTTTTTGAGCTTGCTATCAGTAAGCGGTGCGTCCTCGACGAGAATAAACATGATTTCGTGTCTTGCGAGTAATTTGCGAAGTAGTTCCATGTCTTGCTTCTCGGCGCTTTCTGGATCGGTAATAATTACAAAAGTTTTGCGCTCACGGTTGCCTTTGTTAGCGTATTGTAAGACTGAAGCAAGGTCGCCATCGGCAGATTCAAACTTAGGGGCTTTGGCATAGCTGTTTAGGAAGTTCTCGGCATTGGCGCGATTTTCTTTGAGCGGGAAGCGCTTGTTCTCGGCATGATTGCCATAGACCATGCCAACAAGGTCGGAGTGATTAATCCCAATGTAGGCCATAACGCCAGCGCAGAAAGTTGCAACTTCGGCCTTGCTTTCGCCGCTTGGCGCCAAGGTTGCCATGTTGCGGCCACTGTCGGCAATAATCATGATGTTTCTCTTGCGAATGGCAATGTAGCGGCGAATCATGACGCCTCTTGAGCGCGCAGAAGCTTTCCAGTCGATATCCTTAACGTCATCGCCAGGGATATATTCGCGCAAATCATCAAAATCCATGCTACGACCCTTAAATACAGAGCCGTAATTGCCCGTCAGAATGGAGCGCGTGCGACGACGCGAATAAATATCCATTCTTTTTTGAACTTTTGCGAGATAGCTAGGCATTAGTTAACCCTATGGAGTCTGAACCTTTTCAAAGATTGCATCAATGATAGCTTCTGGATGGATATCATCAGCGAGTGCTTCGAAGTTTAGAATAATGCGGTGGCGAAGCGCGGCATAGCGTAGCTGCTTGACGTCGTCTGGGGTAACGTAATCGCGACCATTAATGACAGCAAGCGCACGAGCAACCCGTAAGAGCGCAATGGAACCACGTGGAGAAACGCCATACTCGATGTAATGAGCGAGCTTTGGATCGATGAACTGACCTGGCGTGCGCGTAATGGAAACGATATTTACGATGTAATTCTTGATAGCATCGTCGACACGAACTGCTGCAGCCTGCTTTTGGAGTGACTGAATATCTGCAAGAGAAACCTTTTGGTTATCTGCGAGTGGGGAAGTTGTATTGCCGCTAATGATGTAGTTGAGAACCTGCAACTCCTGTTCGCGGGTTGGGTAATCGATAAGGACCTTGAGTAGGAAGCGGTCAAGCTGAGCCTCTGGAAGCTCGTAAGTGCCTTCCTGCTCGATAGGGTTCTGAGTTGCAAGCACGACAAATGGTTCTGGCATCTTGAAAATCTGTCCGCCAATAGAAACCTGGCGTTCCTGCATGGCCTCGAGCATGGCGCTCTGAGTCTTTGCGGAGCTACGGTTAATCTCATCAAGCAAGACAAAGTTGGCATTTACTGGACCAATCTTGGTTTCGAAAGTGCCCTTGGTGTAGTTGTAAATCTGTGTACCAATAATATCGCTTGGAAGAAGATCAGGCGTACACTGGACGCGGCTAAAGCTACCGTTGGAAGATTCGGCAATCGTCTTTGCGGAAAGAGTCTTAGCAAGACCTGGAACGGATTCCAAGAGAACATGACCTTCAGCAATAAGAGCAACGATCATAGAAAGGCAGAGCTCATCTTGACCAACGATGCGGCTATGGAAGGCATTCTGGATCTTTGCAACGATTGGATTTGCAGATTGGGCTGCCGGAGCGGCTGGGGCTGGGGCAGGGGCGACGCCTGGATTTGCGATTGGTCCTGCGGTTGGTAGAGCGCTTGGCGCTGCTTGGTTTTGTATTGGATTTTGCTGCATGTTACTCCTTTATGCCCAGTAGAGGCTTACGTTATTTGCTAGTTGAATTTTTTGTTCGTCGCTATACTGATCTGGTTGATCAAAGTAGTGCGCGTCGTCGAAGATTGAATTCGATAAAACATCGAGATAGGTTACGCCGTCGGTATCGATATGGAATTTATCCGAAACGCTTGAGGTGATGTTCCCGACCGCTCCGCTAACCGATCGCGGTTTGTATGGTTTTAAGATGTCGAGCGCGATTTGGATTTGGAAGCTATCTCGTAAGATGTCTGATGTTAAGAAGATGTGTCGGTCGTTAAAGATTTGTTTATCAAAGTTCGGATTCGGGTCTTGCTTGGCGTTGATTTTTGAGAATGCTACACGTTTACCTTCCTCGACTACGCTAGCGAAGTTCATCGTAATATATTCGTATTCGCTTTGAGTTATCTCTGGGTTTAGGACAAAGTTTCCGGTTTGTGTGACGGCGCCAAGCTTTCTAGTGATTACATAAGGGTCATCGACAGTTTCGTATTGCATGATATAGACATAGCCATGCAGCTGTGCGGCGAGCTCAATGCAGGATAACAGACCGCTTTCTTTGAGACAAAAAACAATCGCTTCCTGGTCTTTGTAATATGGCTCAAGGCGCTCGGCTAGCTGATCGCCCACCGACTGCCGATTTGGATAAAACATTAATTAAATTTTAGCATAAGCGAGACTAATTTTGGATGTTTATCCCGCCCGTGACAAAATTTCAAAATATTATATAATATAGATATGAGTAAAGTTTTTCTAGGTATGTCTGGTGGCGTCGATTCTGCGGTTTCGGCTTATCTTTTGCGCGAAGCTGGTCATGAAGTAATTGGCGTCTATATGAAAAACTGGTCCAAAAACTTGCCTGGCATGAAATGTCCATGGGCGGAAGATTTGGCTGACGCAAAGCGTACTGCTGTAAAGCTCGGCCTAGATTTTCGCGTCTTCGATTTCGAGACGGAATATAAACAAAAAGTTGTAGACTACATGATTGCCGAATATAAAAAGGGCAACACTCCAAACCCAGATATTATGTGCAATCAGGAAATCAAGTTTAAGCTCTTTGCCGAGATGGCTTTCGAGCAGGGTGCCGAGATGATTGCGACTGGTCATTATGCTCAGACTGACGGCAAAAATCTTCTTCGCGCCGTTGATGAAAATAAGGATCAAACCTATTTCTTGTATCGCATTTCTGAAGATATTATTCCAAAATGCATTTTCCCGGTTGGTGGCATGGAAAAACCTGCCGTAAAGAAGCTTGCTGAAGATGTTGGCCTAGCAGTTGCGCACAAGTCTGAATCTATGGGTGTTTGTTTTGTTGGTGAAGCAAATATGAAGGATTTCTTGGGCGAATTTGTCGAGACAAAGCCAGGCGAAATTCGCGAGCTCGAAACCGATAAGAAGCTTGGTATGCATGACGGCGCCATCTTCTATACGCTCGGTCAGCGCCATGGTCTTGGCCTAAAGACCGGCTTGCCATACTACGTTGTAAAGAAAGATATGGATCAGAATATCGTCTATGTCTCGCAGAACCTCAACTCTCTTTCTCTCTGGAAGAAAGAAATTAAACTCAAAGATATTATTATTCGCGGCGAGCATGATTTGTCAAAGCTTCAGGCACGCATTCGTCATCGCGCTCCACTTGTAGATGCTTCTCTAGATAAAGAATCTGGAATTCTTACTTTCGCCGAAGAACAAAAATCTCTCACTCCTGGCCAGAGCGTCGTTCTCTATGACGGCGATATCTGTGTGGGTGGCGGAATTATCGACTAAGATTTCTTTGCGACGCTTTTGATAGTCTGCAACTCGAAGCGATATTTTTGCTTGACCTCTGGATATTTTTCGTGGTCAACCTCGCTAAGGAACATCTCGCGTGGGCGTGCCCAAAGTTCGCCCTTGCCATAGAGCTGACGATAAATAACTAACTCTTCCTCGGTCTCGGAATATTTTGCCACGTCAACAACAAGATAATGGTCACCCTTGAAATGTTTGTAAACGCCATTGATTACTAATTTGTTCATAAAACCTCCGCAAATTTATGGCTTAAGTATAGCATAGCGCCATAATACTAATACTAGACAAAAACGCCTGTTCGTTATATAATATGCCAGATATCCTTCACCTCCGAACAGGGGGAAATCTAATATCAGACAGGAGGGGATAGTATGAACCTTAGCAAGTGTGATTGCAGAGAAACCATCAACCAGATGTACGAGTTCGGCGAAAGTTTTCGCATTTTGGGCCTTTACCTAAAGGGTCAGACGAATCCCTTTTGGGACGAACTGTACATGCAGGCAGTAAGTGCTTTCGAGAGACGTTCCGCGGGACTAATGCTCGCCATGATCAAGCGCCTATCAAAGAGTCTGCCCGAAATGACGAGTCCGTACCAGAGATGTCAGAAAATTATTGCTCTTGCCGACAAAATCGACGATTTTGACAATAGTTTTCATGACGATCGGCTCTATGCGGCCGCCTGTCTGTCTTATGTAAGCGGCCAGGCCTTCAATGCGACAATGCACTCGTCAATCGGATCGACTCAGCTTAGCATGACAATGCTGAAGAACTTCCGTGAGTTTACGGAGGAAGATTATCGCTATGCGAAGCATTATCTCGGCAGTAACGAGCTTTCCTTAAAGCACGGCGCGTCCGAGCTCAAGGCTTATGTTGGCTTGCTTGATGCTATCTTTGCATAGAACTCTGCACGGTCCTCCTGGAAACAGGAGGACTTTTTCTTTTTACGGCGCTCCGCCGGCCCGCCTATTTTTTCTTATGTAGCCTTTAGCTTGCAAAATTTGCAAGTTTTAACAGATGAATCAATATTGATATAGCGTATTAGCTTGCAGAAAATGCAAGCTAAAGCATACGTATTCGGAAGAGTTCTCTAGTGAGCATTATTTGTAAAACTAATACTGTTTGCGGCTACTAGCGTTAAATAATGAAAAAGTACTCACCTCTGTTGTGTTCTGCTCATGCTTGAGCTATTTTTTGATAATTCGAATAATTGAACTATTATGAGAAGATTTGCATCGGGCAACAATTTAAAACGCTTCCTTCTAGATGAAAATATCTATTTTAATAGTAAGCAAATTAGGAGATTGCTGAATATTGACGAATCTTGTTTAAGTCGACATCTGAAACGCGTCTTAATAATCCCCGGTTGTCAATCGGAAATCATGCACGTTATATACAACAATCCAAAAAGAAAGCCTCGCGAACGACGATTATTGAAGCATTACAATCTAAACACGGTTGCAGCTATTGCTTATCGAATAAACAATAGTGCTAGCAGGGAATTCCTCGGTTATTATCATCGGGTTCTACTTAGCCTGCATCAGCGCATTGCTGGACCCAATTATCAAATTCCAATAACTCTAACCGCTCATGAATTTCAAGCCTTTGCAAATAGATATACGCCTCAGTATATAACCGATGCGCTCGATTAAAACTGGGGTAGTTTTGTATATTATGAAATAATATGGTATACTTCACAAGTAGTCCGACAAGGGCTTTGTTCGTTTATAAATCTGTTTTAGATTTGAATCTGGGCATAAACTCTGTGCCTGGAAAAAATCTAAAACAGAGGTGTTGTTTATGCAAAATGAGGTACGTAGTGGCGGCAATTCGTCCCCGACTAGCAGCGCATCGCCGATCCGTAAGTCTTTCGTGGCGTTCCGCCTCGCAAAGGCGGCAAACGAGGTCGTAATTCGTGCACTCGAGGGTCGTTTCGAACCCAAGGTTTCCAGTCTGGTCCTGTTCGAATTCGGCAAGCTTTTGTCCGAATCCATTCAGCATCTTCCGGAGGGTGAGTTTGCTCTCGGTAAGAGCTTCTACGAAACCGGCGAGATCGTAACCAATATCGAAAACAAGCATACAACCTATCCGAGCCTTGGCGCTTATGTTGAGACTCTGGAGGTTGGCCAGCCTGATCCTTGCGAAAGCGAAATCGAGCTCAAGGCTATCTGTCATTCTCTGGCAAAGAGTTTTGTGGATAACGGTATCGATAGCTGCCCGAGCGAACAGGCTTTGGTTGATGCTTGTTTGGGCGGCGTGAACTTCCCTGATGTCCAGCGCTGTCTTGAGCGCGCATTCTGCGAGGCAAAAGAGAAGAGCATCTTCGACAAGGTTCTCTATGACGCAATGGATACGTATCACACGACCTTTACAGTGCGTGTCCTGGACAAGTTCGGCGATAGTTTTCCTGAGGATACTTGGGCAAACCACGCTTACGAAATGATGCCTTTTGGTCTTGCTCCGGCAGATACGGTGGCAGCGATCTATTCGGGATTTCTCCCGCTTTTGCTCTATGCGAACGTAAGTCCCGACAGACAGGAATTCTTTACTTTCAGAATCGAGAGCGGACGCGAAAAAATCCGTCAGCTCACTGGTGGCGCAGTAAGAAGCGCCTCGTGTGAATCTCTGAACAAGTTCAGAAAATTCCTCGAGGAAGATACGGACAAACTTGTTCCGTATTTTACACCGAGCCTGAAGAGCGTAATTAAGAGTCAGCCTGCGAGCTTCCCGCTCACGATTGCTATCATCGGCAACCTTTGGCCTGATTCTATCGAAGACGGAGTTGCTTCGTTCGTGGCAGAAATGATTGACCGCTAAGTCAAAACCTCACGTACATTCAAAAATGCGGTCACCGCTTTGGTGGCCGCTTTTTTATGCTTAGTATTGGATTCCGTAGTCTACGTCTTGAAGCTTGTCCGGTGCCAGGGTTTTAATAATCTCTCTGGCAAAATCTACGGAGCTATTCATGGCGCGACCAGTGATAATATTGCCGTCGTGAGCAAAAGACTCGCCGGTATAATTACCGCCAAACTCTGGGCTTTCGAAGCCAGGGAAGCAAGTATAATTCTTGCCGCTTAGAATGCCATTTTTGCCAAAAACGGTAGGTGCGGCACAGATGGCACAACAGAGTTTGCCTTCGTTATTTAGCTGTTTGATGAAATCGCAGAGTGGGGCAAAATTACCTAGATTTTCGCTACCTTTAGTGCCGCCAGGGAGAATCACGGCTTCGCAGGTATCCTTCTCGTTCTCGAAGTCGCTCCAGTTTCCGTCGCATTTTACAACTACGCCGTGTGAGCTCAAAACATCTTTTGAATCAGTAATAGAGAAACTCTTAATATCTAGTCTTGCGCGGCGAAGTAGATCAATCTGAGTGAGCGCCTCGCAAACTTCAAAACCTTCAGCTAAAAATATTGCAATCATAATAACCCTTTCAGTACTTTTTCTGTATCTATTATACAAGGTCAAAATCCTTATCAGCACTTGACTACATAAGCGTTATCTGATATAATATATAGGTTATTTCTGCTTCGGTAGCAAGGAGCAGTCTTAATGAAATTTAGCAAAAGAAGGAGGTGTTATCATTGTCAGACAATGATAACAGCAGTAAGCAGCTCGAGTATGCAATGCTCAGATACGAGCTTGCGCGAGACAAAATCTTAAACGCGATTGAGGGGATCAAAAGAGAGCTTGAGCTCAAGCGAAGGCTTGAAGATGACCCCAACAAGTATCCACAGATAGAAAGAGTGGAATCGCGTATCAAGAGCGAAAGTTCAATCATGGCAAAATGTCAGAAAAGGGCATCGAGCCAACCATCGACAATATCGAGCAGAATATCCATGATATTGTCGGTATCCGTATCGTTACGGTATTCCGCCACGAGATCTATCAGATTGCAGACACATTGCTCGCGACGCCAGGAATTAACTTCGTGAAGGTTAAGGACTATATTGAGAGCCCGAAAGAATCGGGTTATCGTGGCTACCACCTGATAGTTTCAGTGGAAGTCTATTCCAGAGGACGTTCAAGTATTGTAACTGGCGAGATTCAGATTCGTGACTTACTTATGGATGCTTGGAGTAAAATCGAGCACCGCAAGAGATACAAGCCACATGACGATCTCTCTGAGAGTCTGGATGCTTCGTTTACTAAGCATGCGGATATTCTTGACCGATTCGATCTCGAAGTAGACAACAGCGAGACATTGCTGAACAGTTTCGGGATTTCGGATCCGAATCTACCCTGTGTAGCAGCATTTCAAGGAGTGGTTGTTGTTAGCGACGAAGAGCCTGATTATGACAGCGATGCTGATACTGAGTTTGGCTCTGGTGTTAACAAGATACCCGAAGCTGATTAACTGCTAACTACCCCCCCGCACCTTAAAGATTTGAGCGCACCTGTTTGGGTGCGCTTTTCTTATGCTCCTCTAATTGACAAAAATAAGCATATATGGTATAATTATAAACGTACCCATACAACTACAGTGAGGTGTATGTATATGAAAATTAAAGGTGTAATAAAGAACTTTAAGGTAATCTTTTCGCGCACATCGGTTGCTTATACAATCGTAATTCTCGTGTCTATGATTACTGGCAAAATCGTAGATCATCGCATGGCGTATTGCCTCGCGCATAAGGCGGCAAAGCTTGGCGATGCTACGAAGCTCGAAAACGAGTGTGAGTTCCTTCGTGGTCTGACCCGCTATGGAGACTATAATGTCAAATTGATGTTGTGTGCCTTGGCGATTCTGTTTGTCCTCGTGGCCATTTACAGACTGATCGAAATTGCTCGCAATCGCCGCAAGGTTCAGGAAGCGCACGCTGCAGTCAAAAAGCGCGTCGCTAAAGCTACGCATCGTTAATTCCTCGCATCTTTTTCTAAAGGAAACTGCTTTTCTGGGTACTATTTGTCTCCGCTTCGGCGGAGATTTTTCTTGGGTGCCGAGCATTCGCTATATCTGTAAAAATATGTTAAAATATTCGACATGAAAGCAAGTGAAGTCCGTCAAAAATATCTAGAATTTATGAAATCTAAAGGCCATGCGCAGATTGCGCCAGCTGCTTTGGTTCTCGAAAATGATCCAACCACACTTTTTACGGGCTCTGGCATGCAGCCACTTATGCCATATCTTCTTGGCAAAAAGCACGATAAGGGCACTCGCTTGACGAATTCTCAGCCATGCCTTCGCTTGCAGGATATTGACGATATTGGCGACCCTCGCCACTCGACTGTCTTCGAAATGCTTGGTAACTGGTCTCTTGGCGATTATTTCAAAGAGGAACAGATTCGTAACTACTTCACTTTCTTGACTAAGGAAATTGGTCTAAAACCAGAAAAGATCTATGTTACTTGCTTTATTGGCTCAGAGAAATATGGTATTCCTCGCGACGATGAGGCGGCTTCTATCTGGCAAAAGGTCTTTGCAGAAGTTGGCATCGAGGCAGAAATTGCTGAAATCGACACCGCAGAAAACGGCGACAAGCGTGGTATTAAGCCGGGCGAGCGCATCTTCTTCTATAACGACAAAGAAAACTGGTGGTCTCGTGGTGGTGGTATCGAAACTACGCCAATCGGCGACCCATGTGGTCCAGATTCTGAGGTCTTCTATGATTTCGGCGAAGACAAACAGGACGTCGAGAAATATGGTCAGAGCCACCCAGCTTCCGACGGTGCACGCTTTATGGAGATCGGTAACCAGGTCTTCATGCAATATCGCCGCAAAGAAGATGGTACTTTTGAAGAACTCGAACAGAAGAATGTCGACTTTGGTTCTGGTCTAGAACGTGTCACTGCTGCAAGCATCGATTCCTTCGATATTTTCCAGATTTCGCTTTTGAAGCCAATTATTGACAAACTTACTGAGATTTCTGGCAAGGATTACGAAAGTAATACTTCCGAAATGCGTATTATTGCTGACCATCTCCGCGGCGCTTACCTCTTGACTGCTCAGGGTCTTGTACCAAGCAACAAGCAGCATGGTTATGCACTTCGCCGCATTATTCGCCGCGCAATCTTGAAAGCTTTAAATCTTGGTATTGAGCAGAACTTCCTTGAAGAAATCTTGCCAGCTATTGCCGAGAATTACAAAGATTTGCCAGATAGCATTTTGACAAACCGTGATGATGTTTTAAACGTCTTAACCAAAGAAGAGCAGGCTTTCCGCCGCACGCTCAACCGTGGTATTAAGGAACTTGGCAAGTTGAAAGAAGCTGGTCTAACTGGTAAAGAAATCTTCATGCTTCAGGATACCTATGGCTTCCCAATGGAATTGTCTGTTGAGGAGGCTTACCGTGAAGACATCAAGCTTAGTGAGAACTGGCGCGAAGAATTTAATGCCGCTCTAGAAGAGCAGCGCAATCGCTCCAAGACTGCAAGCAAGGGTATGTTCAAGGGTGGTCTAGAAGATCATGGTGAAATGTCCACGAAGTATCATACGGCTACGCATTTGCTACTTGCAGCTATTCAGAAGCTAATTAATCCAGATAGCTATCAGCGTGGTTCAAATATTACCTCAGAGCGTATGCGTCTAGATTTCGCTTGTGATCACAAGCTAGAGAAGGAGGAGTTGCAGAAGCTCGAGGATCAGGTCAATGAATGGATTCAGGCAGATTTGCCAGTCCAGTTCGCCGAGTATGATAAAGAATATGCTCGTAACGAGCTCAAGGCTCATGGTAGCTTCTGGGATAAGTATCCAGAGAAGCTAACCGTCTACACGATTGGCGACTTTGATAATCCAACTTCTCGCGAAGTTTGTGGCGGTCCTCACGTTGAACATACTGGTGTGCTTGGCCACTTCAAGATCCAGAAGGAAGAAGCAAGCTCTGCTGGTGTTCGCAGAATTAAGGCAATCTTGGAATAAAGAAAAATACCGCTCATATTAGAGCGGTATTTTTTAGCTTTAGATTAGTATTTGCCGAGCTCCGTGGCTAGAGTTGCTTTGAGATCTGTTATTTCGATATTCTCGCCGTTTAGGCGGAAGGTTGGCGTGCCTTTTAGGTCGATTTCTTTGCCGAGTCTGTATTCGAAAGCTAGTCTCTTTGCGACGGTTTCGGACTCCATGTCTGCTAGGAACTTTTCGGTGTCACCTTTGCCATCCGATGCGGCTTCAAAGTAGGAGACAAGCTCGTCTTTGAGGGCGTTGCCACTAGCGTTATACCATCTGACCTGGTTGGCGAAGAGCTGGCCTTTGTATTCTTGCCAGTAGCCCTGCATTTGCGCGGCCGTTGCGGCGGAAGCGGCTACGACGTTGTTCTTGAAGCTTGGAAGAAGGTAGCCGCGGTAAACTACGGCGAGCTTACCGTCGGATTCTTTTACGGTCTTGTCTAGGTATTCGCTCCATTCGGCACAGTGCGAGCAAGCGTAATCTGCATACTCGTAAAGCACGACTTTGGCGGTTTTTGGATCGCCCATGGTCTTTTCTGGCAAGTTGCTCGTGAGCTCGCTGGCTTCGTAGATGCTGTCTGGATTAAGATCTTCTTTCTTGATTTGATCGGCTAGAGATTGAATCTTGTCTAGCTTGTATTGGCTATAATCTGGGGCTTTGTTAAAAATGCTACTAAAGACCGCCAAGCCAACAAAGGCGGCCACGATTGCCATAACGGCGATAATTGTTTTCTTGTCCATGAATAATTCCTATTATATAACCTAGCTATTAGCTAATTACTACTGGATATTATATAATATAAACATGTAGAGCGCAGCTCTAGGAACTACGCTCTCTAATGTTTTGGTTTAGAGTCTTCGCCTAACGGCGTTGACTCTTTTTATTCTTCGTCACTCGGATACCGAGTTTAACTTCCACTCTCCACCATTTCAGGCAGATCGTCATAGCCATAACCTTTCTCACGGACTCTAGCAGGGCCTAGAATACTTTTCATTAAGCCCGTGCGAGTATAACTGTCAGGCTCAATTACTTGAATAACGGGGCAAACCTCAGTCCCGTGCGTGGATTATATATTGCTACAAATTTTCTTTACAAGCGGAAGCATGATGTTTATATGGGGTAGATTGATTAGCTCTATCCAAGAACGCTATTGAAAGTGTTATAATATACCTAACATGAGCATTATATCTAAAGCTTCAAAAGTCTTTCGTGGTGAACCGAGTGAGCTCGAGAATAGCTCCACAGATGTGCGCCGCGCTAATTATTCTAAAAACTCTGACGATTACCTCCTAGCCTTAGATATCGGTACGGAATACGTCAAAGCTCTTATTGCGAAGAAAACTCGTGGCACTCTCAAAATCGTAGGTGTTGGTAAAGCTCACGAAGCTCCAACCAATATGTTTGCAGGTGCTATCGCAGATATTGCAGGCGTCGCTAAAACTTGCGAAGAAGCCCTAGTCAAAGCCGAGGAAATGGCCGAGGTTCGCGCCAAAGAAGTCATCGTTGGCATTGCTGGCGAGCTTATCAAGGGTAATACTGCCTCGATTAAATATCGCCGCCCAGAAGCTGATCGCCCAATTACTGAAGATGAAATGTCCGAGATTATCGACAAAGTCCAAAAGCGTGCTGGCGAAAAGGCTCGCCGTGAAGTCGCTATCGAAACCAACAACCCAGACGTTGAAGTTCGCCTAATTAACTCCGCTCTTGTCTCGCTACGTATTGATGGCTACAAAGTTTCTAACCCTATCGGCTTCAAGGGTAAAGAAGTTATCGTTCAGATCTATACCGCTTTTGCGCCTCTAGTTCATATTTCTGCCATTGAACGCGTCTGTGACGAGCTTCAGCTCGATTTAGTAACCGTCGCTGTTGAGCCGTTCGCAGTTTGCCGCGCTTGTCTTGGTAACGATCTAGAATCTAGCTTTTCTGGCATTGTGATGGATATTGGTGGCGGTACAACGGATATTGCTATTGTCGAAGATGGTGGTGTTGAAGGTACAAAGATGTTTAGCATTGGTGGTCGCAGCTTTACGCATCAAATCGCTGAGCGCCTTGGTGTAAGCTTCGCCGAAGCAGAGAAGATCAAGCTCCTTAGCGACAGCCCAAAGATGAGCTCAGAGCTTCGTCAGAAGTTCGATAAAGCCATCGCAAGAAACCTTGATGTCTGGCAGGCTGGTGTCGAACTCGCTATCGAAGAATTTGATCAGATTGAAACCTTGCCTAATCAAGTATTCCTCTGTGGTGGTGGTGCAAGTCTTGCCGATATTCCAGAAACGCTTGCTACTGGCGATTGGTATAAAGGTTTGCCATTCTCTCGTCGTCCGGTCATTAGTCTAATCGACCCTGACGAAATTGAGGGCGTAGAAAATACAACTGATCGCAAACTAGATCATACTTTTGTAACGGCTATGGGTCTCCTAAGAGTCGGTATTGATACTCTTATTGGAACAGGTGACGACCGTAGCATTAAGGCAAAGCTCGCAAGATTATTAAGGAAATAAAAAAATATAGGCCCGAATTTGGGTCTATATTTTTATCTAGGCTTTTTGAATTCTACGTATTCGCCAGGCTTTAGGCCGGATAGTGAATAGATTCCGAAGCTAACACGATGTAGCTTTACTACTTTGTATCCTAGCGCGTCGAAGGTGCGGCGGATCTGCCTGTTGCGTCCTTCACTCATTGTAACGCGCCATTTTCTGCGCTTGTCGTCGGTATCTAGCTTTTCTAGTCCGAGCTGACTCTTGCCGTCTGCCAGGGTCACGCCAAAATCCGAAATCATCTGCTGATGTAGTGGCGCCAAATCTCTATCAATCTCTACTTCGTAAACCTTCGTCTTATGAAACTTTGGATGTGTCATCTCGAAGGCAAAATCTCCATCATTGGTGAGAAGCAAAATGCCAGAGGAATCTTTATCTAGTCTGCCGACATTTTTTAGATTCTGAAGCTCTTTTGGTAGTAGTTCATAAATCGTAGGTGTATCGCCCTGACGTTTCTTGCTACAAACATATCCAGTAGGCTTATTCAGGGCAAAGTAGCGAAGTTCTTCTTTTTGGATATTCTTGCCAGCAATAGAAACTTCGTCGTTATTGCCAACGCGTGCACCGAGCTCGGCCGGCTTCTTGTTTACGAGAACTTTGCCAGCAGAAATAAGCTCGTCTGCCTCGCGGCGCGAGATGCCAAAATTAGTACTCAGATATTTATTGAGTCTTACTTTGTCTTCGCTCATAATCGCAATCTATTATATAACAAAAGAAATAACAAACTAATTCTCGGTGCTTTCTTCGCTGTTTCCCGAGGATTCTTCAGGAGTGTCCTGGTCGAAGTTTTGCATATTTACGCCAAGAGCTGTGTTGTCTGCCTTGAGGAAATCTGGCAACTGATCATCTGCTTCGTCGAGAATAGTACCAGATTCTTCTTCGTTGGTTTTCTCGGCAGCGCCTTGCTCGCGTAGTCTAGCTGCCTCGGCAGTAATTGGGTCGTCGGCCAGTTCGCGTGCCATTTCTGCGGCTAATGGATTGACGACCTCGGCTTCAATATTGCCATCATCTTCGCTTAGCTGCTCAGTTAAATCATTAACGTAACCTGGCATGATAGGTTCAACGACTTCTTCCTCTTGTTTGTCGGCTGTAAAATCGTCATCCGAATCCTGTTCAAGAGAATCGTTATCAAAATCAAGGCCCATTTTCTTTTCGGCTTCGGCAACCTGGGACTGCTCGAAAGAGTTAATCTGAGCTTCTTCGGATTCGTTCCTAGAAGAGTCGTTACTACTAGGCTCGTCTTTTGGAGGAATCGAAAAATCTACAGGACCATCTTCGATGGAACTAAGAAAAGTATCCTCGGAGTCTTGCTTTTTGGAAACATCAGAAAAATTATCTTTGCTTTCTGGCTTAGATTCATTTTCTGTTTTGTTTTCCGGCTCCGCAGTTAAATCAAGTGGTGGCGGAGTCGGCGCGTTAAAAGGGTTTTCTTGTGACGCCCCCTGATCGTCACTGAGCAATTGCTCCATTTGTTTTGCCATCTGCTCGCGAGCTTCGGCAAAGTTAGTGTTACCAATTGGTTGAATTACGCGTTCGCCGCCTGTTGGCTGAGCTGGAGCCTGAGGCTTCGGTTCTTCGAATTGTACCTGGTTTGTAGCCTGAGGATTAATAGCCGGAGCTACTGTCTGTGGAGCTTGAGCCAAATCCTGAGGAGCATTCGGAATAATCTGAGTTGTATCGACTACTGGAGCGGCTCCTGCTGGAGGAACTACTAAATCATCTTGTGGAGTAGCGGGTGCTGCTGGCGCCTCTGGTGCTGGAGCTACTGGAGCTTCAGGAGCAGCTGGCATTTCGGACATTGCAGGTGCAGCTGGTGCTTCTGGCATAGCTGGTGCTTCAGGCATTGCTGGAGCCTGTGGCATTTCTGGCATAGCCGGAGCTTGTGGTGCAAACTCTGCAATTGGAGCTTCTGGGGCAGCCGGAGCTTCGACCTGTGGAACGAATGCTGTGTCCGTAGTAAGATTCTGAGCTGGATTCTGCTGTGGTTCAGCTGCGAAATCTGCAGGATTTGGCATTGGTGGCATAACTGGCATTTCCGGAACGGCTGCGGCTTCTGGCGCCTGCGGCGCAACTGGTGCTGGAGCTACTGGAGCTTCCGGAGCTACTGGCATTTCAGGCATTGCAGGAGCTGCTGGCGCTTCTGGCATAGTCGGAGCTTCAGGCATAACCGGCGTCTGTGGTGCGGCTGGCATCTCTGGCATTGCTGGAGCCTGAGGAGCAAACTGTGGTGCTGCTTCTGGGGCTACTGGTGCCTCTGGTGCTGGAGCTGGTGCTACAGGTGCAGGCTGTTCGGCTGCTGGAGCCTGAGGTGGAATTGGTTCAAGTGTTGGCGGGGTAGCAGGATTAATTGGCTCGCCAGGAGCTGCTGGGCGAGGTGGAATTGCTGCTACGGTGTCAAGATTTGCTGCGGCGTTTGCATTTGGTGCATCACCAAGCAAATCATGGACAGTATTAACTACATCCTCGATGCCGACCTGAGACTTAACAAGGTAGCGGTCTGCGCCGAGTGCTTCACCGCGTTGTCTCTGATCATCGCTCGAAAGAGCGGTCATCATAATCACTTTGATATTCTTTGTTTCTGGTGTAGCGCGCAAGATATCTAGCATATCGAAACCAGAAATCTTTGGCATCATTACGTCTGCAATGATTAGATCTGGTTTTTCCTGCACGGCAAGAGCAAGGCCTTCTTCGCCATCGCCAGCAGATACGATATTATAGCCTTCTGCGACCAACCTGATACTATAAATTTCGCGTAGGGACTTATCGTCCTCGACTAACATTATCTTGGTCATCTTACATCCATTCTATAATAATTATGCTTAATTTTCTAGTAACTTATTTTTTGCCTGTTCGGCCAAATTATCCATCACGAAGCGTTGTTGTTTGTAAACTTCGTCGCTCATGCGCGGGAAGCTAACAGTGAAGGTACTACCTTTACCGACTTCGCTTGTGACTTCGATATGTCCATTCATGGATTCGGTGCGCTTTTTAACAAGATAAAGACCAAGACCTGTGCCGCCAATTTCGCGCGTGTCGCTATTGTCTATGCGATAGAACTTCTGGAAGACGTGTGTAAGCTCTTCGCGTGGCATACCAATACCAGTATCCTGAACAGAAACATGAACGTTCTCAATATCTGCGCTAACATTAACAATTATCCAACCTTTTGGCGTGTATTTAATGGCATTCTCGAGCAGGTTATCTATAATCTCGCGGTAAGAATCAATGTCTAGGCTGGTATAGACGAGTTGACCAAGCTTTTTGCCGCCACCAAAGTTCTGATCAGTATTGCCAGAAGTAAAACGGAAGCCTAAGCCCTTTTTCTGGATGTTTGGAATCTGCCCCTCAACAATACTCCTTGTTGTAGCAACTAGTTCTACTGGCACCATATGAAGCTTAGAGAGCTGGTCATCCATCTTGGTCGTATCAAGAAGATCCTGAAATAAATGGCCAAGGTGCTGGGAAGCTTCGTGGGCTTTTTGTAGGTAATCCATAGCGCGGGAATCAACCGTAGCTGTGGCAGGATTCATGGCAAGGCCAAGATAACCCTCGATGCTTGCGACAGGGGTGCGCATTTCGTGGCTAGCCGTAGAGATGAAATCGTTGCGCTCTTCTTCCTCTTTGAGCTGCTGCGTAATATCGCGGAAAGTAACAACAAGGTTCGAGCCAGCGCCATTGGTTGGCGTAACGATGATAGAAACAGGAGTTATTTTTTGGCTATCTAGGGTTTGTAGTTTGAAATCGCGCGTTTCGCCGGTTTTACCGCTGTTGAGCGCAAAAAGAATTGGGTTTTTGTCGTCCGGAACCGACTTATCGTCTTTATCGAGAAGCTTGATCGAGCTACCGAAATCTAGACCAACAATCTCGTCTTTGGACTTGCCTATCATGTGCTCTCCAGCTGGGTTTACAAGCTGAATATTTTTATCAGTACCAATAATAACGATGCCCTCGTGAATATATTGAAGGACCTGTTCGTTAAGGGCGTTCTTGGCGCTCTTTTGTTCATTAACTTGCTCGATGTTGCCCGAGCTGATTATTGGGCCAGTCGTGGCCGGTTTATTTTTCCTAAATAAGCCCATATATAACTTATATTTTAGCATAAGCGGGGAAGTATGAAGCGCAGGAAAAAGGCCGAAGCTTGAGTGCTTCGGCCTTAGGTAGTGTTACTGTCTGTTTACCTCGAGAGACTCAAGGCAAAGGTTGTATATGATATTCATAATATCAGTGAGATATTCGTCGGGGATATTTGGGTGGTAATTGTGGATGCACTGACGAACGGTTCTGGTGTCGTAGTCATTGAAGAGATCGTTATAGAATTTAGGGCATTCGCCTGTGAGGGCGGAGCCTTCATAAAGATCTCTTGCGACAACTTCCAGGACTTCTTCTCTTGAATAACCTGCGCTGATGAGTCTTGAAATATTGCTCGGAGTGTCAAGAAGGAGCAGATTCCAGGAAATGAGGTTGTTTTCTGCGAAAGCCTTGAAAGCATCAGGGCAAGCAAGTACTTCGGAGAGATTATCGCCGCCAACATAGTCGTCAAAGAGCTTGCCGAGTTCATAGCGATAACAATAATCTGCGTTTGCCATAGCGATAACGTCTTTGTAATTCTCTACCACATCTTTGAGAGTGGTGGTGTCATTAATTTCAACAATCATAATTCAAACGACCTTTCTAAAGAATGTAGGCCAGACAGTGTCTAGCCCCAATGTAAAGCCTGATATAAAAGGCCTTGCATCGAGGCTAGAAACTAACACTTTTAAAGAGCGATTAACGCATTATAAAACTAAAGATTGATGCTGTCAAGGGTATGAGGCCTATTTACAAAATTAACAGATATGTTTTAGTATGCTAGCTTGGGCTATGCAAAAGCATTATGCTATAATATTTTTATATGAATAAAGATGTCATCTATATAGAGCCAGAAGACGATATCACAGATATTCTTGCAAACATTAAGGGTGCAAAGAATCGAGTTGTCGCCCTGGTGCCGCCAAAGAAAGCCGGTGTACTTCGCAGTGCGGTTAACTTTAAACTAATTGCTAAAACCGCAACCCGCGCAGACAAGGTTGTTGTTCTTATTAGTAATGACGAATCACTTGTTAAACTTGCGGCAGCTGCTGCTATGCCCGTTGCAAAGAATCTTCAGAGTAAGCCTCAGCTTCCAAAGATTTCTAATAGCAAGGAATTTGGCGAAGAGCCAAGCGATGTTATTGAAGGCAAGAAAGCTTCCAAAGTCCAGGTAAAGGATAATACTGAAGAAGCAAAAGAAGGAGAGGGCGACGAAGAGCTCGAGTCTGTGAACTCCGAGGTTCGTCCTGCTTTCAAGACTGCAAAGGAAGATTCTGCTCCAAAGAAGAGCGAAAAAGTCGACGATGTCATTGAACTCGACGGCGAAAAAGATGATCCAAAGGAAAAGAAAGATTTCCGTGGTATCAAGGCTGCGCCATTTTCTGGCAAAGTTCCAAACTTCAAAAAGTACCGCATCCCAATCATTGCTGGCTCGATTGCTGTGGTCCTTCTTGTTGTCTTCTTGGTATGGGCAAACGTCGTTGCTCCAGCCGCAGATATCGCAATCAAGATTAAGACTTCTGCTGTAAACTTTGCAGAAAAAGTTACCTTTACGACTAATGCCGAAAACACAAGACCAAACGAAGGTGTCTTTATGCTCGAAGAAAAGAGTATCAAAAAGACTGCTGAGGCTGAGTTTGAGGCTACCAAGGAAGTAGATAAAGGTGAAAAGGCTAGTGGTACTATTACCGTTAAGCTTCCAGCCGGTACTGTAATTACTCATGATCAGCGCAAGGCGGGCCTAACAATTAATGCTGGTACAACCTTTGTATTTGGCGAAATTGCATTTGTAGCTACCGAGGGCCGTTCTATTGCTGAAGATGATATAGGTATGATATGCCCTAGAGGTAAGTCGTGCACTACGAATGAAGATGTATCTTTTGGTGCAATTCCGGTTGTAGCTACCGAGAATGGCGACAAATATAATATTGCTGCAACAACGAATGGTTGGTCTTTGAACTCTACGGCTTGGTATGCGGGTTCTTTGAACTTCGCTAGCTCCGAAATGACTGGCGGCACAAGCAAGATAGTTAAAGTCGTAAGTAAAGAAGACCTAGAGAACGCCAAGAGCTCTCTAAGCCTCCCAAGCAATACCGAGATCATTAATGATTTGTCCAAAGAGTTCGGCGATGGCTATTTTGTAATCAATGATAGCTTTACTTCTGACGAAGCTAAATATACTAATACTCCAGACGTCGATGGTGAAGTTGAAGAGGGCAAGAAAGCAAAGATTTCTGTAGAAAAGAATTACAAGATTTATGCCGTTAAGCGCTCAGATATTAATGACTATATTATGGCCAAGGCCGGCGAAGGCATCGGTGATGATACTCAGAGTGTCTACTGGACTGGTGTAACTGGCTTCTCGAAGGATGTTATTAAAAATAGTAATTCTGTAAAGAAAGACAAGGTCTTCTTTGAGAACTTCTCAAAGGGCGACGAAATGAGCGCCAAGCTCAAGAGTACTGTATTTATTGGCCCAGAAATCACCGAAGATATGGTCTACGAAAAGGCTCTCGGCAAGAAGACTGGCGAAGTTCAGACTGCTATCAAATCCATCAATGGCGTTTCGGAAGTAAATGTAAAGACATCGTACTTCTGGGTACATAAGATTCCGGACGATAAAAGTAAGGTTCATATCGACGTCTCCCTAGTAGAATAATGCGTATTGTAGCTCTAGATATTGGCGAAAAACGAATCGGAACAGCATATGCGGACACAAAAGTCCGCATTGCTATTCCTCGCGAGATGATTCCTGTTGACGGAAATGAGCTCGCGAATATTGCAAAGTTTTGTCGCCTCGAAAAAGCCGAAGTTTTGGTTTCTGGCTATCCAAGAAATAGCCAGGGCGAAGCCACGAAACAAACCGAGTTTGTCGTGGACTTTGTCGAGAAAATCAAGGCGTATTTTGAAAACATTGGCCAAGCGCTACCGCAAATCTATTTCCAGGATGAATCCCTGACATCGGTAACTGCCGAGGAAAGGCTTAGTTCGAAAAAACACGAGCTATCCCGAAATGATCGCGCCAAAGGAATTGTGGATTCCGAGGCAGCGACAATCATCCTGCAAGACTTTATAGAAAATACAAAACTGGATTAGGAGTTTAATGAGGCATCTAGGACAAAAGACACATACTTTAAAGATTATTATTACTATCGTTGCAAGCCTTGTTTTGCTTGCCATTATTGCTTCTGCAATTTTGATGGTTTGGTATCATCAATCAGTTTCCGCGGTTGATCCTCACGCTTGTGATGCGGAAAACTGCCTAATCGAGTTTACGGTCAAAGATGGCGATACCGCCGAAACTGTTTCTAAGCGTCTCGAAGAAGCCGGACTTATTCGCTCGGCATTTGCTTATCGTGTTTATATTAAGCTCGAAGGCAAGGGTAAGGTTCTTCGCTCTGGCGAATATCAGTTGTCTAAAGATATGACGGTTGCAAAGATTGTTGATGCCTTTAATGTCGGTCCAGATTCTCAAACTTTCTCGATTACATTCTTACCTGGCGGAACTTTGGCTGATGCTCGCGTAAGACTCAAGGCCAAAGGTTATAGCGATGAAGATATCACGAAGGCATTTAACGCTAACTATGATCATGAGCTCCTAAAGGATAAACCGGATGGTGTAAGTCTCGAAGGCTATATTTATGGCGAAACCTATGAATTCTACAAAAACGCAACCGTAGAAGAGATTCTCGAGCGCTGTTTTGATGAAATGTATAAAGAGGTAAAAGAGAATAACTTAGTTGCCAAGTTTAAGGCTCAGGGCTTGAATTTGCACGAGGGTATTGTGCTTGCCTCTGTAGTTCAGCGCGAATCTGGTGTCCTTCCAGATGATATGGCAAGCGTTGCTCAGGTGTTCCTAAACCGTTTGAATCAGGGTATCCCTCTTGGTAGTGATGCAATTATCGCTTACTGGGCAGATACTCAGGATGAAAATCGCGACAAAACAGATATGAGCTACCTTGATACCACTCCGTGCCCATGGAATTCTAGGCGCTGTGGCGGTTTGCCGCCAACTGGTATTTCTACTCCAGGCGCAGGCGCGCTAGAGGCGGTTGCGAACCCGAGCGGCGAAAGTTACCTATATTTCCTAACTGGCGATGATGGCAAAATGTACTACGGTACAACAGAGGCTGAACATAACGCAAACATCCAAAAATACTGCCAGGAGATGTGCCAAATTTTGTAATCGTTGAAGCTTGTAGTATAATATAGCTAATGTTTTATTAAGAAACATTCCGTTTCTGAGATAAAACACATTGCGGTGGGGCGATGCAATTTATTTATGAAAAGAATTCAACTTATTATTAAAAAACTACTACCATACCTAGGCTGCTCGGCTTTGATCCTAGCACTTATGATTTTTGGTTCTAGTTCCGAAATTGACGAAAGTGGCAAGCCTATCGCGTCGAATTTTGGTGATACCGAATTCGTCGTTACTGCAGACCAAGTTTCCGAAACCTACACCGTTGCAAGTATTACTGATACCTTGCAGCTCGCTTCTGCATCCACTGTAAGTGCTAACTATGTTACGGTCGATCGTCTCTACGAAGAGACTGGTTCGATTATTTCTAAAGACAATAACGTCGAAGAAAAGCCTATCTTTATTGATACTAGTGATTTTTATCGCGGTATTCGTAAGTATACGGTAAAAGACGGCGATACTCTTGATTCTATTTCTGAGCTAATCGGCGTCAGTAAAGACCATATCCGTTGGAGTAACGACATGAAGAAGGAAGACGTTACTGTTGGTCAGGAACTCGTTTATTATCCAGATGTTGATGGCATCATCTACAAGGTCAAGGAAGACGATACGGTTGACTCTCTTGCCGAGAAATACGGTTCGAATAAGGAAGAAATCATCGCCTATAACGACCTTGAGGGCAAGGATCTAGAAGTCGACTCTTTGATTGTTCTTCCTGGTGGCGATCTTCCAGAAAAGGAACGCCCAGAGTATGTTGCTCCTGCACCAGTTATCGTAAATCCTACTCCAAGTTACTACAGTTATTCTACAGACTCCGGTACACGCCATGGTCTAACCGAGGTTGGTAGCTATGCTTACTGGTCTGGTGTTTACTACAGTGGCGCGCCTGGTGCAGCTGGTAACCCTGGTGCCTTCGGTAACTGTACTTGGTTTGCTTGGTACTGGCGTAACAGTAACGTTGCTGCTGGCAACCTCCCTGAAAGTTATAGACTTCCTGGTGGCGCTATCGGTAACGGTCGTGACTGGGCATACAGCCTTGGTGCAGCCGGCTTCGCTGTTAACCGTACTCCTGCCTATGGTGCTGTTATTCAGTCTATGGACGGTTGGTATGGTCACGTTGGTGTTGTCGTTGGTGTCGAAGAAGGCGTCTCGATTACAATTCAGGAAATGAACTACGCTGGCCCAAACGGTATGTATAACCACGTTTACCAGTCTACGATCAACTGGAACGACGCGCTCGGTTATAACTACATTCACGGTAGATAAAAACAACTCCCCTGAAATATGGGGAGTTTTTTGAAGCGTATGGATTAGCTTGCGTTTTTCGCAAGTAATTACACCTGAGCGTTATAGGCTCACCTGACATTACTTGCGGATTTTGCAAGCAAATGCGCATATAGCAAATATAGTCTCAGGCTGGCACAGAAAATTTGCTTTAAGGGGTAAATAATTATATAATATATGAAAATAGACGGAGCAAAAATTATGTTTGTAGATACCGCAAAAGTTATTATACGCGCAGGCAAGGGTGGCAATGGTGCTGTATCGTTCCGCCACGAGATTTATATTCCTAAGGGTGGCCCAGATGGCGGCGACGGTGGAAAAGGTGGCGACGTAGTTTTTGTTGCAAGTAAAGATTGTAACACTTTGGTAGATTTTAAGTTCCAGCCAAAGCTTATCGCAGAGGATGGCAAAGCCGGCTCTGGTCAGAAGAGCTCTGGTAAATCTGGTAAAGATCTAGAAGTTGAAGTTCCAGTTGGTACTGTCGTAAAACGCGATGGCGAAATCGTTGCGGATTTGGTCCGTGATGGTCAGCGCGAGATTGTTGCTCATGGTGGTGATGGTGGCTATGGTAACTGGCATTTCAGAAGCTCCGTCCGTCAAACGCCGAAGTTCGCCGAGCTTGGCAATCCTGGCGAATCTTATGAAGCAGAGCTCGAGCTCAAACTAATTGCCGATGTTGGCTTGATTGGCTTCCCGAATGCTGGCAAGTCTACTTTCTTGTCCGTAGTAAGTAATGCTACTCCAGAAATTGCAGACTATCCATTTACGACCTTGATCCCAAATCTTGGCGTCGCAAAGATTGACGATGGATCTATCTTGATTGCGGATATTCCTGGTCTTATCGAAGGCGCAAGTGAGGGCAAGGGCCTTGGCGACAAGTTCCTTCGTCATGTCGAGCGCACGAAGGTCTTGCTGCATCTTGTCGATGTGTATAACGACGATGCTGGCAAAGCCTATAAAGACATCCGTAGCGAGCTAGAAAAGTACTCCAAAGAGTTGGCAAAGCGCCCAGAACTAGTCGTTCTAACTAAGACTGAGGGCCTAGACGAAGATATCGTAAAGATGCAGATGGCTGCCATCTTGGCCGTCAATCCAGATGCAAAGGTTATGGCAATGTCCAGCTCTGCGCATCAAGGCTTGACCGAGGTTCTTCGTGAGCTCCGCGAAATCATTACCGAGCAAAAGAAGAAAGAAGAGGCTGAAGAGGCAGAGAAGCTCAAAAATCTCCTTAGCGAAGACGAAGCAGAAGCTTTGCCAGTTATTACGCTTGAGCACAAAGAGCAGAAGCGTCGTGCTCGCCATCAGCGTTACGAGAAGGGTGATCGTGGTTCCATCGTAGAGCTAGACGCCAATGATGATGACGACGACTACGACGATTTTGAAGACTAAAATATAGCTTAATACCTCTTGACGCTTGTGCTTAAATTTGCTTTAATAAAGACAAGCTGGTACGCTACACGGGGTTCCACTGCAATACGTGGACAGTGTGGAGACTTGAAACAAAAACAAACAGCGGATTAAAACAAACCAATGTGCCCCAGGGTGGGCGCGTAACAGCGAGAAAATCGGTCGGGCACGCGGCCGATTTTTGCTTGCGAGACACTTTTAATTGAAAGCGCAATAAGGGTAAGACTATTGACAAAACGCTTATTTTTTGGTATAATACACATATCCTATGATCATCTCTGTTACAGAGGTGAGGGAGATCATTTAAATAAAGTCAAATCATTACTGTGCACAACGCACAGTATGAAGACATGCTAGGTTAAGAACCTAAGTGCTACGGAGGTCTTCAGAGCAAATCTTTTCCAACTACACAAAGGAGAGTGATAACTATGTTGGAAAAAACACAGTCAATCGCACAAAAGGGAGTCATCTTCCTGTGCGTCGTTGCAGTCATCTGCAGCGCCATCTTTGGTGTGACGACTATTGCAGCCGTCGATAAGTTTAACGACTTTATCGAAACACCTTCCGCTCAGGCGGCCGAAAACATCTCGGACGTCAACTATGTCGTTAATGACGCAATTGAGGAACCCCAGGTCAAAAACCTTGTGGACCTCAAGCCTGTGTCAAGCAACGGCAACAATGGCTCCGGCTCTGGCGGTATCGTCAATGTTATCTTTGGTAACGATACTGTTCAGAACGATGGCATCGACAGCAACAACTATAACTTCAACCACAATCTGTGGCTTGATGGTATGAATGCTGACGAAGCTTTCGATGTATTCTTCTCATGGCTTAGCTGTGACCCCTGCCTTATGGCTGCCACTGCGACTGGTATTCAGTCTCGCATCGGCGATATTGGCCTTCAGGCAAAGGAGTCTGGCATTACTGGCCTTGAAGAGAAGGCAAACGCTAGTGCGTCTAGCTACTACGGCGACCGTGTATACTGGCAGAATGACCTGAATATTCTGTACAACTACCTAAGTGAAAAGCCCAGAAAGATCGATGAGATCGGGGATTATAACTCGGCTATGTACCAGAGCCACTATGACGGCTCTATTCTGCCCAGAATCGTAGTTCGCAAGACCAAGAACAGCAACGGACACGCAATCGTGTTCGGGCTGGCTCCTGGTACCGAGGTCCGTTTCAGGCTGGAATGTGGATTCCAGATGGTTGATATTATCGAGGCTTATGTCCCCGAGACTACAACCACTCCGGAAACAACCACGACTCCCGAGGAAACGACTACAACTCCTGAGGAGACAACCACAACTCCTGAGGAAACAACCACGACTGAAACAACTACGACCACGGTTACTACAACGGTAACTGAAACCACAACGCCAGAAACCACGACTTCGACGGAAACCACGGCCGAGGAAACAACAACCTCGACTACGCCAACAACCATGACTGAGACCACGACAAGCACTTCTGAGTCAACTACATCGACTCAGACTACATCCACGGCAACCACGACCAGTACGACGGAAACCACTACTACAAGTAAGGCAATCACGACTACCGAGTCTACGACTACAAGTAAGTCGACTACCACGACTACAGAGTCTACAACAAGCACGTCAACTACGACAACTACCGAGTCTACAAGTACGTCCACCACGACTACTACCACCACGACGGAAGCTTCAACAACTTCCACAACTCAGACAACTACGAGCACTACCGAGGCCACTACGACCAGCACTACGCTGGCACCGAAGGACCCGACAGTTGCTCCTATCGTTACTGAGGTGAGTGGCGTAGTAGACGATGACAAGGTGAATACCGAGCTCGTCGAAACACGAGCTACGATTCCGCCTAAGACTACAACAACAACCCAGGCAACAAAGACTGAAGGAACTACAAGCACTACCACTACAGAGCCTTCCGGGCCAATAGTGATAGTTTCGCTCGATGCTCCTCGCCTTATGGCTGCGCCGGAAGTTGCGACTGACGACGTAAGCTATGATGACGTAAGCTATGATGACAAGTCTGACACCGACGAAGACAAGGCAACCGTCAGTGATGACGATAAGGCCTTTGCCGACGACGATGATGGCAGCAAGGTTCCTGAAGCACAGGACAATAACGGGGTTCCCGAAACGGCAAATCCCGAAGCGCCTGAAATCAGCGAATCGGCACCCGCCAACATTGACAATGTATCCGTATCCGACTATTCAGCCCCCGACGTGGTGATTATCAATCCCATTATTACCGAGGCGTTGATTATCTAATCCGCAAATTGCCGAACTCTCCCAAGGGCTCAAACCTATGCCGACAGGAGGCTAATCCTGATTCGGCGATAAACCATACGCCCATCTAGGCAGCATCTGCTGTTACGTTCTATACGAATATAAACAACCATGCTGTAAAAAGAAAGGAGGTTATGATTATGAAACAGCATGTCTTAGTACATTATTAGGAGGGGAGAAATTATCTACGGATAAAAAATCCCCTCCTGATACCATGTTATGAACAGTAACGATTTGATTTTCAAAAAATCCACTAGTTTTCGCTGGTGGATTTTTAGTTGTATTGAACGATAAGTAGGCCGCCTTGGCGGATAATATGTGGGATGCTGCTACGAATGTCTAGGATTGTAGACGGTAGGCTATTGCCAGATTTCCCGCGGATTACGGCGTCGGCCTTTGGCATTCTGGTTTTGAATTCACTCCAGTTTAGGCAAGGGGTTTCGCCGCGAGGGTTGGCGCTAGTTACTAGGAGTGGGCCAGTCTTTTCGAGTAGCTCTAGCATGTATTTATGAGCTGGAATACGAATACCGATGGTATTAAAGTTATCGAAATAGTAGTTTTTGAAATCTGGATTTTTGTTAAAAATCATGGTTAGCTCGCCTGGGAAATAGCGGCGCGAAAGGTTGGCTTCCTGGCGGCTAATATCTGCAAAGCGAGGGATATCTTTGACGCTTGGGACCATCAAAGTGAAACATTTGTCGCTGGTGATTGGGCGCTTCTTAATCTTGATAAGCTTCTCGATCCCGTCTCTGCTTTCGAGCGAGCTGGCGATTCCGTAGACGGTTTCGGTTGGCACGCCAAGAATACCGCCATTCATTAGAATGTCGAAAGCCTGCTTTTTGTCTTTCTGGGAAATCACCTTCATTTGGATATATTATACAATAAATTGTTAGTTATTCAAGGAGGCAAATTGACTTGCTGTCTTTGCGCTTCTTTGTCGCGAAATGCTTTATTTGTTATATATGAATTAACTTGCGGAATCCGCAAGTTTTTACAGATAAGCTAGTAATGCTAAGGTGTATTAGCTTGCGAAAATCGCAAGCTAAAGTATACGTTTTGGAGACTAACCGACTAATCCAGAAGGGCCTAGAAGTAAAACCAGAGGGGCTTACCGTGCTAAAATAAAGACATGAGCAAATTGAATTACAAAGGCCCAGTCGTCCTTATCGTTATGGATGGCGTCGGTCTTGCTGAAGATAATCCTTATAATGCTGTCACGCAGTCGCGCGCAGATACCCTACACGAACTAATGCAAAAATACAAAATGGCCGAGCTTGGTGCTGCTGGTCACTATGTTGGTATTCCTGATGGTGACATGGGTAACAGCGAAGTTGGCCACAACGCTATGGGCGCAGGTGAAATCGTCTTGCAGCGTAGCGCAGCTGTCGAAGAGGCTATGAATGGTGGTGCTTTCGAAACTCAGACCTGGCAAGATATTAAGAATCGCCTTGCTGGCACAGATAAGACCCTTCATTTTATGGGTATCTTTAGTGATGGTAATGTTCACTCGAATATTACTCACCTCGAAAAAATGCTAGCTCAGGCCCAGAAAGACGGTATTGAGCACGCTCGTGTTCATATTCTCCTTGATGGCCGTGATGTTCCGCCGCAGAGCGAGCCAAAGTTCATCAAGCGTCTAGAAGATTTCGTTCATGGTCTTGGCGATCCGGATTACAGGATTGCTGATGGTGGTGGTCGCATGGTTATTACTGCCGACCGCTACGATAGCAACTGGAAGATGGTCGAAGATGGCTGGAATCTAAGTGTCCATGGCCAAGGTCGCCAGTTTGCGAGCGCTACTGAGGCTGTTGAGACTTACCGCAGCGAAAACCCAGAGCTTCAGGATCAATATATGCCGCCATTTATCGTGGCTGAAAATGGTCAGCCGGTTGGCAAGATTCAGAATGGCGATGCTTTGATTTATATCGATTTCCGTGCTGATCGTGCTCTAGAAATGGCTAAGGCATTCACCTTCGAAGATTTTCCATACTTCGACCGTGGCGAGCGCCCAGATGTCTACTTTGCCGGTATGGCAGTTTATGACGAAGATAAGCATATCCCGGAGCATGTTCTTGTGGAATCTCCAAGCTTCGAAAAGCCACTTGCCTTCCAGCTTGCAGAGCAGGGCGTAAAGCAATATGCAATCTCTGAAACCGTAAAGTTTGGTCATATCACCTACTACTTCAATGGCAATAGTCATCAGGTTCCAGAAGGTGAAGATGAGGTTGAAGTATCTTCCTATATTGAGCCGTTTAATACTCGCCCATGGATGAAAGCAGCCGAGATTACAGATAAGCTCGTCGAAGCTATCGAAAGCGAAAAATATCAGTTCCTACGCATTAATTATCCTGGCGGTGATATGGTTGGTCACTTCGGCGAAGTTGAGCCTACAATCGCAGCTATGGAGGCCATCGATATCTCTTTGAAGCGTATTATCGATGCCGTCAATAAGCTCGGTGGCGTAACGATTATTACTGCCGATCACGGCAACGCGGAGGAGCTTATGGAAGATGGTAAGCCAAAAACTTCTCATACGACCAATCGCGTTCCTTGTATCTTTGTTGATGAAACCGAGAATGCGAATAAATACCATCTTGCCGAAGGTGATTTTGGCCTAGCCAACCTCGCTCGCACGATTACGACAATGCTAAACAAAGAGCCTTACGAAAAATGGCTCCCATCTATCATTGAGGAGAACGACTAATGGTTCTTGCGATAATCATTTCGATACTTTGCGGATTCTTAGTATTCTGTGGCGTGACGCTCTATCTTATTCAGAGCTCGCTCTATAGTATTATTCGCCATTTTGGAGCGATTATCGCGGCCGTTATCGGTCTGCTGGCTATCTGTTTCTTTGTTGCTAGCAGCTCAATCGCGGTTTTGGGTCTCGGGAGCTTTATCCTCTTAGTTTTGCTTGGCTCCTTATGCTTCGCGGTTATCGATGTTTTGGTGTATTTCTTGACCAAGGCGATGCTTGTTCCGCGCAAAAAGGAGGGGCGCAAGAAAGCCGTCGTGACGAGCAGTTCTTTGGCGTTCATTTCGACTTTTGATGGTATTGTATCGCTTTGTTCTGGCTTCGCGCTTGGCTTTAGCTTTATTCAAGGCGCAAGTACGGCGATGCTTCTATTTGTATCTTTGGCACTCTTCATGATTCTTGACCGAGTCATGCGTATCGAGCAGCTCGAAAGAGAAGTCGTGTCAGAAACAGCTGTGCGCGCTAATTTGCTGACCTCTATTATCTGCATGATAGTGGGCCTGATTTTTAGCGCTATTATGTCGCAGGGGATGAGAGAAAACAAGGAAGCTTATTTGGTCTTGCCGATTGCTTGCTTGTTGTTCTATGGCCTCAAGGCGGCTTGGTCTCTGATTGCTAAGCTAAGAGCTAGATGATAAAATAAGAGAAACTAAGAGATAACTATGAAAGTCAATAAAGCAATTATTCCGGTTGCGGGTTGGGGTACGCGCCGTTTACCAATTACCAAAACTATCGAGAAAGCGATGCTTCCAATTGGCAATCGTCCGCTAGCGGATTATGTCGTAGAAGATTGTGTTAAAGCTGGTATCAAAGAGATTTATATCGTCATTGACGAAAAACCATTCTCTCAGATCAAGAACTATTACGAAGAAAATCAGAAACTAGCAGATTATCTCATTGCTCGTGGAAAAGAAGATCGCCTAGAACTTGCCAAGACTGGCTACGAAGGTGTAAAGATTCATTTCTATTGCCAGAAGAACGTCGACGAACGCTATGGTAGCGCAGAACCTGTTGCTCAGGTTGTCGAAGAGTTCGGCATTAACGAACCAACTGCTGTTCTTATGGGTGACGATTTTAGCTACAATGCTGACGGTAGCTCAGATATGCAGCGCCTAGTCGAGATCCTAGAAGACGATACTGAATCTGCAATGCTTGCAACCGAAATCCCAATGGAGAAGGTCGAAAAGTATGGTGTTTTGAAGGTAGAAGATGGCTGCCTATCTGGTATCTATGAGAAGCCAAAGCGCGAAGAAGCTCCAAGCAATCTTATCAATATCAGTAAGTTCATTATGTCTCCAGAACTACTTCAGCGCATTGTGAAGTATTGCAAAGAGAACGATTTTGGTCCACAGGATCAGGAATATCTCATTACGGATCCAATCATCGAACACATTAAGGCTGGTGGCAAGATTCGCGTTCTTCCTATCAAGGGTCAGTATCTTGATGGTGGCTCACTTGAGGGCTGGCTACATGCCAATCAAGTTATTTACGGCGATAAATAATATATCATGGCGCGCATAAATGTAAAAGTTAAGCCTGGCTGCAAACAGGCTTCGCGCCTCGAGAAGCAAGAGGACGACAGTTATGTCGCCTTTTTGCACGCTCGTGCGCATGACGGCGAGGCAAACACTGAGCTTTTGAAACTGTTATCAAAAGAGCTCGGCGTGCCAAAAACACAGATAGAAATCGTCGCTGGCGCAAAAGGTCGAGACAAGATTATTGAGTATTAAAATAACCCGCAAACCGCGGGCTATTTTTTATGTAATCTTTTCGTCTTTAATCTCATCTGGGAGATAGTTTTTGTCCAGATGGAAGCCTGCCTCCCATTTTTGGCCTTTGCCGAAACCGAGGTCGGACATGAGCTTCGTAGGAGCATTGCGGAGCCAGATCGGAACCGGCAAATCCATGGTTCGGTTTGCTAAATCTTTGGCGCGCATATATGCGTCGTAGCTGTCGCGGGATTTCTTGGCTTTTGCTAGGGCGTAAGCGACATGAGACAAGATAATCTGGCTCTCCGGCATGCCAACGCGCTCTACGGCCATAAATGCATCTAGCGCGAGTCCTAGAGCGCCGTTTCCTGCTAGGCCAATGTCTTCGCTTGCGAATATTACCATGCGGCGCGCAATAAACTTTGGGTCTTCACCGGCATTAAGCATGCGTGCAAGATAATATAGGGTTGCATCAACATCGCTGCCGCGCATCGATTTAATAAAGGCGGAAATATTGTCGTAATGGGCGTCGCCCTTCTTGTCGTATCCTGGAACCTTGCGACCAGCCGCTTCGCGTACCTGATCGACATCGACTTTATCCGACAAGCTTAGTGCGAGTTCGAGGTCTCCAAGAGCAGAGCGGGCATCGCCACCAGAAAGCTCAGCGAGATAATCTATAGCTTCTTCCGTGATCCTGTCTTCGGCTTTTTCTTCGGCAATAGCGCGGCGAATAACTTCTTTGATATCTTCTTTGCTAAGATGCTTTACGACGACTACGCGACTCCTGGATAGCAGAGGAGAGATAACCTCAAAGCTGGGGTTTTCAGTAGTAGCGCCAATTAGGGTAATTAGACCGCTCTCGACATGAGGTAAAAATGCGTCCTGCTGTGCCTTATTGAAGCGATGAATCTCATCCACGAAAAGCACGGTGCGAACCTGGAGATTCCAGTTCTGCTTTGCACGCTCAACGACCGCTTCGACATCTTTCTTGCCGCTCGTAACGGCAGAAATCTCGATAAAATCTGCCTCAAACTCGTGAGCAATAATGCGCGCCATGGTGGTCTTGCCGGTACCTGGTGGCCCCCAAAAAATGATGTTGACCGGCTCTTTCTTCTTTACGATTTCGGTCAAAATTTTGCCTTCACCAATAATATCGTTCTGGCCAATAACGTCTTCGAGCTTTTGCGGGCGCATACGCTCGGCTAGAGGAATCCTAGATGTCATCTTCGTAATCCGTCTCTCCGTAATCTTCTGGAGCAGTAGTTATATCTTCGCGCTCAGAGAAAGCGGCTGGTCTCTCTAAGTATTTCTTGGCGGCGCGAAGAATTGCAATCTCGCGGTTGCGCCAAAAATGAGCACGATAGCCAAGGTCGCTGGAAATCTTAGTTAGATCTTCTAAGGACATGTTTTGGAAGGCCTCGATAGCTTCGTCGATAGTATTGAACCATTCGGTCTGCGTGCCGTCTTCGATTTCGTCCTCTTCTTGCATGGCGCCAATGAATTTTTCTACCTGGCAAACAAAAACCTGGTTGTCTACGATTTTTGGGGTTGCATCTGGAGTCTCGCCGCCACGAAGCTCGATAGTGCGACCGAGCGACACAAGATTCTTTACCTTGTAGCCAACTTCTTCGTGGATTTCGCGCTCGATGTTTTCGAAGGCTAACTCGCCCGGTTCTTGGCCGCCGCCAGGAAGCTTGTAATAGCCCTTATTGACTGCATGAGTAATACAAACGCGACCGTCTTTATCTAGAACCGCAGCGCGTGCGCCGAACTTTAGCTTGGCCTTGTCGTAATTATTGTTGGTAGGGAAGCCAAAGTCTTCATTAGATAGGGTAATTAAGATATCGGTATTGATTGGCTTGACCCAATAATCTGTGAATTCATTTTTCTCGTTGTAGTGGAAATATGCTTCAAGTTTTTTGCCGCGAAGAATATCTGGCAGGAAAATCTTTGCATCGGACCACATTTTGTCATAGGGAATATCTCGAAGTGCGTACCATTCTAGATCTAGCTCGTCGCTGTCTTGTGGTTCTCCTTCCCATTCGGTAGCAACAAAGACGTGCATAAGATCGCGCTCGACCTTGTCTTTGTAGTGCAGGTCATCATAAACGACGCGTGCGACTTGCTCAAACTTAGTGATACGGACGCCGGTTTCTTCAAAACATTCACGGACAACGCATTCGGCGGGTGTCTCGCCATGCTCGAACTTGCCGCCAGGGGCAGTAATTTTGCCCATACCAAAACCACGGAGTTTCTTTCCGAGTAGAACTTTGTTATCTTTTCGCAAATATACAACAGTGGTCTCAATCATAAATAGATTATAACACCTGACCTGTTTTATAGCTTTTAGCTAGCTAAACCATCAAGCTATCTAAAAGCTATAAAACACGGTCGGGCTGTTATAATCCGAAAAAATCTAAAACATGATCGGGACGTTATGATTCATATTTTTAATTGCCATGTAGATTGAATGAGTTCGCAGGTTTGACAGGTTAACCTATCAAACTAGTCAAACTTGTCGAGCTAATCCAACTTGTCAAACTAGCCGAACCTGCGCAAAACATATAGATTAACTTGCGATTTTCGCAAGTTAATACACCTGAGCGATATGGCCTTATCTGTAAAAACTTGCAGATTTTGCAAGCTAATGAACATATAGGCAAATCTTATGGTTCTGTGGCTAAGAACGGGGGTGATAAGAATGAAAATTATTGACAAAAATAGCAAAAAGTAGTATAATAGAAAAAGCTAAATATCTTCGGAGGTGTTTAGACTACTACAAAAAGGAGGTCTCTATTATGAGATCGATGTTCTTTCATTTTACTGGTCTTGAGCTGAGTCTGGACGATAACTCTGTTCTTTCTAAGCCTAACGGCAAGCCTGTAGACATGAGCGCCGCAGTTCCTGCAACCTTCAAGGATGGCATTGTCTCTGTTGAGGTTAAAAACCTTGCAGACGTAATCGTCCTCGAGGTTCCCGAGAATGCAAGCATTCACATGTATGTTCTCCATGACGCCTATACCAACCTTATCTATGTGGGTAGCGGCAAGAAGAACATACAGGCTGTCGTAGGGATGCTCGAGAGCGAAAAGATATGGCATCTGAAGCACGAGTATACAGTTATTACTCACTATAGCAATTCCTTCTGGGAGGCTGTGCTGCGTCGCTTCGCTGTAAAGCCTGAGGGATTCGCTGCTCCTAAGCCTGATAAGCCTGTTACTGTTAAGCCTGTGATCCACCGCGACGCTACTGCTGGGACTGAAACTGCAGTTGGGGTTGAAATCAGAGAACAGGGTAAGTCTCTTGCTGAGCGCATCGCAGCTCGTTCTGCTCAGTATGCTCAGGAGGCACCCAAAAAGGAGGCTCCTGTAACCGAGGAAAAGCCCAAGGCATCCGCAGCTGACTTCTTCAAGGACCGCCACCGCAAGGCCTAATAGCTCAGTCCAGTAAATCCAAACCAACCGCCCCAGCGTTCTGCAGGGGCGGCTTTTTCTTGGTTTAATAACGGCCCAGATGGACTCCGCGCTAGCTAGAACGGCGCATTGATTTTATGCTAAAATATATTCGATAAAAATTGAAAGGAAATAAGTATGGCTCCTCTGGGCGTTGTATTAACAATCTTATTATTAGTTCTATTATTCATTATTCTTCCAGGACTACGCGTCGTTCGTCAGTTCGAAAGCGGTGTCGTATTCCGTCTTGGTAAGCTCCATGGTATTAAAAGGCCAGGTCTACACGTAATCGTTCCTTACATCGATACGATTTCTCGTGTAGATATGCGTACTACCCCAATCGATGTTCCAAAACAGGAAGTTATTACAAGAGATAACGTTACAGTTGGCGTCGATGCGATCGTCTACTTCCGTGTTCTAGATCCACAGAAGGCGCTCCTTGAAACAACTAACTATATCTATGCAACCACAAACTTTGCTCAGGCTGCACTTCGCGATATTACGGGTAACTTCGAACTTGATGAGCTTCTAAGCAAGCGCGACGAAATCTCTGCAAAGATTAAAGAGATTGTCGATAAAGAAACAGATAAGTGGGGTATCGATATTGAGAATGTTAAGCTTCAGAACATCGAGCTTCCTGGCGATATGAAACGCGCAATGGCAAAGCAGGCTGAGGCTGAACGCGAACGCCGTGCTGCTATTATCGTTGCAGAAGGTGAAAAATCTGCTGCTCAGTCCGTCGCTGACGCTGCTGCACTTCTTGCAAACACTCCAGGTGGTGTTCAGATTCGTACTCTTCAAACTCTTGAAAAGATCTCTTCTGAACCATCCCAGAAGACAGTTGTCTTCCTATCTGGCGATGCAGAAAAAGCTCTAAAGAAGCTTGTAGGATAAAATCTACTATCAAAAAAGGCGCTCCCCAATCGGAGCGTCTTTTTGTATGCTATTGCTGCGGATTCTTTCCTGCTAGACCTGCATCTAGGAGTAGCTTAGCTTGTTCCCAGTCTCTATCTTCTGGATCGAAGTATCCTAGGAAGCCAGCAGTAGTAAACTTATCAAACTGGAAGTAAGGAACGCCGCTACCGATAGTCCTAGACGCGCGCAAGGTGTTGTTGTCTAGCTCATCGGCGGTTTCGTGGTTCTCCATGCAGCTAACGAAAGTATCTTTATCTAGACCAGCTTTTTCTGCGACATTGTAGAAGTAATCCATCTCGAGTTCTGGGATTGGCTGGGCGGTCTTGTCGATGCCGATACCTTTGGAATGGTAATCTGTGTATAACTTATCTAGGAGGCCATAGTAGTAATCCCAGAATTTGTTCTGCTTGGCTGCACAGTAAGCGCCTTCACCGGCAGGACGACTGTTATTCGAGTGGCCCGCCTCGTAGTTCATGTCCGTAACGCGCATCTCGAAGAGGATTTCCTTGCCTTCGATATAGTCTCTCTTGAACTCGTCTTTGTGGAACATTACGGCATCCGAGAACTTATCGCAATATGGGCAGAAGATATCTGTATACATTACAAAATGATGTTTTGCTGTACTGGCGTCACCTATAACCATATTATCGTTCCAGGTGGTCATATCGATCTTGCCGGCCTGAATGGCATTATATGCGAATAAGAAGAACAAACCTCCGACGACCGCAATAATGACTGTAATGCTAACTATTCTTTCTTTCATGCTTCTCCTTGTAATTTTCTGCACTTACGATAATAAAAACCAAGTAACCGAGACGGATAATAGTAAAGATAATAAGAATAAAAGCTACAACAATAAAAATGCCGCCAAGTGTCCCAGACAGGGCTCCGGCGCCAGTTCCGGCGATGGCGGTAAGAATTGGGGTTAGCATAGAAATGCCACAAGTTGGACAACCGAGAGCGAGAAAACCAAGCGCGGTTGCAACAACGCTAGTACTCGCGCCATTTAATGTGGCGGTTTTGTTGCGATTCTTGTAGGTAAACACCATCAAGGCAATGGCCACGGCCTGGAAGAAAGAAAGAAAAATAATACCAAGACCAGAGAAACTGGCGAAGTTGCTAAAGATAGCTAGGAAACATTTGCCAAGGACTTCTATCTTTTTCTCGGCACCAAGGCCAGAAGAGATAATTGCCCAGTTGTAATTTCCGTCGCGGAAGAAAGTGAATATATAGGCAAAAAGTACCCACGAAATAATAAAGATAGCTAGATATTTTGGCTGGCGCAGGCAATAACCACACCCAACAAATGCCAACTTAGCGCGATCGCCAAGCTGAGCGAAGAAATCTTTTGGATTCTTTGCACGAATCCGATTTGAGCTCATGCTCCATACCTCCTTTTTCCTTATTTTATCTAAAAAGAAGGGTTCTATCAAGAAATAATATTTCACGATAAGAAATAGAAAAGTCAATAGTTATTAGCCTATCTACCCCTGTTAATAAGCATAATAATTATGTAATAAAAATGGCGAAAATCAATGTTGACTAAAATAAAGCTTGCGCTAAAATAAAAGTATAAGCATTCGGCGGAATTTGAGAGATCCGCGGAAAGCTTTAAAAATAAATAGTAAGCTTTCAAATTAGCCTATGGTGGGCTATTTTTTTATTTGAATAACAGATAAAAACATCATGCTTCCGCTTGTTATTATTTTTAATAGTTCTTACGATGCGGATATGATTCATGTATATATAGACGAATCGGGAAATCTGGGAAAAAGCGGGCGCTACTTCGTGTTGGCGGCGGCAGTCTTTCGTGATGATAAAAGCAACCAAAAGGCGAAGCGCCTGGTGCGCAAGACTCAGGCAAGGCAAAAGTGTAAAGAGATAAAATCTAGCCGTCTGGGCTTCGTTGAACGACAGGAGCTATTGAATCGCCTGATAAAAATCGAAGAGTTTGAATGCTTTTATTTAGTGATTCAGAAATCTCAGGTGAGCTTGCTCTGGCAGAACAACCCAAAGAACCTTATTTATAACTATTTCGCAAGACTACTAGTTGATGAGATTTTTCGCTCTTATCGTGAGTATTTGTATATTATCCTCGATCAGCGCTCGACATCGGTAAAATCGATGAATTCACTCGTAGACTACTTGTCTATCAGTGCCTTTGCGAACTTTAGAAAATCTACGTCGGAGTTTATGCTAGAACAATGCGACTCGCGCGCGGTATATGGTTTGCAGCTTGCCGATTTGATTTCTGGTACGGTCTACCAGGCATATACTCGGCGTGCAAAGCATTTCTTGGGGGTAATTAGGGCAAAAATTCGCCATGCCGAAGAATTTCCAAGAGAGTTATTTGCACAAAATTTTACCTTCGCAAAATTGTTTGACAATCCTGCGTCCCTAACATAGAATACCTCTACGGCATAAGACGCATATTGAACTAGAGATAGTAAGTGTCGTGTTCCGGCACTGATATATGCGCAGCTATTAAAGCGCTCTTCGGGGTGCTTTATTTTTTATAGATTCGAATCAAAACAAGGAGTAGTAATAGGCTGCCAGCGACCAAAAGAATAAATGATGGCAAAGGCAAACCGAAAACGACAGAAGCGTTGCTTAGCGACGAGAATAGGCCAGAAGTTAAGAAACAGGCTGCCGCAATAATAGACAAAGCGAGCGTAAAATTTCGCTTCGCAGATTCTTTGCGCATTTCTTCGCTTTCGCTATTCTCGACATGAACTGTCAAATCTCCGTCCTCGACAAGGTGCATGACATTCTCAACCTCGGCTGGCAGGTTCATAAGTTTCTTGGCGTTGGTTACTAGCTGTCTGCCGGTATTTTCGACGGTTTCCTTGACGCTAAAATCTCGAATCGTCTTCTTTTTGTAGTAATCCTTGAGTACTTGGACAAGGTCTACGCCGGCATTAAGGGAAGAAAGCGTGCCCTCGAAAATAATGACGCTGCGCGCAAAAACGGCGAGTTCGGACGGAACCTTGATATCGTTCTTTTTGAGTAGGGCAATAATGTCTTCGAAAAGCTTGCTTGTATCCATCTCTTCGAAATTCTGGATACCATAACGGCGCATCATTGCGCTAACTTGTCTGGCCATAGCGGTACGGTCGACATTTTCGTTTGCTTCGCAGCAAAGCAAGATCGCATCGGTCATCCTGTACATATCGTCTTCGAAGATGGCAAGGATAGCCTCGGACAAAGCGCTACTAAAGACATCGGAAACTTCGCCCATGGCGCCCATATCAATCCAAGCAATCTGGTCGCCAGAAAGGATAATGTTGCCAGGGTGTGGATCAGCGTGGAAGAAACGGTCGTCAATGGCTTGCTTGCAGTAGTTTTCGGCCAAACGGATACTTAGCTCGCGCAAATCTACATCTTCGCGCTTTTTCTTGATGAGTTCGTTGAAAGAAGTTCCACTAATTTCCTCCATGGTTAGGACGTTCTTCGTGGAGTAATCCCGGAAAACACGTGGCGAAGTGACCTTTGGCTCGCTGTCTTGGTTTTTGCGGAAGCGCTCGAGATTGTCTGCTTCTTTCTCGAAATCTAGCTCTTCGAGAATGGTATTCCAAAGCTCGTCAACGAGAGAATCAAAATCTACATTGCGACCAATATGGGCAGTAATTTGTAAGATTTTGCCCGCGCGTTTGAGGATTTTGACGTCGCGCTGCATCTTTTCGAGAATGTTACGATACTGAACCTTAATAACGACGCGCTCGCCAGTTTTTAGGGTAGCGGAATGGACTTGTGCAATAGACGCAGAGCCGAGCGGTTCTTCCTTGATATCCGAGAATAATTCATCTAGCGGCTTACCGAGTTCGCTAGTAATAATAGAACTAATCTCTTCGAAAGGAATCGGGTTTAGGCTGTCGCGAAGGTTGGATAATTCGTCACAGTATTCCTTTGGCAAGAAATCTGGACGAAGCGACATGAGCTGACCAATCTTGATATATGTAGGGCCAAGATCGACAAGAACAGCACAAAGCTTTTCTGGAGTGAAACCATGCAAAACATCATGCTTGCGCAAAATCCCAAGCATCTCAAACAAGCGGCTGTGGTTCTTAGCCTCGCTGGCTTCTGTCATATGTATCTATTTTATATCAAAAAGCGCTTGTGCTAAAGATTAAAAAGCAATAAAAAATCGCCCATCTGGGCGTTTTTCTCTAGATGGTGCGGGTTAAGAGACTCTAACTCTCGACCTCTTCCTTGGCAAGGAAGCGCTCTAAACAACTGAGCTAAACCCGCATAATTCTTGCGAACTGTCCCTATATTAGCAAAGGATACTAGAAAAGTCAAACGAAAGATTGTTTTACTATGTAAAATGCGCCCAGTGATATAACTTGAGCAACAATAAAAGTCTGAATATTTTTGCCTGATTTTTTAACACGTAATGTCTATGCTTATGCTAAAATAAAGTTAAACGATTATGTTTAAGTTGAGAGGAAACAGGGGAGGTAATCGCGCCTCGCGTATAGGTTTATTAGTAGTAGTCTCTTTTTGTGTACTCTCAGCAGTTGTTGACTCGGCTAGTCATTTCCGCGCGAACGCTGATACGACTTATACGACCACTCTATCAGTGAACGATTCGACTCTCGGCACTATTAGTGCTGGAAGCGGATGTGGTAATCCAATAACAACCCCGTATTCTGACAGTATTACACTTAATTACTCTCCGAATGTTTATAACAAAATTGTCTTCCCTAATAATGGAGATAGCATAACTGCTTGTCCAGATACGAACGCTGGGGCTAAGTTTGTTGGATGGAAGATAAATGAGCTTGATACAAATATAACAAATCCTAATCTTGGAAAATATCTGCTAGATGGTGACTCTGTGGCTCATGACTCGATTATGAATAATACTACCAATGCCATTCAGGCGGTCTTTGAGGAAGATGTTCCGCCTGTTCCGCCAGTCGAGAATACTGTTGAAATATACGCCTCGAATACTAATGCTCAATTGCGTGTCTCCGGAAATGGAGTTGATATTGATGGAAATTATTCTAGCCATGCCACTGTTACCACTCACGAAGATCAACAGGTAGTGACTGTAGGTTTTAATTATCTTCCAGATGGACTTAAGGTTAATACTGTAAATCCAGTCACGACTACCGGCGACGTGATTTATAATGACGATTTTAACAATAATCAGTTCACTCTGACTGTTTCTGGTGATGGTACGGCAACGGTCAATATTGAGGAGATTACTACTTATACGGTATCTATTGAGCCTAATAATTCTAGTCGTGGTAGGCTTGAACTCGAATCTGGCAGCAATTACACAGTCGAGAATACAAGCACTGGCGGCTTAAAAATTGAGGCTGCCAAAAGCGCCGGAACAATTACGACGGATATTCTTGTTCCAGTTCCTGCGGATGGCTACTACTTCAATGAATTTACAAATAATAGCGGCAATACTACCTGGAGAAGAGAAACCCAAGGAAACGAATATCGTTATATCTTTACGCTCAATGGCGCAGGTTCGGTAACCGCGAACTTTGTGGCGTATTCTGAGGTTAAGTACAATGTTGGTGTAAATAACGCTTCTGCTGGCTCCATAGATGTAAATGGTGGAAATTGTAGTGCTGAGACGAAAACGAACCAAAATTTTGAGAAATCGCTCGTAGATATTGGCGAAGATTACCGAAGCTCGCTCGATACCGGTAACAATGATATTGTCGCTTGTGTTGATAACGAGAATTATCGTTTCGATCATTGGGAAATAGACGGTACTAATATCTGGCAGGATCCTACGCTAAATAGGATTGGCTACTGGCCAAAGAACGGGACGCAGCATACTCTGCGCGCAATATTTAAAGAAAAACCGCGCCCGACGAATTTTGAAGTCTCTACTTCCGATGCTTCTCTAGGCAAAATCGCTTTTGGTGAGAGTTGTGATGGCACTTCAATTACGAGCCAGACGGTCACCTACATCGACGGCGCTTTTGATACTAATAGTCAACCAATTCGCGCCTGTGCAGTCGAGAATGCGGTCTTTGTGCGCTGGGAGCTAGATGGTAACAGTTATAGTACTGAGAGTGTAATCCCATACGACGCTAACAATGTCCCGACCGATGGTCAGACTCATACTTTGCGCGCCGTGTTTGCTTCGACTGCCTCGACGCCGTATACGGTACGTTCGGCAGATTATAGCCTTGGTGCTTTTGTTATTGGCCATGATTGTAGCAATCCACTCAGAGAAGATCGGACTCTTTCGTACTCGATGGGGAGTTTTAACACGGAAAACCAGTGGCCGATTACGGCTTGCCCACTGAATGGTAATGCCTTCTTGCGCTGGGAGCTAGATAATCAGCCGTATAGTCAGAATGCTCAAATTCCATACAACGCCAGCAATTTACCATCTGATGGAAATTCGCATGTTCTTCGCGCTGTCTTTGGGCAGCATAATACCGTTACAATTAGGCCAAGCAATAATTCTTATGGCTCCATTGAAGGTATTGAAAGCGGCAGTGGCTATACTTCGAGAAAGCAGGGCGACGATTTGATAATTACGACAGATGGTGGCACGGTAGTGACTGGAACTGTGACTATGCAGCCGGCTGCCAGCAAGGTCTTTATTGGCTTTACTTCCTCTACTGGCAATACGACCTGGACGAAGGGTGCTTCGGATAACGAATATACTCTTACGATCACTGGTGACGATACTCTGGTTGCGGAATTTCGCCCTCAGACAACATATAATCTGGACATCCAGAATGATCACGGTGCTCATGGTGGCATAGATATAACTGGCGGTTCTTGTGCTAGCGAGGATATACAGTATGCTTTTCCGGACAATTATGAGGTTGTGAAGACTTCGGTTGGTCCTGTTTTGGATTTGGGTGTTCCATATATCGTGGCCTGTCCGAATGAAGGTTTCCACTTCGTCCACTGGAAGTTGGACGGCACGGAATTCTCGACCGATCCAGTATTATTTATGACAGATAAGCATATTGTTGACGACTATCAGAATCACCATATTACGGCGCTGTTTAGCCTAGAGGGTTCAGTTCTTCAAGCAACGATTCGATCCGAAGATACTAATAAAGGAACATTGAGCATGGAGGCCGGTGACGGTTATGAAGTAAATGCATGGTCTGGCGGTGGAACCGTTGTGGTTATTCCGCATTCGGAAGAGTCTTTGCCTTTGACAACTGGAATAATGACAATTACGCCTAAAGATGGCTATGTCTTTGATTATATTTCTTCCGAAACCGACAAAGTTAGCTGGACGCAGGTTGGCGAAAACCAAGTTCAATTTGAAATGGAAGGCTACGATATTCTTACGGTTCACTTTAGGTCCGAAGATATCGAGGTTCGCTATATTATCGGCCCAGACGTTGCGGCGCAAGGTGGCGTTAACACGACGCAAAACGGTTGTGGCGACGAAACTTCTCGCGTGGATTACTTGACTGGCCTTGATGTAGATGGCGCTATTGATGTTGCTGCACAAAATATCGTAGCGTGTCCGAGTGACGGTTTCGTCTTCGATCATTGGGAACTAGACGAACAACCGATTTCCAATAATGCGTCGCTCGCAAAAAATGCACAGGTATGGCCGAGCAGCGGCTCGCACACTCTGCGCGCAATCTTTACGGACACTCCTCCTCGTCCAGATTACTCCTTGCCATACACAGGCTCGGCTTCGATATGGATTATCTTGGGCGGTGGTATTAGTCTAGTACTTATTCCGTCAATCGTATTGATTAGAAAAGAATATCTCGAAGAGAAGAAAGGAGGAAAAACATGAGGCGAATAATCGCGATCTTCTCCTTCTTAATACCACTCTTGGTAGCGTTCCCGGCGAATGCGCTTGAAGGAGGGATTTCAGGAATATATGAATACGACGGAGAGCGTATAAACGGCGTTGAAGTCGATCTTTACAAAATTGCGGACTATAACGGCTCGAGCTTCGAGTTCTTGCCGGGCTTTAATCCTGTCGATATTGGCGCGATGACTAATTCGCAGCTGGGGGATTATGGGCGGGAGCTAGCCGGAATCGTGCAGTCGCCATCGGCTCAGACACAAACCGCAAACGGCGAATATTCCTTCGCAGGAATGAACGAGGGGATTTACCTAGTAACTTTCAAAGATATTACAATCGGGGATTATACATACTCGGCTTTACCAATCGTATTGACGATGCCAGATGCTAATCTGAGCTACGAGTTGAACCTTACAACAAAACTCGAGAAGAGCTGTCCGGATTGCCGGCCGGATCCAGAACCGGAACCGGCCCCGCCAGAAGACGAGGAAAATACTAATACTCGCGATAAAATCTGGTTCTATATTCGGATAACAGCGATACTAATAGTCTTTGAAACGCTTACGCTTTTTGTTATAATTAAGGAAAGGAAAAGAGAGGATTCTAATGAAAACAAGTAGGAACTTGGCCATACTAAGTGCTGCTGTTGCTGCCGTATTGACTGGTGGGGCTGCGAGCGCATTGACGCCAGGTGCTGGCGGCATCGTATCTGATACCGACACGATCACAGTAAATAACGTTACTGCGAACGATAATTTTAAAGCCTGTAAGATTGTTGATGTCATATATGACTCAAACGCAAATACGGTGAGCTATGCTTTTACATCAGCATTTACTACCTGGCAGAACAGTCTAGCAAACGACAATGCTTATAAGAATTTGACGATTGCGGATTATATGGCTTATTCCGATGGTACCGCGTCTGGCGCTACTATCTCAACGCCTATTACTGCTATCGATCAGCTTACGGCTGCTTTGGCGGCAAGCTCTGATATCGCAGCTAGCTGTGTTAATATGACTACTAGTGGCACATCTGCAACTGCTACCGTTCCGTATGGTGCATACTTGGTCTTGCCAAAGGTGGAAAGTGGCGCTGATGTTTCGATGTCTAAGGCTTATGGCGCAATGATGCTCAACTTGAATGTCAAGGAGCAGAGCGGTTCTTATGTTGTCGACAAGGCAGAAGCTACTGCAGACGCAAAGGCGGCCAATGTTGGTGCTGTCGTGAAGGCTGCAAACAAAGATAGCTTTGCAATTGGCGAGAATATTACTTATACAATTACTGCTACTGCGCCTACTTATCCAGCAAACGCAGCGAATCGTCAGTTTAGGGTCGAGGATAGCTGGGAGAGCGGACTTAGCGGCATTAACTATAGTAGCGTAAGCATTACGTCTGGTGGAACTACCTATACCGTAGATACTGGATCTGATTGCGGAAGCGGAAATTACTGTATTAAGAATGGAACTACTACGGTTGGCTTCGTTGAGGCTGGCAGCGATAAGGCGAGCTTTGTTTTCAATGATCTATCTGTGACTCCTTCGCCAATTACAATTACCTACACTTCGCAATTAGATTCCGATGCAACCCTTGGCAACAAGACTGGCAATGATAGTGTTAATGAAAACTCCGCCAGAATTGGTGTTCCGCAAGACTTCTACAATACCAGCAATTTTGAATTTAGCGATCCAAGCACTGTTACGGCCTATACTTTTGGTATTCGCATTAATAAGCTAGATGAAAATAGTCAAGCGCTTACCGGCGCTACCTTCCAGCTCTGCTCTGATTCGGCCTGTAATACTGTGATTGCAACGATTGATATGACCAATGATTCTACGAAGGAATACAAGTCGCTCGCAGAAGGTACGTACTACTTAAAGGAAACGGTTGCTCCAACTGGCTACGTCTTGCCAAGCGCTCCAACGACGGTTCAAATCGTCCGCGCTTCCTCTCCAAATGACGGCTACTTCGTACTCGCAATCACTAACACTAAGACCAACTTCAACTTGCCATTCACTGGTGGTCGCGGCGTTGTAGTATATGCAATCCTTGGCGTTAGCATCATTACTGTGGCTTCGGTCTACTATGTTCGCAAGAAAAAGCAGGCTTAAACAATAAAAAGAATCCTCAAAAAATACGACCTCGCAAGGGGTCGTATTTTATATCCGTATAAAATCAACTATAATCTACTTATGGCAAAAAAGATGGGATCAAAACTAACAACGGTAGTTTTTGTAGTCTCCGTTTGTCTTGGGATATTTATTATTGTTTTTCCGATGATTATTGGTGCAATTAACCAGCGTCGTTCCGACGAGGCAATTCGAGCGTACGAAGAACAACTTGCTGCGCAGGAGTTGCAGCGTCAGGAAGACCTGTTCGCGGAGGCCGAAGAATACAATCGCGCACTCTCTAATAACCAGCAAGACGAAGAGCGATATAATAAGCTGCTTCAATTTGACGGTGGCGTGATGGGCTATATCGAGATTCCGCGCATTGGCATTCGCGACCCAATATATCATGGCATCGAAGAAGATGTTTTGCAAAAAGGTATTGGCCATATGCCAACCACGTCACTCCCAGTCGGCGGCAAAGCTACACATGCTGCGCTTTCTGGTCATCGAGGTTTGCCGTCAAGTAAGCTCTTCACGGATTTAGATCGCATTCGTGAAGGCGATATCATTTTGATTAATGTGCTTACGCGTAAACTCGCCTATAAAGTATATAGTATTGAGGTCGTTGAGCCGGATTCGGCGGGGAGCTTGGATATAAATCCAAATGACGATTTGTTGACCTTAATTACATGTACTCCGTATGGGGTTAATTCGCATCGTTTGCTCGTGCATGCGCGCCGCACTGAGTATGACGGCGAGATGGATAACATAAAAGCCGAGCATACAATCTCGGAATCTGATCGCATTCTCTTGATTGCGCTCGGTATTGTTGCTCTTATTTTGGGCGTAGATATTTTTGTTATTCTGAAACGTCGCCGCCGTGAACGATCAAGGTCTTAGTCTTTATCCCAGTCGAAGCCTTCGCCAAAATGACCATATTCGGCGGTCTTGGCATAAATCGGGCGGAGCAGGTCTAGCTTTTGGATTATTCCGCGCGGACTCAAATCATAGTCTTCTGGTGGTATTATGACTGGCTTTCCATCTACAATAGCCGTGCGCTCAAGTGCTCCGCTAAAGCCGATGGCGTAGGCTAGACGAACAAACACTTCATGAGCTTTGTATTTGCGCAAGTAATCTACTGCGATTTTTCTTGCAATATAGGCTGCTGATCGGTCGACTTTGCTCGGGTCTTTGCCAGAGAATGCTCCGCCGCCAATTGGGATGCTTGGCCCATAGTTATCTACGGCGAGTTTTCGCCCGGTTAAACCGGCATCGGCATCGAATCCGCCAATCGTCCAGTCGCCACAAGGGTTAAGATGATATTCGATATCTTCGGACTGAAAGAATTCGCTTGCTAATCTTTTGAGTTCTGCCTGGCTGGCGTTTTGAAAGCTCGCCACAACCTTAACTACTTTATCTCCGTCCAAGGTGACCTGGGTTTTACCGTCAAAAGGGAACTTACTATAGATAAATTGGTTGAATCTGCGCGCTAAAACAACTTCTTTTGGTAATAGTTCGGGTGTCTCGTCATTAGCGTAGCCAATCATGATGCCTTGGTCGCCAGCGCCGCCAGTATCGACACCTCGTGCAATTTCTGGACTCTGTTCCTTGATATTAATAATAATCTTTATCTTATTTCCGATAATACTGCGGATTATTTCCTCGATTTCAGCCTTGCTGATTTTTGTGGTCGAAGAAATTTCGCCAGTGGCAAAGAATTGGCCATGACCGCCAGCACAATCTACTGCTACGCGAGCATAAGGGTCACGGGCAAGATAAGCATCAAGGATTGAATCGGAAACACGATCGCAGAGCTTATCTGGATGTTTCGGCGAGACGGATTCTGCCGTGCGCAAAAAGCCAGGCGTGGAATTAGCAATTGATAAAGATTTGAGCGCAACGCGCTTTGAAGATTTTGGCATATCTTTCCTTTCTTGGCTGGAATTACCACCTTGCTCGAAGAGTAGGTTGGTAGCAGGTCAAAGGGCCAGTCCCTCGCTGCTTCTTGATATTAGTTAATGTACTATTTTATTTAAACACAAAAGATTTGCTCCAGCAAGAAAAAGGCCAGTCCCGGGGTGATGGGGCTGGCCCTCTTTAGGAGGTTGACGCCATTCATGGCAAAGAAGCGTCTTTATAGGATTGTAGGGATGCCGTGCTGATCGAAACGGAACTTTACGGTTCTCGTCTCGAGCTTGACCGAGTAGACTTTCGACCTCCGATAGAAAGGAATCATGCTATGGATACGATTGTAAGAATTAATCGCATCACTGAATTCTTTTCTGGCGGCGGCGAGAGCGTCTTTTGCTTCGGTGACCCGACGACGCCTTTCCTGCAAGGCGATGGCGTCTGTCTTGGGTAAGTTTTTAGTCTTGCGCTCAATAGCCTCGAATCTCTCTTCGAGCTGCAAGACTTTTTTGTAAAGCTCTGCTAGTCTGTCAGTGGTCATCATACGCTTACACCTCCTTGTGTAATGGGCGAAATCGGATGCGATTTATAAGCTCATAATAACCTAATCTAGTGTAAAGTACAATCGAAGCCAACAAAAAGCACCGAGTAGATTTCTCGGCGCTTTTCTTGTGATTTTATTCTATAATTCCGCCATCGCAGACGTTTCTATAGATTAGCTCGCCGTCTTTGGACAGGGTCTCTTCGCCGTGGAACTCTTCGAGTGTACCCTCAACCTTGAACTCATAAACGAAGCCATCGCGCTCAAACTTGCGTGGACCACGAACCGGGATAACTTCCTTGTCTTCGCCGACCATGCTAAGAGCAGGACGCAAAACGGCATCCATGGCCGCCTCGGACATATCTGGGCGGAGCGTAACGCCGCGGTAGTTCATGCCCCATTTTGGCGCACCCTCACCGAGGTAAACAACTTCTTCGCCCATAAACTTAACACCGCCAAAATATGTGTCGTGGTAGGCGATACGCTCTTCGCCGAGTGTGGATTCGTAATGGTAATCATTGGAACCTTCGCGGCTTGGAGTAGTCTTGGCTTCGTCGCCGCTGGCGTAGGTTTGTTTCTTGGCTTCAATTAGGAAATCTGCGAGCTGTTGGAGGTCGAATCCTTCGTAGCGTGGTAGTTGATGTTCTGGAAGGCCAATACCTAGAGCGTATTCGCGCATAGCAGAGTAATCTTCGCGGCTCTTGCGGTTAATCTTGAAGATCTTGTTACTAAAGACAACGTAATGTGTGTCGGCATTTTTGAAGTCGCAGTACCAGTTTCCGATATGTTCGGTATCGATAGACTGGCTTAGGAGTTGGACGGCTTCCTCAATTTTGTCTTCAGAGATTTCGACCTCGTCGCAGGTCCACTGTTCGAGCCAAGGAGTTTCATGAGCTTCCTCGACTTTCTCGACTTCTTGATTAGCAATAGATAGTAATCCTTGTGTGGCTAGTTCTTTGACTAGGCCAGGATTCTTTAAGCTTTCTTCAATAATAATTCCGCGGTAATTCATGGCTTTAGTTTAGCATTATTTTGATACATGAGATATGCGGCGGCATGAAAAAGCGCGTCATTGCTGGCGCGCTTTTCGGGGGTGTGCTTTAGGAGGTAATGTTATTTTGTTTCCTCGCTCGAAGACGCTGCGATAGCGATCTTGAGAAGCTCAATAACATCATGGCGGGCTAATGCAAAATTGCTGTCACGGTTTTCGCCACCTAATCCGTCCTCAGAGAACAGAAATTCGAATAAATACACTACGAAGTTAGCAAAATGATCGTAGTAGACACTCATCCAATCTTCGGAGATATTGACATCGAACCTAGAGGAGTTATAGTTGTCGAAAATGTTGGTAAACATATTGTCGAGTGAATCGACGGCATTTCTGTAGGCTTCGTCCTCTGACTTGAGCTCGGAAAGCCGATCATATTCACGCTCTATGATGCCAAGGTTTTCGATAATTATGTCTACATACTCCTTGATGTTTGGTCTCAGTGTGGCACTAGTACGAGCGATTAGCATGAGCTTCTGGGTTACGTGATGCGCAGTATCATCGGGAAACTCGATATAGAGCGGCGTTAATTTGGCTTTGATATCATCCTCGATAGCATATGATGCATCACTTATAGCGGTTGCCGCGATAAGTAAATCGAGTAATTGTTTCGAGCGATTTATGATTTTATTCATATTCGTCGCCTCCATAATAAGATACTCCAGTCTAATGACTAGGCTCTTATATTATAGCATAAACATGATAAAATGTCAATAAGGCTGGTAGGACGCGCTCTCGCCTCATTTCGGAATGCATCAACAAAAAATGACCCGAAGGGTCGTTTTCTGTTTCTGGTGCCCAAGATGAGACTCGAACTCATAATCCGGTAAGGGAAGCGGATTTTAAGTCCGCCGCGTATACCAATTCCGCCACTTGGGCATATTATAAAAAATTTCTGAGGAATATTCGCTTAGCTTGGTCTTTGAGAAATTTCAACGCTATTACTGATAGAGTGAAATTTCGAAAAGGCTAAGATAAGTGAAAATCACCAGAAATATGGAGGTGCGTACCAGAGTTGCACTGGTCTACGAGGTTTTGCAGACCTCTGCGTAACTGCTCCGCCAACGCACCATATCAGTATTTTAGCATCTTGCGCTTAATATAATCAAGCTATCTTGGGATTTTTGGAACAAGAGAAACCCCGCTCGGATGAGCGGGGCGCCAGGAGAAGATTTGCAGTTTCACTGATAGGTCTCAGAAGTAGATACGAGGAGAATCGCAGAAGCAGGGGCTCTTTGCAGCGGCATTAATCTCGGCGGAATGGCGACTTGTGTAGCCCACTGCACGAGGATCAATGAAGTTGTGGATTGGAGAATCCCATGTGCTCCAGCCGATCACGCTCTCGGTAGAATACTTCACGAGTACGCCGCCATCATTGTGGTAGATGACGTCGTTAGAGACGAACCAGCTGCCGGCACCCATCTTGACGATGACAATGTCTGTGTCTCTCGGACGAACCAGAGAGACTTCACCTTTCTTTGACCCATAGTATCCAGCATAACGGTTGGTCCAGCTGAAAGTGCTGTCCTGTGCCAGAATCCATACGGTATCGCCGGAAGGCTTAGTCAGTGTAACCTTGTCCTCGTTAGTCTCCTCGTTTGCATACTTGATGTCGAGGTCGGCTTCAAAGCAGCCATTCGGGAGAATGCGACTGGTTTTGCCATCGGGCATGGGAAGAACCGGGGTGATCGGGGTCTGAATGAAGGTATCGCCCTCATAGTGGCCCTTATCGGAAAAAGAAACATACAGCATAATAAATGCCTCCTAGAAGTAGTATTCAGTCTAGCATTAGCCGAAGCTTAGCAGACCGATAAAAGCGTAAAGCTTTATACTCTTGTCGGTCTGCTAAGAAATCTTTTTCTTTAGCAAATCTTCTTAAATTAACTTCATTTGCCGCAAAAGCAAATGATAAGATATATTATAGCATAAGCATTGTATTTTGTCAATACCATTCATGCTAAAGCTTTCTTTTTAGAGGGAAAAGAGCATACTATCTGCATGAAAAATCTGGAGGCCAAGAAACAACAAAAATATATCCCAAAATCCCAAATTAGCGGGCTTCGTCTGGGGTGGCTTCGAGAAATCTTCAGAAAAATCCATAACTTTGTATTTGTGAACCACGCAAAAAGACACGGTTTAAGGCTCGGCGCAATGAGTCTAGATAAGCAACAGATCGAGGCAGTGGTCGCTTGTGAGGATGCTCAATTGGTTTTGGCTTCGGCCGGGAGCGGCAAAACTATGAGCCTCTTGGCTAAGGTGGAGTATCTAGTTAATGAACTAAAGCTCCGCGCGGAGAACATCTTGGTTATTTCTTTTACGAGCAAAACTGTTAAGGAGTTGGTCGAGCGTTGCTCAGTTAAGGGTGCGCAGATTCGCACCTTTCATTCGCTAGGTAACCAGATAATCTCGGAGCAAAGTTCTGGCGATCTAGGTAAGAAAAAGCTAATTTCGCCCGAAGAAACCTCGAAGTTTATTAAAGATTCGGTTTTGAAACACGCGAATAGCTCTTCGGATTTTGCTAGAAAACTCAATGATTATATCTTGTTCTATCTTTCGGCTCCTGTGGCTCCTGGGCAAGGGTTAAGCCTTAAGGATTTTGTGAGTTATAACCGCCTTTATCTTCGTCTGAGTCTAAGAGATGAGTTTCGGAAAGAGTTTATCGAGAAGGGTAAAATCAGAGGGGATTTTATTCGTAGTAAAGAAGAGCAGATTTTGGCTAATTGGTTAACTATTCATGGCGTTAATTATAAATATAGGCAAAACTTCAAAGATTTGAACTATAGGCCCAGTTTTACTTGCGGAGATATTTATATAGATTTTGCCGCCATAGATAAACGCGGCAAATCTATGCTCGGCAAAAGCTACTACAAAGACCTATGCTGGCGCCGCAAAATTCATATGTATTATAAAACGAGATATCTGGAGCTTGAATCTTGGCGCTGGGCCGAGTGTGAGCTGTTGAGTTACGCAAAAGAAAAACTGGAAGTAATGGGTTTAAAGTGCGAGCGCCTAGACGAAGATAAGATATTTTGGCTAATTCGGAAGTACTATAGTCAGGATTTTGAAGCTTTTCTAAAACAACTCGAAAGCTTTTTGTCGCTTTTTAAAAACAGTATGCTTGAGTTTAAGGATTTAAGAAAACGAACTGAGAAGGCTAAGACGAAGTATGAGAGGTACCGGGCGGAGTTATTCTTGGATATTTTTGAAGCAATATATAAAGATTATGAAGAACATCTGGAGTTAAATCGCCTCTATGATTTTGCTGACATGATAAACGAGGCTACTTGGCTGGTTCGCTCTGAGCCTAGCTGTATGCGTGGCTATGAATATATTTTGGTTGACGAGGTACAGGATTTGTCGCCAAATCGCCAGCAGCTAATCCGCGCAATTCTGGACAAGAATCCAAAATGCCGACTCTTTGCCGTAGGTGATGATTGGCAATCTATCTATCGCTTTACGGGCAGTAATCTGGAGCTGATCAATAAATTTGAGCAATATTTTTGTAAGTATACAAGGCGGAGTCTAATTGAAACAACGCATCGTTTTGGTGCGCCAACCTTGCAAAAGAGCTGCGCATTCGTGGAAAGAAATCCTCTTCAGATCCATAAAAGAGCGCGCAGTTCTAAAAAGACTGCAACTCCAATCGAGATTGTCTTGAATAATGAGAACTCGGAACGTTTCTCGGATGTGTCGGCTTTCGAAAAAGCCATTAAGAAACTCCATGAGGAGTATGGCTATGAAAAACTGAGCAAAATGGAACTGCAGATTATCTCGCGCTTTAACTCGGATATTAATCGGCTAAAAGCAGAAAACATCGAGATTAAAGACCAACAGGTTATTTGGCGGAATACTAAAGGCGAAGAGTTAAAGCTCGAATTCTGTTCTATGCATAAATCCAAAGGTATTACTCGGGATATTGTTATCGTTTTAAATATGAACTCGGATATTATGGGGATGCCAGCGCAAAGGGAAAATGATCCACTACTGGATATGCTGCTCACGAAAGAGGAACAGTTTGCTTTCGCAGAGGAGCGGCGCCTGTTTTATGTTGCAATTACTCGCGCTAGGCTTGTGACAATCCTGTTAGCTAGTCCAAAGAACCCTTCGCCGTTTCTGCTCGAGCTATCATCTAAGCTGGCAAGTCTCAAGGGTGAGCTGTGCCCGCGCTGCGAAACGGGGCAACTGATTAAGAAAAACGACAAGAAAGGTATCCTGTGGTATTGTTCAAATTTTCCTTATGGCTGCAACTTTATCCGAAGGGCTAGATAACGCTGGAATGATATAATATCTATATGGGAAAGAAAGGTGAGATGTCTAAGAAGAAAAATACAGGAATAGATTCGAATAATCCCGATTCTAGAGCAAAGAAACAAAAAGTCCGTAAAACTCACAAAACATTCAAACAGGCTTATCATGATTCCAAGGAACGTGTTTGGGATAAGAAGCGTGCGCGCGTAAAATTGCACCATTCTTTTAAGCGTTCCTATCGTGAGGATTATGAGCGTCCGCTTGCGGCTCCTGGTCTCGTAAGTCACACGTTTACGACTTTTAAAATCATCTTTCATAACTGGAAACTTTTTGGTCTCCTATTATTCTTTACGGTTTTTGCGAACGTTATCTTGGTTGGCGTGCTCAGTGAGAGCTCATATAAGACCTTGCAGGAATCTATCGATATTAGTGCAGAATATAACGGCGTAGGCGAACTTGGTCGCTTTGCAAAATCCGCCATGCTTCTAGTTAGCTCCATTTCTACGGGTGGCCTATCTACTAGCTTGACCGATGTTCAGGCGGTGCTCCTTGTCTTTCTTGTGGCTTCGCTCTGGCTAATTACGACCTATTATCTAAGGCACCTCCTTGCGGGCAATAAGCCTCGTTTTAGGGACGGTCTCTATAATGCCTTGTCGCCGCTTATTTCTGTTTTTGCGGTGTTCTTGGTCTTGTTTGTTCATCTTATTCCGCTCTTTATTACAATTATTGTCTACTCGGTGGCGCTTCAAACGGAATTCTTGTCTCAGCCGTTTTATGCCTTCCTATTCTTTGTGTTTGCGGCACTTCTTTTGACGCTTTCCTTGTATCTTTTGCCAGTATCACTTGTGGCACTATCCGCAGTTACGGTTCCGGGTATCTATCCAATGGCTGCGATTCATGCCGCTACGGATGTAATGCAGGGCAGGAGAATCAAGTATATTATCCGCGTCCTTTATTTATTATTCGTTTTGGCGGTTCTTTGGATTGTTATTATGATTCCGATTGTCTGGCTCGACCTTATTCTCAAAGAAAACTTTGAGATTATCCAGAATGTTCCATTTGTTCCGATTGCGCTTCAGACGATGATCTGCTTCTCGATTATTTACGGAACTTCATATCTATATCTGTTCTATAGGAGGATGCTAGATGACAGACACTAAAGCTCCAAAAGAAATCATTGAGCGCATCGAGAAATTGCGCGACTTGATTAACGATTATCGCTATCATTATCATGTTCTTGATGAGTCGACGATGTCTGAGGCGGCAGCGGATAGCTTGAAGCATGAGTTGTCTCAGCTCGAAGAACAATATCCAGAGCTTATTACTCCAGATTCGCCAACTCAGCGTGTGGCGGGTCGTGCGCTAGACAAGTTCACGAAGGTCAAGCATGCCGAGCGCATGATTTCGCTTGCCGATGTTTTCTCGAAAGAAGAGATTCGTGACTGGCTCGAGCGCATCGCGAAGCTTGGCGCAGTTAATCCAGAGTTGTTTGTAGATATCAAGATGGATGGTCTCGCAATGGCCTTGATTTACGAAGATGGTCTCTTGAAACAGGCTGTCACTCGTGGTGACGGTAAAGTTGGCGAGGACGTTACGATGAATGTCCGCACAATCGAGAATGTTCCGCTTCGCATTGATTTGATGGGGCATGTTGAGGTTCGTGGCGAGGTAGTTATCTTTAAGGCGGATTTTGATAAAATTAACGCCGCTCAGCGTGCGGCTGGCAAGCCGGAATTTGCTAACCCGCGCAACCTCGCAGCTGGCACGATTCGCCAGCTCGATCCAAAGGTTGCGGCTTCTCGCCCGCTCAAGTTTATGGGCTACGATATGGTCTCGCCGAATCTTCCAACAAACTCGGAAGTTTACGATAAGCTAAACGAGCTTGGCTTCCGCACTTCGCGCCAGCAAAAAGTCTACAAAGATATCAATGGTGCATTCGAGTTTATCGAGCATCTGAATACAGTGCGCGGTGATTTCCCATTTGGTACTGATGGTGCAGTAATTAAAGTAAATGACCGCAAGGTTTATCAGGCGCTTGGCATTGTCGGCAAGACGCCTCGTGCTGCAATTGCTTACAAATATCCAGCTGAAGAAGCTACGACAATTATTAAAGATATCGTTATCTCGATTGGTCGTACTGGTGCGGCAACCCCAGTAGCGGTTTTTGATCCAGTCCAGCTTGCAGGTACGACTGTTCGTCATGCCTCGCTTCATAATGCTGACGAGATTGCTCGTCTTGACGCGCGCATTGGCGATACGGCTGTTATATATAAGGCCGGAGATATTATTCCGCAGATTAACCGCATATTGACCGAGCTTCGCCCAAGCGATTCTAAGCCTTTTGACTATAAAGAAGCATTACACGAACAATATCCAGAGCTAGAATTCGAGCGCCCAGTCGGCGAAGTTGTTTATCGCGTTAAGGGTAGTAGCGCTGATCAAATGCTTAAGCGCGTGATTGAATACTATGCCAGTAAGCCTGCTTTGAATATTGAAGGGCTTGGCGAGAAGAACGTTGAAGCCCTTATTGATAGCGGTCTCGTCTCTTCGATTGCTGACCTTTATACTTTGACGCCTGGCCAGGTTATGGATTTGGAACGCTTCGGTGAGCTATCTGCGCATAAGCTTGTAGAAAACATTCAGGCTACAAAAAATCCGCCGCTTGCAAAGTTTATTACGGCTATCGGTATTCGACATATTGGCGCTCAGACGGCCATTGACCTAGCGGCGCATTTTAAGACTTTAGATAATCTTCGTGATGCAACGGAGAAAGATTTGACCGAGATGCCTGGTATTGGTATTACGGTCGCCGAATCTATTCTTGCTTGGTTTGCCGACGAAGATAATCTTGCACTACTAGATAAGCTAAAAGAAATTGGTGTCGAACCGGTGTATGAAGATAATTCAAATGGAAAGCTCGCTGGCCTTGGCTTTGTTGTTACGGGGACGCTCGATTCTATGGGGCGCGACGAGGCGGCAGAGAAGATTCGTGCGCTTGGCGGAGAATTCCACAGTAGCGTTGTAAAAAGTACAAATTACCTCGTTGCTGGTCGAAATACTGGCAAGTCTAAGCTCGAAAAAGCTGCAAAGCTCGGCACGAAAGTTATAGACGAAGCTGAATTCTTAAAACTTCTAGGAGAATAAAATAACTCCCGTCAGAGACTGGCGGGAGTTTTTTGGGGTGGAGAGTGAATAGAAATCAGGTTGCCGCTGCGATGGCTGCTTCAAGGCGCTTAGCGCCATTGATATGCATGTTGCCCATCTGTACAACGCCCATGTCACACAGCTCGGTGCTTGCATTGAAGGCGAACACGCGGCCGCCCTCCTCAAGTGCCTTGCTGATGCGCAGCTGGTGACGTTCCTCGAGCTCTTCGAACTTCATGCTCTCAGCACTGGTGTGGCAGCAGAAGCCGCCGAGTTTATGGACCAGCATGGAAATCATGTTTGCGACTCTTCGGTCATCACTGCGGAAGCTTGAAGGGATCAGCACGAGAATATTCTCCGCATTCATGACCTGCTTCTTCGTCTTATTCATACATACACCTCATTTACTGCTATTTTTGAATTTGGGCGTTTGCGCCAAATAGCAGTCTTTCTAAAGAACGATTTTCCTATTGTAACAGATAATAACAGATATGTCAATAGCTAAAATGCTAAAGTTTGAAAATAGTATATTAGCACTCTTGACACCCGAGTGCTAAACTATATACAATAGAATACAGTTAAGCTTGCCGATAATAATTCCCTCTACAAGCTGACTAGAATTGGAGAAAATGATGGACGAATTTAGTGAAATTATGAATCATCTAAGCGAAAACGCACGTTTCGCTTTACAAAAAGCTGACTACTATAGCAAGCGCTATGGTCAGGGTTATATGGGCACAGAACACCTCCTCATGGGTATTCTTGCTCAGGATACTTCGACTGGTGCGCGCGTGCTTCGCGAGCAGGGCGTAAATCTAAACGAAGTTGAAAAGGTTTATGGCAAGCAAGCGGTAGATGTTCCAGCTTCGCCAATGGCTATGATGTCTTTGTCTGAGGCTGCTGTCCTTACTCTCCGCATGTCTATGAACTTTGCTAGAGAAAACGGCCTAGACGTCATTGGTACCGAGCATCTCGTTCATTCTCTCGTTCGCCAGCCAAATTCTCGCGCTGCAATTCTTCTTGGCAAGCTAAATGTCGATCTTAATGAAGTTGCAAAGAATATCGAGGATATTGTTGAGCAGGAAGCTGACGAGGCAAAAATCGAGGAACAAAAGCGCAAAGCTGGCAAGCGCGCTGGTTATCGCTTCCTATCTAAATATGGTACAGATTTGACCGAAGAGGCTCGTGCCGGTCACCTAGATACGGTTATTGGCCGCGATAAAGAAATCGAGCGCGCCGTTACGGTTCTTTGTCGCCGCACAAAGAGTAATCCAGTTCTCATCGGTGAGGCTGGTGTTGGTAAGACTGCTATCGTTGAAGGTCTTGCCATGCGCATTGTAAAGAATGATGTTCCGGAAAAGCTTATCGGCAAGCGTATCTTCCAGATTGATCTTAGCGCTGTGGTTGCTGGCACGAAGTTCCGTGGCGAGTTTGAGGAACGCATTAAGGGTATTATTGACGAAGCTGTCGATGATGATAGTGTAATCCTATTTATCGATGAGCTTCATCTATTAAACGGTGCTGGTTCCTCCGAAGGTAGTATGGATGCTGCAAATATCTTGAAGCCGGCTCTGGCCCGCAATAAGCTCAAGCTCATCGGTGCAACCACTCTTGATGAATATCGTAAATATATCGAGAAGGACAAGGCGCTTGCTCGCCGCTTCCAGACTGTTATGGTTGACGAGCCAAGCGCGACTGTTACTCTTCGCATCTTGAAGGGTATCAAGGGTCATTACGAAAAACATCATGTCGTTACGATTTCCGACGAGATTCTAGAAGAAGCTATCAACTTATCGCAGCGCTATATTTCTGACCGCTTTATGCCAGATAAGGTCATCGATGTTATTGATGAAGCTTCTGCGATTGCGCGTGTGTCTTTGGACAAGCGCGGTGGTAGCGACTACAAGAAGGCAAAGATCGAGCTTTCTGACTTGCAACGCAAGATTGAGGAAGCTGCTGATGCTGAGAAATATGAGGATGCCGCAAAGCTTAAGACTCGCGCTGCTCAGCTCGAAGAAAAGCTTGCTGAACTAGAAAAGCAGAATAAGGACCTTGATAAAATCCCAGCTGTTACGAGCGAGGATCTTGCTACGGCTATTAGCCTAAAGACTGGTATTCCTGTTAGTCGTGTTCATGGTTCCGAGCAGGAGCTATTACTCCATCTTGAAGATCACCTACAAAAAGAAATCATTGGCCAAAATGACGCAATCAAGGCGGTCAGTAAGGCAATTCGTCGCGGTCGCTCTGGCATTTCGGACGAAAACCGCCCAATCGGTAGCTTCATCTTTATGGGGCCTACGGGCGTAGGTAAGACTGAGCTCGCCAAGGTTCTCGCAAGGGAAGTCTTTGGCGGTGATGACTCGCTTGTAAAGATCGATATGTCCGAGTTTGGTGAGAAGCATAACGTCAGTCGCCTTGTTGGTGCTCCTGCGGGTTATGTTGGTTATGATGATGGCGGTAAGCTTACCGAGCAGATTCGTCGCCATCCATACTCTGTCGTGTTGTTCGACGAGATCGAGAAGGCTCATCCAGACGTCTTTAATATCTTGCTTGAGATTCTTGAAGATGGTGTCTTGACGGATGGTCAGGGCACGAAAGTTAAGTTCAATAACACTATCGTGATTCTAACCAGCAACCTTGGCGCCGAAGAAATGTATCGCGAGTCCGAGCTTGGCTTCACGGTAAAGACAAAGAAGGATGCGAAGGCGCTCGAGGCAGAACATGCCGCAAATGAAGCTTCCGCAATGAAGGCTCTCAGAAAGCTTATGCGCCCAGAGCTTATTAACCGCTTTGACGCAATTGTTACCTTCAACGCTTTGACCGAAAAGGATGTTAGCCGCATCTTTGATAATCTTATTGCTAGACTCAAGAAGCGCCTCGCTGCTCAGTCTATTGGTATCGAAATCGAGGAAGACGCAAAGAAGTATCTTATCGATAAGGGTTACGATCCAAAGAATGGTGCTCGCCCACTCCGTCGCGAGATAGAGGATGAGCTAGAATCGCTTGTTGCAGATAATATCTTGGCTGGCAAGCTCGTGAAGGGTGATATTGCAAAGATTAGCCTCAAAGACAAAGAGCTAACTCTTACCAAAGCTAAAGAATAAAAAGCCCGTGCTATACTAAAACCATGAGAAAAACGACTCATGGTTTTGGTTTTCTTGGGCTAATTATTAGCCTGGCTATCATTGGCTTAGTATTGTTCTTAATCTTTGGTGTAGATTATTCTGCTTTGTCGGATATTCTCGCTGCACAAGGTTACGAACCGACTCCAGAAATGGCGAAGCTACTCGAAAAAGACGACCTAACTTCTACTGGCAAACGTATTTTTAATGCCTCGAGACCAGAGCTGCAGGACGCGGCGGAGTTTAATCAGAACTGTTATTCGAGCCAAGAGAGCAATTCCTCGGTGCTTGGCTGCTATACAAAGAAAAAGGTCTATGTCTATAACATTACGGATTCCGAGCTAGACGGTATTAGGGAAACCGTCCTAGCGCACGAGCTGCTTCATGCGGTCTGGGCACGCTTGTCTTCTCGCGAAAAAGAGAATCTTCAGGATGACCTAGAAAGTGTCTATAAGGCCAACAAAGACGCCTTGGCAGCGCATATGAAGACCTATAGCTCGGACGAATATTATGATGAGCTCCATTCGGTGATTGGTTCGCAAATTCCAGAATCGTCATTGACCTCGGATCTTTCGAAGCATTACGCGAAATACTTCAATAATCGAGAAACGATCGTCGGCTATTTTAATAAATATAACGGCAAGTTTGAGAAGCTCGAGCAGGAGGCAAGTAGCTTGGCTGGCCAAATCGACGAGAAGCGCGCCGAAATCGAACAGAGGACTGCGAAGTATAAAGCAGATTTTAATAGCCTCTCGACTGATATTGAGAACTTTAATAATCGTGCGGCTAGCGGTTCTTTTGCTAGCCAGTCAGAGTTTCAAGCCGAGCGCGCTGAGCTACTAAAAAGGCAGAATCAGCTAAATGTAGATTATGATGCTTTGTCTAATATAATCGACGAAACAAATGCGTTGATCGAGAGATATAACGATAACGTTACAGCCAGCAACAAACTCTACGACACGATCAATAGTAGGGTCGACCATACCGAAGACCAGATTACGAACGAATAAACAATTAGCACTCTTGACATTAGAGTGCTAATAAAGCTATGATTATAACAAGGAGGAAAAACATGAAAGATTATTTAGTTCCTACGGTTGTCGAAGAGACGAATCGTGGCGAACGCGCCTACGATATTTATTCCCGTCTTTTGAAAGAACGTGTAATTTTCTTGGGCGACGAAGTTAACTCTGCGACTGCCAATATTGTTATTGCTCAGCTACTTCATCTAGCTTACGAAGATCCAAAGAAGGATATTAAGTTGTATATTAACTCTCCGGGCGGCTCCGTCTATGATGGTCTTGGTATTATCGATACCATGAACTATATCGAGCCAGATGTTCAGACGATTGGTATTGGTCTTCAGGCTTCGATGGGTGCCATGCTTCTATCTAGCGGCACAAAAGGTAAACGCTTTGCTTTGCCGAACGCTCGCATCATGATTCATCAGCCAAGCTCTGGCACTGAGGGCAAGATTACAGATCAGGAAATCGCACTTCGCGAAGGTATTTACCTCAAGAAGGTGCTTGCCGAGATGATGGCAAAGAATACTGGTCAAAGCCTTGAGAAGATTGAAAAAGATATGGACCGAGATAACTGGATGTCCGCAGAAGAAGCCAAAAAATATGGCATTGTGGACGAAGTAATCGGCGCGTAATAACTAATCCCCTAGCAAAGCTGGGGGATTTTTGTTTGCAAGAAAAATCCCCGGATAATCCGGGGGAAGATAAAGGATTAATCATGCATGGTCAACCTGGTAACTAAGGCCGGTTTTCTGCACCTTGCCGAAATTAGTCTTGATCATCTTCGTGATGGTGTAGGCCATATCAGGGTCGGCTTTTATGAACCGCTTGTTTGTTATGCGAAGGTAGCAATATTCGCGGTCACTTTGGCGCATTTTGAGGTCGCCGATTTTGAGCAGCTCTACGCGTTCATCGCTGTCTATTTCGAGCTCGATTTTGGGTGCACAGGATCCAGGACAAATGATGACGTGATATGGATCGCTGCGGTCAACCTTGTCGTTCTCAAAGTTGCGCAAATCGACGACTACTGGAAATAGTATGCCAATTATTCTATCGATGCAGTGCCAGATGAAATAGACGCACATCGATATTGCGACTGCAGCGAAGATGGTCTTGCCGTTATTCTCGGCTCCTTTGTGGATGTAGTAAGCGGTGAGTATAGCGCCAAGCAAAGCGCAAATACGTTGCCGATTCTTCTTGAACTTTTCTCTACTAAGCATGAGAAATATCCCTCCTTAAAGATCTAGCGGATTTCCGTATCTGTTAATTATAGCATAAATTCAATGAAAAGTCAATCAAACTGCTTAAGCTTGCTCTTTGAGACGATTGTTTTTGGTAGATAAGAATTTATATAGACTTTGATAATACAGCCAGCAGAAAATTCCCGCATAGCAAATCGCGCCTATTGTCTTTGTCTCGTTGGTTTTGTACTGGAACAAAAATGGCAAGTAGCCCATTAAAGATACTATTTCGATGGAAATGGGGATAAAAGCATATTTTAGATTCTTTTTTCCGATAGATAAACCATATGTAAATAATGCGATACTTAATGGAGCTGCTAAATATAGATATCTTTCATGTAATTGAGGCAAAAAGAATGTGCAGGTTACTAGAATCGTAAGACCAAGCTTTAGGATTCCTTCTTTGTTGAGATGCTTGGCTCTAATTGCGAAAAACGACAAAATTCCTAAGCTGGTTATGAGGAGTAAATAACCAATTGCTGCCATGCTACTGTAATTGTTCGGCAAAAAGGTATAAAAATTATATAAGTTTAGTGTGGTTAGTCTATCGCCATTAACCTGTTCAATATACACCATAAAAAGGCGATCTATCTTTAGGCCAACGATAAGACTAGGTAGTGAGGTGATAATGAATACTGCCGGAATAATTAAAAAATGCAATAATGATATATTTTTCTTACGTAGATAAAGAATTATAAAAAGCGGGAAAATAAATAGCGCTTGAAGCTTGAAGGCGAAGGCTAATCCAAAAAAGAAGAATGCCCTCGGATATTTATTTCTCAATAAGTAACTTAGCGAAAGTGTGACGAATGCGGAATAAATACAATCGCATTGTCCCCAGCAAGCTGAATTCAGGAAGATCGTTGGGGTGACCAAGGTTAACAAGAATGCGATTGCGCGCATTTTGAAAATCTTTCTTTCGTTGGTGTTCTTGCGCGTAAGTGTCTTGACTAGATGCTGGACGCTAAACGCTAATATAAAATCAAAAAATAGTGAAATAATCTTTACTATTGATAAAGCTTTGATGGGAAGATAAGAAAAAATAGCAAGTAGTATTAAATATGGTTGATTATAGTTGGCAAAGCTATCCTTTAAAGCGAGAATACCACCATGCGTGCGGATATATCCTATCCAGTTGTCGAGAAAAATCGTATAGTCGGCAGAGGTAAAACCTCGCAACTTCCAGCTAAAGAATACTCTTAGTAAGACAACGATGATTACAAAAAACGCAAAACAATGCTTTTTGACGAAGTTTTTAATGGAGTTTTCTATTAGCAATAATCTTGGCATATAGTTAAATAATAGTATATAGCCTATTTTGTTTGTCAATTTATTATGCATTTAGCTTCTCTTAAAGGCTTAAGCTTGCTCTTAAAAACGCCTCAGGTGTTACACTTAATATATGGCAAAACTAAAGACGAGGTATCAGTGCCAGAATTGTGGCGCGAATTATGCAAAATGGGCAGGACGCTGCGAGAACTGTGGCGAGTGGAACACTCTTCTAGAGCAGGCGGCTTCGGTTGAGACTGAGGCGAAGTCTGCACTTGCAAAAGGTTCGGTCTCTGGCAAGCGACTTGATGCGGTCTCGATTAATACTATCGAGCCTTCTGATGCTGGTAGCCGTCTAACTACTGGTTTTGCGGATCTTGATCTTGTGCTTGGCGGCGGCATCCTGCTTGGCGGTGTGGCGCTCCTAGCGGGTCAGCCTGGTATGGGCAAGTCTACAATCTTGATGCAAATCTGCGCCACGATTTCGAATGCTGGGCATAAGGTTCTCTATGTTTCTGGCGAGGAATCTGCCGGTCAGGTAAAAATGCGTGCTGTGCGCCTGGGCGCTAGCTCGGATGATTTGCATTTTGCTAGCTCGTCTTCCGCGAATGATATCGCAAGGACTATCGAGGGTGGCGAGTATGACCTTGTAATTGTCGACTCTATTCAGACGCTCAGTATGGCAGAGATTAGCTCTGCGCCTGGCACAGTTAGTCAGGTTAGTAACTGCGGTAACCTTATTATTCGTGCTGCGAAGGGCAGTAATACTGCAGTAATTATCGTTGGTCATGTTACAAAGGAGGGCACGCTTGCTGGTCCGAAAGTTTTGGAACATCTTGTTGATGTTGTTCTTAATTTTGAAGGTGATCGCTACGGTGGGTTTAAGACGATTCGTGCTGTAAAAAACCGCTTTGGCTCTACGACCGAGATGGCTATCTTTGAGATGGCGAGTGAAGGCTTGGTTGAGGTGAAGAATCCAAGCGAAGCTTTGCTTTCTGAACGTCAAAACACTGACGGTAGTATTATTATGGCGACAATCGAGGGCGCGCGTCCGCTCCTCGTAGAGATTCAGGCGCTTGTAAACCCGACAAACTTTGGCTACCCAAAACGTACTGCTTCTGGCTTTGATTTGAATCGTCTAAATCTTCTTATTGCCGTGCTAGAAAAGCGTACTAAGCTTAACCTTCAGGATAAGGATATCTTTATTAATGTTGTTGGTGGCCTAAAACTAAACGATTCCGCGGCTGATCTTGCGATTTGTATGGCGATCGCTAGTGCAGCGGCTGGCAGGAAGCTAGACGAAGATATGGTAGTCTTTGGTGAGATTGGTCTTGGTGGCGAAATTCGCTCCGTAATAGCGCCTGATCGCCGCATTGCAGAAGCGAAGAAGCTTGGCTTTAAGGGAGCGATTGCGCCTGCGACTATTCGCGACAAATTCGTGATGCCGGTAAAAGATTTACGCTCGGCGCTCGTAAAATATATGAATAATAAATAACCGTAAACTATGGCGCCAGCAGTGGGTCGTAAGGTCCGAGAGTATAACCCTTGCAACTCTTCTCAAACTGTGGTAGAATTGGTTGTAATATGATTACTAAAGATAACAAAGCTAAGGCAATTGCGAAGCTTGCTCGCAGCGACAAGGATGTTGGCTCCCCTGAAGTACAGGTTTCAGTTCTAACTGAACGTATCAAGGAAGTCACCGAGCATGTCAAGGCTAACAAGCATGATTACATGGCAAAGCGCGGCCTAATTCAGATGGTTGGTAAGCGCAAAAAGTTGCTAAAGCACCTAGAACAGAGCGACTTCGAGAGTTACAAAGCTACTGTCGCAAAGCTTGGTCTTCGCAAATAACAAAAAATTACGTCTTCAAGGCGTAATTTTTTTATCTCATAATTAAAACAATAAAAAATCCCGGTCACTCTGTGGTGGCCGGGCGTGGCAATTTACGAAGTTGCTAATGCTTCACTGAGCAGCATAGAGATCTCGTCCATCTTTCTTGCCGGTGTAAAACTACGTATATCTGCCTGTTCGTAGTTCTCGACGAAAAGCTGGATGATCTTCTTGTAGCAGTAGGAAAAAGCTCTCTCTCCGTCGCCTTTCTTGATAGCGCGTGAATCTGTACCGAGGAAAACATAAACTTGTCCGTCCTCTTTGCGCTTCAAAATAGAAAGGCAACAAGCTTTGTTGACTGCTTTCTTGATGGCCATGAAATGCTCTTCGATGAAGTCATCGATGCTGCCGTTAAAGCCGGGCATGTAGAGCTGGGCCATAGTGGGCTTATCTTCGGGGCTGAGCGTGCAGGTGAAGGGAAGAATGGTTGCTGTGACGATGTTCTTGCTTTTGATCTCAGCGATCGAGATGCTGAAACCGTCATGCTTGATTTTGTCCCAAGCTGCCTGAATCTCTTCTGTGGTCTTTGCTCTGAAGATGAGCTTGCTTCTGCTCACGGAAACAGTGGTTGTCTCGTGGTTCTTTTTGGAGGAACCTGACTCTGTGGTATCCATATTTGCCATTGTAGATACCCCTTTCTTTATAAAGTACAACTTTCTCATCTCTCCAATCGGAAACAAAAAAGAAGTCCAATAATATTTTAACATAATAGTGATAAAAGTCAAAGAAGCTGCATTGCTATAGTTTTTTGTCTCTTATGTATTTTTTAGCAATGTGCTCATTAGCTTGCAAAATCTGCAAGTTTTTACAGATAAGCCTATAACGCTCAGGTGTATTAACTTGCGAAAATCGCAAGCTAATCCATACGTTAGAGAGAACAATTAAAGTAGCTACAGCTTCCGAACGAGACGCCACCGTGATATAATATAGGTAGTAAATAATATCGAGAAAATGATAGATATTTACCGCTTTTAGGCAAGGCGCTAGATACTTATTATTTTCTCGAAGAAAGGTAGTTTTTGATGGAAATCATTAATCCAAGCGGCAAGAAAACTCTGAAGCTTGAGACTGATTTTTGTGGTCGCAAACTTGGCCTCGAAGTTAACCGCGTTGGCTTCCGTACCACTTCTTCAGTTCTCGTTACTTACGGCGATACTGTCGTTCTCGGCTCGGTCGTTGTCGGCAACAAGCCAATCATGCAGGATTTCTTCCCGCTAACAATTGAATATCAGGAACGCTACTATGCTTCTGGCAAGATTTCTAGCAGCAAGTTTATTAAGCGCGAAGGTAAACCTTCGGAAGAGGCTGTTTTGGTTGCTCGTCTTATCGATCGCCCAATTCGTCCACTATTTCCAAAGGGTTATCGCCAGGAAATTCAGGTTGTCTCTACGGTTCTTTCTATGGATCCAAACTTCCGCCCAGATGTAATTGCTATGATCGCAGCATCTAGTGCATTGATGCTTGCTGGTGTTCCATTTGATGGCCCAATTGCTGGTCTCCGCATTGGTCGCGTAAATGGCGAATATAAGGCGTTCTTGAGTCCAGAAGAGCGTGAAGCTTCTGACCTTGATCTAGTTGTTGCTGGTAAAGATTCTGGTATTACGATGGTTGAAGCTGGTGCAAACGAAGTTCCAGAAGACGTCATCATTGATGGTATGGCTTGGGGTCTAGAGCAGCTACAGCCTGCTATTAAGCTCCAGAACGAGCTACGCGAAAAGGTGGGTGTTGCTGAGCAAGAATATACCCTTATGCTTCCTAGTGAAGAAGTCAAGAATCAGGTTGATGCTTGGATGGTTGGTAAGCTTGATGAGAAATTCCGCATCAGTAACACTGTTGAGCGTAACCAGCTTATCTCTGATCTAAAGTATGCTATGCACGATGAGTTCTGCCAGAAGATTGTTTCTGACGAAGAAGCTGGCGTTACAGACAAGATGAGCGACGAAGAAAAGATGACCGTCCGCACAAAGTATTATGATGAACACTTCCGCGATGAATATGGCGAAGCTTTCGAGCTAGCCGTTAAGCGCGATGTTCGCAAGAATATTATCGAGAAGGGTGTTCGTCCGGATGGTCGTAAACTTGACGAGGTTCGCCCACTAAGTTCACAGGTTGGCATTTTACCACGCGTTCATGGCTCCAGCTTGTTTACTCGTGGTGTAACTCAGGCTCTAAACGCTGTTACTTTGGCGCCACTCAGCTATGCTCAGCTAGTTGATACTATGGAGACTACTGACGGTTCTCGCCGTTATATGCACCACTATAACGCCCCTGGCTATACTGTTGGTGAATGTTCTCGTATGGGTAGCCCAGGTCGTCGCGAGATTGGTCATGGTTACTTGGCAGAACGCGCGCTTCTTCCAGTTCTTCCTAGCGAAGAAGAGTTCCCATATGCAATCCGTAGTGTAACCGACATTATGTCTCAGAATGGTTCTACTTCTATGGCTGCAACTTGTAGCTCTTGTCTAGCTTTGATGGATGCTGGTGTTCCACTCAAACGCCCAGTCTCTGGTGTTGCCATGGGTCTTATGATGGATGGTGATAAGCCATACGTCTTAACTGATCTTATGGATGCGGAAGACTTTGCTGGCGATATGGACTTCAAGGTTACTGGTACTACTGAAGGTGTTACTGCAATGCAGATGGATATGAAGGTTCATGGTCTTCCTATCTCTGTCTTGTCTGAAGCTATTAAGAAGGCTCATGCTGGTCGTATGTTTATTCTTGAGCATATGCTAAGCGTCTTGCCTGGTCCACGCGATCATCTCAGTCCATATGCTCCTCATATCGAGAAGCTCATGATTAATCCAGATAAGATTGGTCTAGTTATTGGTAAGGGTGGTGAAACGATCAACAAGATTACTACCGAAACTGGCGCAGAAATCAATATCGAAGAGAATGGTCTAATTACAATCGCATCTTCTGATGGCGAAAAGATCAAGAAGGCTCTCGATTGGATTAAGGGTCTTGTAGAAGAACCGGAAGTTGGCAAAATCTACAACGGTAAAGTCGTTACTATTAAAGACTTTGGCGCATTTGTAAATATTATGCCAAATGTTGACGGTATGCTTCATATCTCTCAGATCTCCGATAAGAGAATTGCGAAGGTCGAAGACGTATTGAAGCTTGGTCAAGAAATTAAGGTTCGCCTTGATTCTATTGACGAAAAAGGTCGTCTCGGTCTATCAATGCGCGGCGTAAAACAGGATTAATAATCCATGAAAAATCCACCAGATTATATGGTGGATTTTTTGTGTTTCACGAAAAGCTTTTGCTAGACAATATTTAAAAAAATGTTTATTATTGAATTGTAATATAATTTTTCTAAAAGGAGAAAAATGATGGCGGAAGCCAACCATACTTCACAAGCACCTGTAGTGGAGCAGGTGAAAATGCCAAAAATGAAAGTTGATGGAAGCAAGATTGCTTATGTTAACGCATTTGCAACAGCAGGCGCAATTTTCTTTGGCGTAGCAGCAATCTTCAATGCAATCGCTGGTTTTACAAAGGGTAAATGGATCTTCGAGATTCCATTCGATAATATCCTTAGTAGCTTCAGTAATGGCATGTACTCATACTTCTTCATGGGTATCCTAACATTTGTGCTAGGTCTTGTAAGCTTCCTAACTGTAAGCAAGATTACAGATGCAGGCGCAATTAAAAAGGCATGGAATTGCATTTTCAAGGCAAACCTAGCACTTCTAGTACTATTTGCTATTGATATGATTAGCATGATTCTTACCTCCCTCATCGGTCTTGGTAAGACTTCTAGCGTTTATCATTCTCAGGGCACTCTATGGCTAAGCGGCTTCCTACCAACAGTAATCATGGCTCTAGTAGCTGGCGTTATTGCATTTGTTGCTAAGTCCATCGCAAACGGCAAGACTCAGCTTCTACGCATTATGACTCTAGTCGCTCTTGGCGTTGGCTCCGTTGCTATGATCATGGTCTTCATCAGCCAAATCGTTGGCATGTACGACAAGAAGAGCAGTAGCAGCTACAGCGATTATCTAGATGATATCGATGATTACCTTGATTGGCTAAAGTAGTTAACTAATATAAGGTTGCAGCAAAGACCTCTCCTCGGAGAGGTCTTTTTGCTTATCTAAAAATATGGTATAATACCCTTATGGCTAAAAAGAGAGGTAGAAAGAAAAAAGCCCCAGAGGCTAAAAATACATACGAAGTGCCAAATGTTTTCTGGAAACAAGTTGGCGCAGTTTTTATGATGCTCCTAGCTGTTATTTTGACGGCAGCTTGGTTTAAGCCGAAGGGCGCAGCATTATTGACGCCATTGCAAGAAGGTTTGATGTATGTATTTGGTTATGCGACCTATCTTCTGCCTTTCATTCTTATTTATCTTGCAGTAAAAATCTTCCGTGCGGAAGGCAATAATCTTCCTACGGTCGTATGGATTGCCTCGGTATTATTACTTCTCTTGTTCTGTGGTGTGTTTGGTGCGCCAAGCTATGGCTCTACTAACCATACCGGTGGTGTTATTGGCAACTTCATGAGCGAATATACCGTAAAGAATATAGGTGCCCCTCTTTCCATTCTTATTTATGTTGTCTTGATTGTTATTACGGCTCTATTTATGTATGCCGAGACTCCAGCCCAGCTATTTCATAAGATTCAGGATATATTCCGCGGAACCAGAAGCGAGGAAGATTCTGAGAATGCTCGCATCATGCGCCGCAATTCCGGTATCGAGGACGACGAAGATCGTCCACGCCGCCACCTAGGCCTAAAGGTTAATAACTCTAATGCTCTCACCGCCGAAGAAGAGAAACCGAAGGTTGCTCGTGGTTTGCTTCGCAAGAAAGATAATACTAAGGTCGAGGAAGCTCCGGCTCCAGCTCCTGCCGCCGCTCCAGAGCCAACCGCTCTTGTTGCCGTGAATGACATTAACTGGAAGATGCCTCCACTAACGCTTCTAAGCAAGAAACGCTCCCCAGCGGATCCTGGCGATACGGATAAAATCGCTCATATTATTGAGGATACTTTGAAGCAGTTCAATATCGACGTCGATGTTGAAGAGGCTAATGTTGGCCCACGTATTACGCAGTATACTTTGCGTCCGCCTCAGGGTGTTAAGATTTCTAAGATTGCGACCTATGATAAAGAGCTTGCGTTGAACCTTGCAAAGAGCAAGATTCGTATCGAGGCTCCAATTCCTGGTACTCGTGCCGTTGGTGTTGAGGTCGAGAACGAAAAGCAGGGTAGTGTTGGTCTACATGAGCTTTTGCAGTCTAGCGAATGGCAAAAGATGATTGTGGACAAGCCGCTTGCCTTTACGCTTGGCAAAGATATTTCTGGTAATACTGTTGTTGGCAACCTTGCAAAGATGCCTCACTTGCTCATCGCTGGTACTACGGGTTCTGGTAAGTCTGTCATGACCAATACTTTGATTGCTTCCATGCTTTACCACAACTCGCCATCCGATCTTCGCTTGATTATCGTCGACCCTAAGCAGGTTGAAATGGCTGCATATCAGGATATTCCACATCTTTTGACGCCAATTATTACCGATGCACCAAAATCTTTGAGTGCTTTGAAGTGGGCAGTCAATGAGATGGAGCGCCGCTATACAGTTATGGCCGAAGAGCGCGTCAAGAATATCGTCGACTATAACACAAAGATGCAGAAAAATGGTGGCAAGGTTACTATTCCTGATGAAGATGGCAATCCTCAGCAACACAACGAAGGCAAGATGCCATATATTGTCGTTATCGTAGATGAGATGGCGGACCTTATGATGCAGGTTGGCAAGGAACTCGAAATGATGATTGTTCGTATCGCTCAGAAAGGTCGTGCCGCGGGTATTCACCTAGTTCTCGCAACGCAGCGTCCAGAAGTTAAGGTTGTTACCGGTCTTATTAAGGCTAATATTCCAGGCCGTATTGCCTTCGCCGTAAACAACAATATGGACTCCCGCGTTATGCTCGATATGGGTGGCGCTGAGAAGCTTCTTGGTATGGGTGATATGCTTTACCTAACTACCGAGATGATGGGCAAGCCAAAACGTGTTCAGGGTGCCTATGTGAGTGACGAAGAAATTGAAAACCTCACGAACTATCTCCGCGAGCAAGCACCGCCAAACTATAACGACGAAGTCATCTCCCAAGATGTCGAAGCTAAAGGCGTTATGGGCATGGGCGGCGACTCTGGCATGGGCGGCGGCGATATCGAACGTCAGGCTGCTGAAATTGGTATTCGCGCAAGAAAGATGTCCACCTCGCTACTTCAGAGGCAGCTACATATTGGTTATGGTCGTGCAGCGGCTATCATTGATCACTTGGAAGAGATCGGCGTAGTTGGTCCTGCGCCAGGTGGCAGTAAGCCACGCGAGGTCCTAATTACCTCTATGGACGAATATCCGGGCTAATATTGACAAGAAATCAAAATATTTTCTTGCAATAAAATATTAGCTGTTCTAAGATAGAAAGTATGAAACGCAGTGAATCATTCGTAAAAACCCTCAAAAATGCACCAAGCGACGAAGTAAGCCGCAGTGCACAATTGCTTTTGCGTGCCGGTTACATCTACAAGGAAATGGCTGGCGTCTATGATTTTCTGCCCTTGGGTCGCAAGGTTCTAAATAATATTATTGATATTATTCGCGAAGAAATGGTCGCTCTTGGTGGCCAAGAGGTTGAGATGTCTAGCTTGCAGCCAAAGGATGCTTGGGTAAAGTCTGGTCGTTGGGACGACGATGTCGTCGACGACTGGTTCAAGACAAAACTTCATGCTGGTGGTGAGCTTGGTCTTGCTTTGACGCACGAAGAAGCTATTACGAATATGCTAACTAGCTATGTCTCTAGCTATAAGGACCTTCCACTTTATGTCTTCCAGTTCCAGAAGAAGTTCCGTAACGAACTTCGTGCAAAATCTGGCATTATGCGCACGCGCGAATTTATTATGAAGGATCTATATTCTTTCTGCGCAACGCGCGAACAGCATGAAGAATTCTACGAAAAAGCCGCAATTAGTTATACGAATATCTTTAAGCGTCTAGGTATTGGCGACAGCACGTATCGTACCTTTGCAAGCGGTGGTAGCTTCAGTCGTTTTAGTGACGAATTCCAGACCATCTGTGATGCGGGTGAGGATATTATCTATATCGATCACGAAAAGAACATCGCTATTAACGAAGAAGTCTATAACGAAGAAACCTTCAAGATGCTAGATGTCGACCCAGCTAAGCTGGACAAGCAGAAGGCATCTGAAGTTGGTAATATTTTTACGCTCGGTACTAAGTATTCCGAAGCTCTTGATTTGTACTTCAATGATGAAAAGGGTGTAAGAACACCAGTATTTATGGGTAGCTATGGCATTGGCCCAGCTCGTTCTATGGGCGTTATTGCAGAGAAGACCTGCGATGATAAAGGCCTAAACTGGCCAGAAGAAATCGCCCCATATAAGTACTATCTCATTGGCATTGGCGAAAAAGGCATGAAAGAAGCCGAAAAGCTATATAACTTGAATCCAGAACAATTCGTCTTTGATGACCGCGAAAAGGTCCGTAATGGCGAGAAATTTGCCGACGCAGAACTCATGGGCATCCCATATCGTGTTATCGTTAGTGACAAGACTCTAGAGAATGATCAAGTCGAAATTCTATCTAGAAAAACGGGTAAAAGCGAGCTATTGACAACAAAAGAGTTCATTAGTAAAATACCAAAAGTATTAAAATAAGTGGTGATTTTCCACGATTGACAGAAAATAGGAGGTATTTATGCCTAATGTTGTTAAAATTACCGCAGCTGGTAAAAAAGACTTACAAGAAGAACTAAAAGCGCTCAAAGCGCGTCGTCCAGAAATTGCGGAAAAAATTGCTCTAGCACGTTCTTATGGCGATTTGAGTGAAAACGAAGATTATAGTGCTGCTCGCAGCGAACAGAATACTGTAGAAGGTCGTATTCAAGAGATCGAAGATATTTTGCTTCATGCAAAAATTATCGAAAACAAGAAAACGGATAAGGTTGCTCTTGGTAGCACGGTTACTTTGGATGTAGAAGGCAAAAGCCGCTCATATATCCTTGTTGGTGCAACCGAAGCAGATCCTTTGAATGGCAAAATTAGCGATGTTTCACCAATCGGCAAACAGCTAATGGGTCAAAAGGTTGGTTTTGAGGGTGAACTACCAAATAAAAAGAAATTTTCAATTAAAACAATAGAATAATCATCTGAGAATAATCTCTCGGGTGGTTATTAAAGGGAGATTATGAAAAAAGAAAGAAAGGGCGAGAAGCGTAAGCTTACGCGAAGGACGCTCCATTACTATTGGCAGGCAACAAAGAAGCATAAAGGCCTCTTTGCTACCGGCATCATCGTGACGCCAATTGTGACGGCATGTCGTACGGCATTGGCTCCATATTTTACTGCCGATATTATCGGCAAAGTTTCTGCTGGAATTAACCCAGTTGAGAACTGGTCTGCTTTTATGTGGCCAGTAATTGGGCTTCTAGCATGTTATCTAATCGGTTCTGAGCTTCTAGGACATATCCGTATTTGGGCTATTTGGAAGCTAGAACTAAAGGTCGCATACGATCTTGCAACTTACTGCTTCGACAAGGTCTGTACGCAGTCTATGCGATTCCATAGTAACCGCTTTTCGGGTTCGCTTGTATCTCAAACAAACAAATTCGTGGGTGGTTATGAGCGTTTGTTTGATACCCTGATATTCCAGATTCTTTGGTTGACCTTTACGATTCTCTCAACCATCGGTATCTTGGCTTTCAAGGCACCGCTTTTTGCATTAGTTCTAGTTGCAGTTGTAATTCTTTATACTATTATTGCTACGGTTAGCTTCAAGAAAGTCGGAAAGTTAAGCGAGAAATATGCAAGTGCCGAAACCAAGCAGACTGGTCAGCTTGCCGACTCTATGTCTAACATCTTGGCTGTTAAATCTTATGGTCGCGAAGCACACGAGCATCGCCGCTATGCAAACTTTAGTACCGCAACCTACAACGCAGGCATGAATCAGATGCGCGCGGTTATCTTCCGTGATATTTGCTTCGGCTTCGTTATTATTGGCTGTGTTGTTGCTTCGACGATGTTTGTAATCTTTGGTAAGAATCTTGGCATCGAAATCGCAACTCTAATCCTTATCTCGGATTACGCCATTACGATTGTTGGTAATCTTTGGGATGTAAACAATATTCTAAAGTCCGTAAACCGTGTCTTTGGCGATGCGCACGACATGACAGCAATTCTTGATACCGAGGATTCTGTTAAGGATATTTCTAGCGCCAAGTCTATCGAAGTTAAGAAGGGTAACATTGAATTCGATAACATTACCTTCAAGCATGCCGACGCGCCTCGCGCGATCTTTAATGACTTCAACTTGAAGGTTAAGGCTGGCGAACGTGTTGGTCTAGTTGGTCTATCTGGTTCCGGTAAGACTACTTTGACGAAGCTTCTCTTGCGTTTTGCTGACGTCGATAAGGGTAAAATTACTGTTGATGGTCACGACATTAGCAAGATTCGCCAGATTTCACTACGCGAAAACATTGCGTATGTTCCACAAGATACGGCTCTGTTCCATCGCTCGATCGCAGAGAACATTGCCTATGGTAGGCCTGATGCAAGTCGCGAAGAAATCATTCATGCTGCCAAGCTAGCGCACGCAGATGAATTTATCTCTGAGATGCCAGATGGCTACGATACTCTCGTCGGTGAACGTGGCGTCAAATTGTCTGGTGGTCAGAGGCAACGTATCTCGATTGCTCGCGCAATCTTGAAAGATGCTCCAATTCTGGTTCTCGATGAGGCAACCTCTGCGCTCGACTCTGAATCTGAGGCTTTAATCCAGGATGCCTTGGATAAGCTCATGAAGGGTCGCACGAGCATCGTGGTGGCTCACCGTCTATCTACGATTGCTGGTATGGACAAGATTGTCGTCTTGGAAGATGGCAAGATTCTCGAGCAGGGTAGCCACGAAGATCTACTCAGGAATCGCGGTTCCTACTACCGCCTATGGTCGCGCCAATCCGGTGCGTTCTTGAATAAGGAAACTGACGACGTAGTAGAATGCGAAGAAGAAGAGTAGTCTATAAAATAGGGCCCGCCTAAACGGGCTCTATTTTTATGCTAGAATTAAAATTAGCATGAGTAAGTTCGAAGATAGGCAAGTTGTCCTAGAAAAAATCAAAAACGGTGTCTATAGCACAAAAACTAGTAGTAATTTAGGTGTCGCGCTTTTTATAGTGATGACTCTATTTGCTTTTGTGATTTTCTTTTCGACGATTGTGGCGATGCTTGTAAAAAGCACGCTGAACGGTAATAAGGGCTTTGCTGTACTTGGTACAATAATTGTATTTATAATCATTGTCGCAATTACGATGATATTTATTATCATTCCGAAGCTTGGTAAAAGCTCAAAAACTAGCAGAAAAGACATTAGTTTAATTGAAACCGGAACAGAGCTTGAGGTTCATATCGAGAACTCTTACAAGACAAATTCCGGATATCAGCTAGAATGTACAAGTGATAAATATCCAGACATGGTCTTCAGAAGCAAACTTCTTCAAGAAGAGCCGATTATTGACAAGGATAGAAAAACCAGAGTCTTCATCGATCCTCAGAATCCAAATAATTACTTTGTTGACGTCTATAGTGTTTTGCCTCGTCAGGCTGGCCCTGTCTTGATGGATAGAAGCGAGCTAAAGCATGAGACGAATGTGAACGTTACGGCTAATAATTTTGCTATCGTTCGTATATTTTTGTTTATTTTCTTGGCGCCATTCTTTATAACGGGTGCAGGGACCGCAATCGGTGGCTTGCTTACTGGGCATTTTATTACTGCTATAATTAGCGCCCTTGTGATTTTTGGCTTTGCGACGATTATTAGTAAGATTGGTGACGGTGACAGTGAAAAGAAAGCAATGCTAGCTCAAGGTTACTATCTAGAAGCTACTGGTACGAGGTATTGGGTTACGACTAGTGATGATTCTACGACTCATCATTTATCTTGTCGCTACATTGTTCCTGGTACGCATGACGCATATAACTTCTATACGACAGCTGTGGATGCGCGTGCAAAGATTCTCGTTGGCGCAAAGGTTCGCGTCTATGTAAACCCGGACAAAATGAGCGTTTATCTTATCGATGCTAAATATTCTTTGTCTAACTTTGGCTTTACTGCCAAGCAAGAAACCGACGAAGCCTAAGGCATTAGATAAAAGCCAGAATTATGATATAATATAAGATAATTATGGCTACACTAAAAGATTTTCGTGATGAGCGCGTGCGAAAGCTCAATGAGATTCGCGAAGCTGGTATTGATCCGTATCCAGCCCATTCGAATCGCAACGCTAAAATAAAAGATATTCTAGATAACTTTGATAATTTTGACGGCAAGGACGTTTGTGTTGCTGGCCGTATTGCTGGTATCCGCAGCTTTGGTAAGCTTGCCTTCGTAGTTCTTGAAGATGATTCTGGCAAAGTTCAGATTTTCTTGAAGGATGAAGCTGCTAAGTTTACAAAGAAGCTTGATTCTGGAGATTTTCTTGAAGCTGCTGGTAAAGTTGGTAAGAGTAAAACTGGCGAAATCTCAATTTTCTGTGATGCGCCAAGATTACTTGGCAAGGCCTTGCGCCCACTTCCTGGTCGTGATGGCTTTACGAACAAGGAAGAGCGCCTACGTCGCCGCTATGTAGATATGGCCGTAAATCCAGAAGTTCGTGAACGCTTTATTCGCCGTAGTAAATTCTGGACTGCAACCCGCGAATTCTTGAACGCACATGGTTTCGTAGAAGTTAATATTCCAGTTCTTGAAGTTACGACCGGTGGTGCCGATGCAAATCCATTTGTAACTCATATGGATGCGCTCGATCAGGATTATTACCTACGTATTTCGCACGAGTTGCCATTGAAGCGCTTGATTGGTGGTGGTTTTGAACGTGTTTACGATATTGGTCCACGCTTCCGCAATGAAGGTATGGACGAAGAGCATTTGCCAGAACACATTGCTATGGAAAGCTATGCTGCTTACCAGGATTACGAAGATGGTATGAAGCTTTACGAAGAAATGATCAAATACGTCTGTAAAGAAACTTGGGGTACACTCCAGTTCGAACATGACGGCATGAAGGTAGATTTGGATTGCGAGTGGCCACGCAAGACTTACGCGGATCTTCTAAAAGAGCATTTTAATATCGATGTCTTTAATCCTGACGTAGAGCAAATCAAGGGAATCTTGCGCGAGCATAAGATGAAGTTTGACGAAAACGCATCTGCTTCACGCCTCTTGGATTATGCTTGGAAGATTATTCGCAAAGAATCCGCTGGTCCATACTGGTTGATTCATGAACCTGTTGAGGTCTCTCCGCTTGCAAAGAAGCATGCTGAAGACCCACGCGTCACCGAACGCTTCCATCCAATTATCTTTGGTACGGAGATGGGTAACGGCTACTCTGAGCTGAACGATCCAATCGATCAGCTAGAGCGCTTCGAAAAGCAGCAGGCTATGCGCGATGCTGGCGATGATGAAGCCCAGATGTTGGATATGGATTTCGTAGAGATGCTAGAGTATGGCATGCCGCCAACATGCGGTTGGGGTAACTCCGAACGCAATTTCTGGCTATTTGAAGGCGTTTCTGCCCGCGAAGGCGTTCCATTCCCACCAATGCGCAAGAGCGAAGATTAATACCTAAACTTCCACTTCAGAAAAGTGGAAGTTTTTTGTAAACTAAGCAAGTCCGTAACGAAAAAGAAGGATATCAAGACGACGCTACAAACTGCCTATGTATCTGTAATTATTAAGCTTCCGCTTTTAATAATTCTCGCATTCTACTAGCTTGTTGCTATGGAATACAGAAGAACAGATTTAAGCGAACAATTTTTACAAAACCTATATAATGAAGATTCGAAGCATTGGGAAAATAAGCCACCAAAAGAGCTTTGGCAATATGGTAATTTCCCGAAGCGTGTGGATAAAAAGGTAGTTGCCATAGTTGGTAGTCGTAACTGTACGGATTACGGCAAGAATATTGCATATAAGACCGCTAAAACGCTCGCAGAGCATGGTTTTGTGGTCGTGAGCGGCCTCGCCTATGGCATAGATAGCTTCGCGCACCGTGGTTGTATTGATGGCGGCGGTCAAACGGTTGCTGTGCTTGGAACTCCAATAGACAGGATCTATCCAGTCAGCAATTATTCTTTGGCGCAGAGAATCGTCGAGACTGGCGGTGCGATTATTTCTGAGCATGCGCCAGGATCAAAAGTTCATCCATTTAATTTTGTATACCGAAATCGGATTGTTTCTGGATTAGCGGACGCGCTAATAATTGTTGAAGCCTCGGATAAATCTGGTACGATTCATACCGCGCAGTATGCGGTCGAGCAAGATAGAGAACTATACGTCGTGCCGGGGGATATTAATCGACCGATGTCTTCTGGCGCGAATAGGCTAATTATGGACGGTGGGCAGCCGTTTCTTGGCGCGGATTGGTTTATGGACTGTATGGATCCACTCTGGCGTACGAAAGAGAAGAAGCAAAAGAAGAAAACCCTTGGTGCGCTTGCGGATTCTATCTTGAGTTTCTTGTCTGGCAAAAGCGCTGATGCTGGCAGTATTGCGGAATCTATCGGGCAGGATTTAAGCAAAGTATTAGTGCAATTATCTCTGTTAGAATTGGATGGGACATTATGTTCCGACTCGGAAGGCAAATGGTCTTTTGCTTAAAGTTTTATGCTAAAATATAAGCATAAGAAATAAAAGAGGGCATCATTTTAATGGCAAATAAAGTTATGATTGTCGGCACTGGTAATGTCGGCATGAGCTTTGGTTATGCACTTGTGCATCAGCGCACAAATGTTAACGAGCTAATTCTTGTAGATATTAATAAGGAAGACGCAGAAGGCGAAGCAATTGATCTTCGTGATACTTTGGCTGTCGCTCCAGCTTATCTAAAAGTTCGCGCAGGCGAGTATTCTGATGCTGGCGATTGCGATATTATCGTTATTACTGCGGGCATTCCTCAGAAACCAGGCGAATCCCGTATGGATCTTCTAAAGAAAAACGCTGCAATCTTCAAAGATATGATTGGTCAAATCATGGAGGCCGGCTTCAATGGCATCTTTGTTGTCGCAAGTAATCCTATGGATGTTCTAACATATCTAACTTGGCGCTATTCTGGCCTTCCAGCAGAGCATGTAATTGGTTCTGGCACAGTCTTGGATTCCGCAAGGCTTCGCTATCGTATCGCCCAGCGTTTGCATGTTCATCCAAAAGCCATTCATGCTTACCAGGTCGGCGAACACGGAGATTCTGAATTTGCTCTTTGGAGCTGCGCAAGTGTTGGCGGTCAGGATGTTCGCGATCTTATCGATGCTCAGGCTCGCGCCGAAATCGAAGATTATGCTAGGAAAGAAGCCTACACGATCATCGAGAAGAAGGGCGCTACATATTACGGTATTGGTAGCTGCTTGGCGACAATTGTAAACTGCATCTTGAATGATGAAAACCGCATTTTGCCAGTCAGTAACTATGACGAATTTAGCGGCACATACAATGGCTTCCCAGCTGTTCTTGGTGCTAATGGTATTGTTCGTCGTATTGGCCTAAGAATCAACGAAGAAGAGCAAATCAAGTTCAATGCAAGCATCCAAGTCCTTAAGGATGCAATCGCAGAAGCTGAACAAGCTTAACGAATAAAAGATGCCCTAAAAAGAGGAGTGCAATAACTCCTCTTTTTGCTTATGTCTAAAATTTGAAAAAATAGCAAAAAATGATATAATATAGCAATGAACTTATTTATATTAATATTAAGCTCTCTAGTATTCGTAGAGACTAGTGCTTTGTGTGCTAAAAGTTTCTCGAAGAAAGAGTTAAAATTCGGCAAGAACGAGCGCCGCAAGATATTCGTAGATACTTCTACGCTCATGGATGGTCGTATCTTGTCGTTTGCGAGGACGGGTTTCCTTGGTGACGAAATCCTTATTACGCGCAGCGTGGTAAGAGAATTGCAGTTACTAGCAGATGGCTCCGACGCAGACAAAAGAACTCGTGCTAGGTTTGGACTAGATATTGTAAACGAACTCAAGAATCTTGAGAAAATTACAGTAACGATCTATCCGGATGAACTTGGCCATGTAAAGGTTGATGAGAGGCTCCTAGAGCTTGCAAAAAGCGAGAAAGCGCTCATTATGACTAATGACTACAATCTAATTAAAGTCGCTGGCACGGAAGGCGTAGAAGCGCTAAATATCAACGAACTAGCGCAGAGTCTCCGCAGTGAATATCTCCCGGGAGATAAAATTGACGTTAAGGTTGTTGGTGTAGGCAGTAATCCTCATCAAGGCGTAGCTTATCTATCTGACGGCACGATGGTTGTAATCGATGGCGCAGATAAGCTTGCTGGCAAGAATGAAACTACTCGTGTTGAATTTGTTCGTTACTTGCAGACGAGCGCTGGCAAAATGATGTTCGCTCGCCTAGATAATACTCTAGCTCCAAAACAGAACAAATCTACCGGCAGAAAACGTATCGTAAAAGATAATAAATCTCGCAAGAACAACAAGAAAAATAAGTAGTGAAAAGCCTCGGTTTAAAGACCGAGGCTTTTTGGGGAAACTAAAACGTCTCATCGATATATTTTTGAAACGAGTCATAGATACTACCTTTGAGAACGCCTGATGTGTTCAGGCTTTCGAGCATGCTTTTGACGAAAAACTTGCATTGACTAGCTTTTAGATAGAGCTCTGTTAATACGAGCTTGTAAGAGTTGCCATAAGCGATGCACTTAAAGAGAAACTCATCTATATCCTTGTCGACATTTTTTAATCTTTCGGGGCGATCGAAACTAGATTCGTCTATCTTTTTGCCGTCAAGGAAAAGGTCTCTGTCGATTAGCTTGTATTTGTGGAAAATGGGCCTTTGCCTATTGAATGCTTTCAGGCAAAACGGTCGCAGCATTTCTATAAAAGTTGCTACTGCTGTGGCCTTCCTCCCGCCCCAATAAATCCAGGCCGGAGAGTCGGCGAGCCGGAGTGCCGATGGATCTTTGCCTGATTCTAGTTCAACGATTGTTTCGCTTGCGTTTTTCACAATTTCGTCAAATTTCATATTTCCCATTAAAGAACACCTCTTTTGCGCTTGCGCGCGAAAAACTCACGCAACTAATGCATGGCATGCATAATTACAGCATAAGCATATCAATTTGTCAAGAGTAGGGGGGTGCTGACAAAAAATATCCACCGTTTTCCGGTGGATATTTTATTTATTCGTTGTAGGTTGTACTTTCGGTTGTGGTATAGCCTGCGCTATCTGTAACTGTGACTGTAATCTTGCCTGGTTTAGACTGTGCTCTTGCTGAGGCGCTACCAGATGCGATTGAGCCGCTAGCTAGGGTTTGACCATCAACTTCGATTGTGTAGCTTTCGAGGCTGTGGGTGCCTTTACTTGCTGAAACAATGATTTTGTAACCGGAACTATCGTCAACGGTTATTGAGTTAACTGTTGGCTTAGCGTCACTACAAGAGTGAACGTCGTCTTCTGCTTCTGGATCGTAGCCGTCGGCAGATAGGGCATCTTTCTTTGTCATAGGATCGTAAGTCTTTGTAACTTCGACATCTACGCGAGTTTCGGCAGGAGTACAGTCGGTTGCTTTCTTCTTGCTGATTCTATCGAATGCCATAGTTTCTTTGGAGATACCAGACTTCTTGCTGTTATACCAGCTTGGCCAGATATCTGTCTTGCCGCCAATTGTGAGGGTTTGTAGACCTTCTGGCTGGACGAATTGCTGACCTGGGGTCCATTTACCATCTACAGCGTAAACTTCGTCATGGACACGGTCTTGATATGCTGCGTTAATTCTGAAACATGCATCGTGCGAGTCTGTTGCGAGCGGAGAACCATCGTGGTTTCCGTTCCAAATTGCAGTTGCAAGTACTGGAGATGCGGACATTGTCCAGGAGTCCTTTGCAGAACCCATACCGTTTTCTGTAGTACCAGTCTTTACGGCATATGGAGTGTGTTCGCTATAGAAACCAGCCTGTGCTGCCCAACCGTAGCCCCAAAGGGAAGCGCGAGCTTCAAGCTTTGTGAGGATATCGATTGTCATGTAAGCGACCTGTGGATCAACGATGCGTTCACCTTCAGTATCAGTCCAAGATTCAATAACGTCACCATCGGAGTTCTTGACTTCTAGGACATAGGCAATGTCTTTATATGTACCACCGCGAGCAAGTGTTGCGTATGCGTTTGCATGCTCAACTGGACGTACGGAACAGCCACCACCGATAGCCATAGATAGACCAGCGGTTTCGCCGTTAGCACAGTAAGACTTATCACCAAGCTTGTGTGCGATTTCTAGGCTGTTTTCGATGCCGTTAATATATAGAGCCTTAACGGCAGGAATGTTCTGAGATGTAGATAGAGCCTGGCGAATTGTAATGTTGCCATAGTATCTATCTGTAGAGTTTGCTAGGTGACAGCGACCATAAGTACCAGCACAGTAAATAGAGTCGATATTTTCATCCTTTAGGACTGAGCCTGGACCATAGTTGACACCATCGCGTTCCATAAATAGTGGCGTGTAGTCCAAGATTGGCTTAATAGAAGAACCTGGCTCAAGCAACGATGTTGCGGCATTGAGCTGACCATAACCTTCGCGGTTCCAGTCTACACTACCAACCATTGCGATAACCTGAGATGTTTCGACGTCTACGGAAACTAGGGTTGCGTTGTCTGAACCGTTTCTATAGAAGATTTCGGAACCGGCAGCAACGGCATCTTCTGCGATTTGCTGAGCGCGTAGATCGATAGTGGTCTTGATTGTGAAGCCACCTTCGCGCATAACCTTTAGACCATAGCGAGATTCAAGTTCAGCCTTAGCTTCAAGAACTGCCCATGGAGCCTTGATGTTTTCGTACTGGCTCTGTTCTGGCTGAACGCGTGCAAGAACATCAACGGCCATAGCTTCATCGGCTTGCTCTCGAGTAATGTAACCCATCTCGACCATAGCATTAAGCGTTTTATGCTGGCGAGCAATCAAAGCCTCATTACCATCAATATTGTATGGATTATATAGGCCTGGGTTGTTTGGAATAGAAGCAAGAAGGGCGGACTCTGCGAGATCAAGATCTTTAGCGCTCTTCTTGAAATATGTCTGTGCGGCACTCTCTACGCCATTACGACGACCACCATATGGAGACTCGTTAAGGTATAGAGTAATAATCTGCTCTTTGTCGTACATCTTTTCTACCTCGATAGAAAGAATCATTTCCTTGATCTTACGAGGAATACCAGACATTGAGCGGTCTTTTGCTTCTTCGGAGAAATAGACCTGCTTGATAAGCTGCTGCGTCAAAGTAGAACCACCCTGAACGGCGCCACCGCCAAGGGTAACCCATGCTGCACGAATAAGAGCTGTAAAGTCGACACCTGGGTGATTATAGAAGTTCTTATCCTCGATAGCGACCGTAGCTTGGCGCATATATGTAGAAATATCTTCGCCATCAACAACAAGACGATAATCGCCAGAACCCTTATCTTCCCAAAGAAGCTGGCCGTTGCGATCAAGATAAGTATTAACCGTGTTTTGAACGCGATTAGCAAGTTCTTCTGGATTAATTTCTTTAAGATCTTTCTTGTAATAAAGGAATAGGCCGCCGATACCAATAACCATAATAAGCACAAGCGCCAAAAACACCTTCAAAATACGAAGCTGACCCTTCTTGGAGAACCACGCCTTGAAGAAACGATCTGGACGTAGCTTTGCGAAGAAACGCAAAATTGGATTTTTTGGTAGCTTAGCCTCATCTTCAGCGCGCTTGCGGGCCTTCTGGTCCTGTTTGACGCGACGCTTGTAGGCTAGGTTTGAATATAGTGAAATGTTGCCACTTTTCTTCTTCTTGGAGGAGCTTTTTTCGCTCTTCTTTGGAAGTTTGCTCAAAAGACTTTTGGCTGAAGCACCAAAATCTTTCTTCGTGGCAGATTTTTTACTCGCAGTTTTATTATTTGCCATTACTTTATTATACACTATTATGCTTATATTGTATTAACTTTAGCATTTTACACCCCTAAGATTATAGGGTAAAATATATGCATTATGAGTCATTATGAGCCGTTAAAAATCGAAGAAAAGTGGCAGGCGATTTGGGAAAAAGAAAAGCCATTCGCTGCCAAGGACGATGATAAGCGTCCAAAAAAGTTTGTTGCGGAAATGTTTCCGTATCCATCAGGTGCTGGCCTTCATGTTGGTCACGTACGTAATTTTTCAATCGTAGACTGCGTAGCACGCTTCTATGCTCAAAATGATTTTAATGTCCTTCGTCCATTCGGCTATGATACTTTCGGTCTCCCAGCAGAGAATTACGCAATCAAAACTGGTACCGCCCCTCAGGATGTCACTCTAGTAAACATCGAAAACTTCCGCAAGCAGGCAAAGCGTCTAGGTTATGCTATTGACTGGTCTCGCGAAATTAATACTTCTGATCCTAAATATTATAAATGGACTCAGTGGTGCTTCTTGCAGCTCTTTAAGAAAGGCCTTGCTTATCAGGCAGAGAGCTATCAGTGGTGGTGCCCAGTAGATCAGACTGTTCTTGCTAACGAACAGGTCGAGAACGGTCATTGCTGGCGCTGCGGCTGCGAAGTTGAAAAGAAGAAGATGAAGCAGTGGTTCTTCAAGATTACTGCCTATGCAGATGAGCTTCTTGACGAAATTGATTCTCTTGACTGGCCAGATAAAATCAAGACCATGCAGAAGAACTGGATTGGTCGCAGTGAAGGCGCTGAAGTTAAGTTCAAGATCAAAGACAGCAAAGAAGAGATTACGGTCTTCACGACTCGCCCAGATACTCTTTATGGCGCAACCTTCATGGTTCTTGCTCCAGAACATCCAATGATTTCAAAGATTATGACAGAGGATGTACGCAAGAAGGTCAAGCAGTACTGCGATGACGCTATCAAGAAGAGCGAAATCGAACGCCAGGAAAACAAGGAAAAGACAGGTGTCTTTACTGGAGCTTATGCAATCAATCCTTTGACAAAGAAAGAAATTCCAATTTGGGTTTCGGATTATGTCCTTATGGGTTACGGCACGGGCGCGATCATGGCTGTTCCTGCCCATGACGAACGCGACTTTGCTTTTGCAGAGAAGTTTGATCTTCCAATCGTAAAAGTAATTGAAAAACCAGAAGATTCCGATGATGACTCTAAGTGTTACCATGACGAAGGTACGCTCGTAAACTCCGAATCCTTCAATGGCATGAATAGTGCTGAGGCTCGCGAAAAGATTGTCGAATGGCTCGAAAAAGAAAAGATTGGTCAGAAGAAGGTTACTTATCGTATGCGCGACTGGCTCATTTCTCGTCAGCGCTACTGGGGCTGCCCAATTCCTATCGCTTATGACAAGAATGGTAATCCTCATGCAATTCCAGAAGATCAGCTTCCTGTCATGCTTCCAAAGGTTGACGATTATAAGCCAGACAAATCCGGTCGCAGCGCTTTGGCAAAGTGTGAAGATTTCTTGAAAGTTACGATTGATGGCGAGGAAATGACTCGCGAAACTGATACGCTTGATGGTTACGCATGTTCTAGCTGGTACCTCTGGCGCTATACTGATCCTCATAATGATAAAGAAGCTTGGGGTAAGGACAAGGTTAACTACTGGGCTCCAACCGACGTTTATGTTGGTGCAGACCACGCAGTTGCTCACTTGCTTTATGTTCGCTTCTGGTGCAAGTTCTTTGCCGACGAAGGCTATCTAAACTTCCGTGAGCCAGTCAAGAAGTTGTTATACAACGGCTATATTAATGCTCCTGACGGCAAGAAGATGAGCAAGTCCAAGGGTAATGTTATCGACCCGCTTGATGTTATTAATCAGGGTTATGGTGCGGATACTCTACGTACTTACGAACTCTTCATTGGCCCATACGACCAGAAGGCAAACTGGAATACTAGCGCAATCGGCGGCGTTTATCGCTTCTTGAATCGCTGCTGGAGTCTTGCCTTTGAGACTAAGTACAACAAAGAAGACAAGAATAAGGTCATCCGCAACCGCACCATCAAGAAAGTTACGGATTACATGTATAGCAATGGCTACAACACGGCTGTCGCTGCTATGATGGAATTTGTGAACGAATTGTACAAGGAGGGTGCAAATAAGGAAGACGTCGACGTGCTTGCTCGTATGCTCAAGCCATTTGCTCCGCACCTTGCTTGCGAAATGCTCGAAAAGCTAGGCGCTAAAGATGATTTGTGGCCAAGCTATGATGAATCCGCACTTTTTGCCGAAGAAGTCGAAGTTGTGGTTCAGGTTAACGGTAAGCTTCGTGCTCGCGTAAATGTCCCAGCTGAAGATGCTGAAGATAAAGAAAAGCTAGAAGCCGCTGCGAAATCCGACGAAAAGATTAAGCAGATCCTAAGCGATCATTCAGAAATCAAGACAATCGTAATTCCACGAACTCATCTTGTAAACATTGTTGTAAAACAGTAACAGAAAAAGCCACCGAATTAACCGGTGGCTTTTTTGTTGAAAGCGATTTTAATATCGTGGCGCGCGCTTGATGAGTTTTGCGTGTAGAACCATGCGCTCCGTATCGCTATAGCAAGTAGAAAGCGTAAGAATATGATCACTGCTGCTAACGTTAGTTTGGAAATCGTGCGAGCTACGAGCCTTAAGCATGTTTACAAAGTTTTGGAAATCTGTATCGTTTGCAAACGAAGTGCGGATATAGTCCGAAGTGGTTGGTAGATGGTAAGTACTAAAGACCTGCCACATAGAGGTCTCTTTGTCGGTAACGGTGCGAACGATGTAATTATCGGAATTGTTTAGCCAACCATTCGTCTCTGCGGTGCGAAGCGTTCCAAACATTGTGCCGTCATAGCGACCATGTGCATAGATAATAGTATTTCTGTCGGTATTATCTAGTCTTAATCTATAATCTGCGAATACCCAACCAGCGCTGTTATAGCTTTTGTCTAGCGAATGAGTTAGATAATAATCGTTATCGCTGGTCTGCATGAATGGATAATTAATATTCGTGCCGCCAACTTTGATCCAACCAACAACATCTGGGTTGGTCTTGCGTAACTCGTTCAAATTTACATCGAGAAGGCTCATGTTTAAGAACTTCCAATAAGGCGATTCTGGTGCGTCGTCTGACTCTATAATCTCGGTGTTTTCGTCGTCTTCGATCTCGGTGACATTGGCTGCTTCGGTAGCTTCTTGAGCTACAACCTTTGTGTTCATGGAATCAATTAGCCAAGTAATAATCTTGTATCCAGAATAAAGCACGCCGCCAGCGCAGACGAGGGCAATAACACAGCAGATTCCCAACTTGACGCGAAACTTCGCCTTTTTTATTCTCATGCTTATTATTATACACTAAGTAAGCATATGCAGAACCCGCGCATAAAGCCAAAATATTATAAAGCTCTCCCTTGATAAAAACATCTAATTATAGTAAAATATATACCAAGTAATCTATTATTAAGGAAAAAAGGAGCATTTTTACATGCCTGAACCAAAAAAGCAAAGTAGCCCAAGAAAGACTGGTCTACGCCGTAGTCATTTGCGTTTGAAGCTTGCTCGTAGTGTCAATAAGCACTCTCCAGTTAAAGCTTTTGAGACCGCAAAATCTACACCAAATCTAAAACTAAAAGCCTGCAAAGCTTGTGGCTCTAAGCCATGCGCATGCAAAAAAGAAGCTAAAAAGACAAAATAAAAAGGGAGGTAATCTAAAGTGGCAAGTAATCGACATCTCGGCCGCATTATCGTGTTGCAGAGTTTATATGAGTGGGAATTCCGAACTAAAGCCGGCGATAAAAACGTCGATATGGATAGTATTGTCGCAAAGAATATCGAACCCTACGCCAAAGCCCTCGGCGACGTCGAATTCGTTCATGACCTCGCTAGGGGTGTTTTAAGTGAGTCCGAAGCTCTTGATAAAGAGCTCCAGCCTATGGCGCCTGAATGGCCAATCGCTAGCATTTCGTCTGTAGACCGTAATGTGCTTAGGATTGGCCTTTTTGAGCTTACGCGCCGTGCAAAGCAAGTTCCACCAAAAGTTGCTATTAATGAAGCAGTAGAACTCGCGAAGGCATTCGGATCGGATAACTCTTCGAAGTTTATCAATGGCGTATTGGGTACGGCATATCGTAACATGGGGGGAGAGGAAAAACCGAATGCAGAACCAAAAGAAGCAGCTGAAGCGTCGTCTGAATCAGCAGATTCCAAGAAAGAATCAGGCGAAGCCTAAAGCTAAAAACGGCTCTAGGGCCGGCAGAAGTTCGGCTCAAAGAAACGTACCAGCAAAGCGCAACGGATATAAAGTTCCGGAGGCTTTGCCAACAAAAAGATACAAAGAACCTAGCTTTTCAAAACTACGCCAAGTAGTTTTTCGTAAAAAACCAGAAATTCGTGAAATCGTACGCGAACCAACCGCTGGCGGCATTGTTTTTCGCCCAACCGCTGATGGTAAAGATATTGAAATTCTTTTAATTCAAGATAGCAAAAACCGTTGGACGATTCCAAAGGGTCATATTGAACCAGGAGAAACTGCGAAAGTTACTGCAGTTCGCGAAATCGGTGAAGAGTCTGGCCTAAAGGATGTTGAAGTATTGTGCTGGCTTGGTAAGATTCATTTCAAATATCGCCGCGCCGAAAAACTTGTTCTTATGACAACTCAGGTATATCTCGTTGAGTCCATGGATAAGAACGAAAGGCCAACCAAAGAAAAATGGATGAATGGTATCCGTTGGTTTAGCTTTAGCGAAGCACTTGATGCGATCGAATATGCGGATATTGAAAAGCTGATGCTTATTGCAAAACGCAAAATTCGTAACGGAGAATTTGATGGACAAAAGTAGCTTAGATGAATACAAAAGCTTCGCTAAGGAAAAACTGGGAATCCAATTTTCAAATATCGACCTATTAGTTACCGCACTTACGCACCGTTCCTATGTAAACGAACATAAGAAAACTACAGTCATTCATAACGAGCGTCTAGAATTCTTGGGCGATGCCGTCCTAGAGCTCGTTGTGTCGGACTTTCTATTTCACTCGTTTGACCAGCCAGAAGGTATTATGACTAGCTGGCGTGCCGCACTTGTTAATACTGAAGCTAACGCCGCTGCAGGCGAAAGACTTGGATACAATCCGCTAGTCCGCCTCAGCAAGGGCGAAAAGAATGGCTCCGAACGCGCTCGTCACGTTATCTTGGCAGACTGCTACGAAGCTATTATCGGCGCAATCTACGAAGATAAAGGTTACGAAGAGGCGGAGAAGTTTATCTATAAAAATAGTCTCGTTCCAGCTATTGATAAGATTTTGAGCGAAGAAAGCTGGCGTGATCCAAAGTCTCATCTTCAGGAACTTGCACAGAAGATTGATGGGGTTACTCCAATCTATCGCGTCATGAAGGAAGAAGGCCCAGATCACGATAAGCTCTTCACGCTTGGTGTATATATCGGCGAGCACCTAAAAGCTACTGGTGTAGGCCATAGTAAACAGGAAGCTCAGGTAAATGCGGCTGCTGAAACCATTAGGAAATACCGCAAAACTCATCCAAGTGCTGCTCAGCCAGTTATTCCAGAACGAAAACCATATAAATGGGCGAAATAATAAAATAACCGTCATGAGTGGCGGTTATTTTGCCTTTATCTGTTTCTCTTGAAAATTCGGCCAAAATTTGATATAATATAGGAATATTATTAATTATTAGGAGAGATTAATGCTCGCGATTCGCTTACAGCGTAATGGTCGTAAAGCTTTGCCGCTTTATCGAATAGTCGTCCAAGAAGCGCAACGCCACCCTCTTTCGGGTCGTATTGTTGCTCAGGTCGGCAGCTACAACCCACATACAAAAGCAACCACTTTGGATAAGGAAGCCGCTCAGAAATATTTGAACAACGGCGCCCAGCCAAGCACTCGTGTTGCTCGCATCCTTGAAGCCGAAGGTATCAAGATGCCAAAATGGTACAAGAAAGCTGGTGAAAAGCATGCTACTGCAAAGCACGCAGACAAGCTACGTAAGAACCAGCCAAAAGAAGAAGCCGAAGAAGCTCCAGCTGAGGCTTAATAAGTTCAAAGAATATGCTCCACAAAACGGAGCATATTTTTTGTCATAAAAATAACCCCGAGCGACCAATTGTCTCGGGTGAATAGATTAAATAGTGCCCGTTACGGGCTGGGGGTTTCTAGCGGCTAGATACTAGTTGTATTTAGCCTGAACGGAATTATAAACGCTATAACCTGTCGAGAATACCAGTAAGACGATCCAAAGCTTTGGGAATTCCTTATCGGGATATTTTGCAGTAATGCAGGCATATGCGATCAGTGTGAGGCTTACGCATGCCGTAATAGTTGCAGCTACAATATAAAATGTTTTTGCGATTCGGCATTTCTTGGGATAAATCAGTAGCTTGCATAACTCTATGCAGGCCATTCCTATGGTGACCATATCCAATATTAATAATAATGTGGCATCGCAATTTAATGATCCTTTATCCAAGCCTCTGGCAAGAATCAGAATAAGGCTTATTGTAAGGGCGATATTAAAACCCAAGGCTAAGCCCCAGACGGCAGTCATGAATTTTCTGCGTTTATCCATATGTACGAGTTGTCCGGATCAACTCAAATCATCTCCTCTCGGTTTCCGGAATAAAGAGCGAATGAATGTGGTAATTATAAAATAAATGAGACTATGTGTCAATTCTGTATCTATAAAAACGTAACAGCCTAAGTGCTAAAATAAAAGCATATGGCACAACCAGAAGTATTTAAAGAAAAAACAAAAACTCCAGCCAAAACATTGATGATTATAGGCGCGACACCGTTCGTATTATTACTTGCTTACGCTACGATGAGTGCATTCGGTGGCATTACGGTCCCGTTCTTTGGAAATCAGAAGCCAAGCTACGGCATGGATGCGTTTGGATTTGCTTTTATGTTTCCACTAATCTTTATGTGGCCAATCTTTGTTGTTGCGGCTGCAATATTTATTCTTGGGCTAGTCCGTTATATTTTAGATAAATGTAAGGGCTCAAATAATGGCGAACATAGAGTTTACTATAGCGAAAAGGGTTCAAAAGAAAAATCGCATAAGGTGTACCATCACAAGAAATAAAGAGTAGACTCACATTTTTAAGCAAAACCATATATAATATCCTTATAAAAACTAAAATTTAATGGAGAACCTATGGCTACTATAGACCAGCAATTTGTCGAGTATATCGTAAAGACCCTCGTCAACAATCCAGACAAAGTTAAGATCGACCGCACAATCGACGAAAAAGGTGTATTGCTAAGCTTGGAAGTTGATCCTGAAGATGTAGGCCGCATTATTGGTCGCCGTGGTGCAACCGCACAAAGCATCCGTACATTGCTTCGTGCCCTTGGTACAAAGAACGATGCTCGTTACAACCTAAAGATTATAAACAACGATGGTTTCGAAGGCAAAGAAAAGGCAGACGATACCGCTGCTGATGACAGCTTTGCAAGCGATGGAGAAGCTACAGAGGAAACCAGCGAACTTGCAAAAAAGACGCGTCAAGAACTTGCAGACTTGGACGATCTTGATATATAATACTGTTAATGCTTAACAACAACGAGCATTAAGCTAACTGCGAGGTCAGCTTTACATATACATAAAGTTGAGAGCTTATATGCTTAAAAACCACCCACCTACCCAATGGGTGGTTTTTAGGGTCTTAAAATTTTCGAAGCATAAAAAATACTCCCCGTAATTCGAGGAGTATTTTTTTGTTTTTAGGCCTGTGGTTGATTCTGGTTTGGATCTTGTGGTTGGGATGGCGTCTGGCTATTGTCTTTGTTTGCTAGCCTGTAGAAGCCGATAATTACCGCCACGATAATAACAAGACCAAGGATAATGAACCAAAGCGCGGTATTGCTGCCAGTAATAGATAGTAGCTGCAGCAAGATAGTAGCGATTGCGAAACCTTGTAAAACTTTCCATTTGCGCATCATACCTACAATCAATACGCCGAGGTTTACTAAAACGCCTACAAGTGCCACTACGGCTAGTCCGCCATTCTCATAGCTTGTGTCGACCATGTTTGGGAAATAGATAAGCTCAAACAATACATATGCCGTAATTAACAAAGCATTTGGCGTTGTTTCTTTCTTTGAAATGGTATTGAGCGAACCATGTGCGAGCATTGCGATTGGAATTGCTTCTGCGGCAAGGAATGAAAGCATAACTGAATTGTTTTTCTCGAACGTTGCTGCGGTATGAAGAAGCATGATTGCTAGCTGGTAGAACATCAGCTTAATAATGGTTAGCTCATTGGTGATGCATGCCAAAATCACTAACGAAATCAAGCTCATGCCTGTAGGAATAAGGAAAAATGCATTTTGTTGATCTACACTTGCCTGAATCATGAAATTGGATAAACAAAGAGCTAGAAGCAGTCCGGCTACGCCAAATAGAGCTTCCTGCTTGTCTTTCTTGTGATTCGTGAAGTAAATGAATGGCGCAAGAAAACAAAGGACCGAGAAGGCGATAATGAAAATAGGCGCAAGTCCAGCATCGCTGCTGCGAAGATTAAAGAACGATACAATAAATAACACGGTAGGGCTAAGCCATAAACTTGACTTATCCAAGAAGAACATTGCGATACCGACGAGACTACATAGAGTTAGTGCTATTCCGCCCAAAGTTAGGTCGAAGCTGCTATATGAGCCAACCCACTTCATTACGTTGTCGAAATATTTGTAGGCAACAAATGAGCTAGCTACTGTGGAAAGGCAAATAATCGAGCGTTCCAGTGTGCGGTTATGCTCGTCTTTGTTTGTGACAAACATTATTCCGGAGATGATGCACTGGATAAGCGACGAAGCAAGAACGACGACGGAAATTACGTTTGTTTGATCGCGGTACGGATCGCACGTCGCGCAAATATCTATCGATATAACGATTGCGGCAACCTGGGCGAGTGCGCGAAGTACTGGGATGGATGCTTTTTCTTTACCGATAAACTTCGAGAAAACATAGTTAAAGAATAGGAAGCAGATAGCAGTAGTGGCGGTAAAATGTGAAGCCGCTAGGAAGCTAGGAATCATAATCAAAGGAACAATCTGGTAGATAAAAGCGAAGTTCATTATGCTACGGCGCATCGATTGCGGAACAAAGAGAGCTTTGCTCTTCCAGAGATATATTAATATGGTCGAAAGCAGTGAGAAGATGATGGTAAGGATAAGAAGTGCAGGCTCGATTCTGAGTCCATCATCGAGATCTACGAAGAAGGTGATGATTGATGCAATTAGGAAGCCAAAGAATGCAAAAACGCAGTGCCAATACTTGGAATCATTGAATATGATAGCGGAAATCAGTGAAACAAAAGTGATGCTTGCAAAGGTTATGAGGCTGGAACTTGCGACAGAAATATCATAGGCGTCGAGAGATGGCCACCAGAACAAGAACATTATAAGAGCAGAGATATTGAATGCTATTGCTGCCGGCTTTAAGAAATTGACGTATTTGTACATTAAGATGCTTGCTAGCGCCGTTAATAATGTAATAGTGATAACGGTTGGCGGAACAAGCATTGTGTCGATGCTAGAAAGATAGGCCGTAACGGCAGAAATAAAAATGAATGAGCCTATATATAGAAATATATTTAAGGACCTATATTTTGACTTTAGCTGTGCCTCTTCTGGAGAAAGCTGCGCCTGGGCACTATTAATATTCCTCCTAAGAGTCAAAGAATTCTTGGCTCGATCGAATAATTCTGCAAAAATACCCGATTGTCCATTATTACTTCGCTGATTTAAATATATGGTAATCAGCACCACCATGATACTTGCTACAAAGACAGCAAAACCCATATCTCTCCCATCATTAACTAATTAAATTCTAATGCTTAATTCGTAAACTTTCAAGCCGCAGACCGACCCAAAATCTACTTGAAGTATGTTAAAAAATACTGTAAAATCTTACCAAGAAGTAGTGTGCTCCGAGTTATTTTTATGCAAGTCCTGGCAAGATTAGTGCAGGGCTCGGGGCGGTAATCTTCGCGCCAAGAAAGATATCAAACACTAAATAAATGCGAGGGAATGTGGCAGAAGTAAAAACTGCAAAGAGTGGTGGCCGCGTGAGTTTCACCGAAGGCGACCAAGTTCTTCCAATACCAAACCTAATCGAACATCAAACAAAATCCTGGAAAGAGTTCGTAGACTACGGGCTTCGGGAAGTTTTTGAGGAATTGAATCCTATCGAAGACTACACCGGAACCAAGTTTAGTCTTAGCTTCAAAGATTATTACTTCAAGGATCCGGTAGAAACTGATCGCGAAGCAAAAGATAATCTTACTACCTACGAAGCTGCTCTACATGTTAATGTTGAGCTCAAGAACAAAGTTACTGGCGAAGTAAAAGAGCAGGACATCTATTTTGGTGACTATCCATGGATGACCGACCGCGCTAGCTTTGTTATTAAAGGTACTGAACGTGTTATTGTTTCTCAGCTAATTCGTTCTGCTGGTGTCTTCTTCCAGGCAGATAAAGTTGGCCTAAAGAAATATTATGGTGCCAAAATCATTCCTGGCCGTGGTGCATGGCTAGAATTTGAGACCGATACTAAGGGCGTAATCTATGTTAAGATTGATCGCCGCAAGAAGGTCCCAGTAACAACTCTTCTTCGTGCCCTAGGCCGCAAAAAGAGTGAAATCGTTAAGGATTTCAAAGACATTGATAATGGCGAAGTTCATTACATCGAGAACACACTAGAAAAAGATCCATCTGACAGCCAGAGCTCGGCTCTTCTTGAGATCTTCAAGCGTCTTCGCCCAGGCGATCTTGCTACTGTCGAGAACGCACGTGAGCTTATCAAGAAGACTTTCTGGGATTACAAGCGCTATGATTACAGCCGTGTTGGCCGCTACAAAATCAATCAGCGCCTAGGTTTTGATACTCCAAACGAACCAGAGTTCCGTACTCTTCAGATGAATGACCTTATTGCTATTATTAGCGAAATCATTCGCCTCAATAATACTCAGGACCCAGAAGACGATATCGACTCCCTAGCAAACCGCCGCGTCAAACTCGTTGGTGAGCTTGTTCAGCGCCAGTTCCGCCTTGGTATGCTTCGCTTGCAGCGTAATATCTTGGACCGCATGTCTATGAGCGATCCAGCAACAGTTACTCCTTCGCAACTTGTCAACTCTCGCCCAGTCGTTGCTGCAGTTAAGGAATTCTTCTCCAGCTCACAGCTAAGCCAGCTTATGAACGATACCAACCCATTCGCAGAGCTTTCTCATAAGCGCCGTCTATCCAGCATGGGTCCTGGTGGTCTTACTCGTGAACGCGCTGGTCTTGAAGTACGCGATACGCACCCAACTCACTATGGTCGTATTTGTACCGTTGAGACTCCAGAAGGTCAGAACGTCGGTCTCGTACTTAACATTGCAACTTATGCAAAGATTAACGAATATGGCTTCCTCGAAGCTCCATATCGTGTCGTTAAGAACGGTAAGGTTACTGACGAAGTAGTTTACGTTGATGCTGCTGAAGAAGAAAAGATGGTTATCGCTGATACTAGCGCAAAGCTAGACAAAGATGGCCGTTTCGTCGATCAGTATGTGTCTGCTCGTAAAGCTCTACAGCCAACTCAGGTTGAAGCCTCAGAAGTTACCCACATGGATGCCGCACACAAGGAGATTCTTGGTGTTGCTGCTTCCATGATTCCATTCGTAGAAAAGTCTCGTGTTGACCGCTCTCTCATGGCCTGCGCTATGCAGAAACAGGCAGTCCCACTAATCAAGACTGAAGCCGCTCGCGTATCTACCGGTATCGACGCAGAGGTCGTAAAGAACCTATCTCAGGTTGTCTTTGCCGAAGCTGATGGTACTGTTACAAAGGCAGATTCTAATGTTGTTGAAGTTAAATATGGTAAAGAAACCAAGAGCTACCCACTAACTCACTTTGAAAAGACAAACGATGACCGTTGTTATGACGAGCATTGTGTTGTTGATCGCGGTCAGAAAGTTAAGAAGGGCGATGTTCTTATCGAAGGTGCTTCCATTGATCATGGTGAGCTCGCACTTGGCAAGAATATGCTTGTTGCCTTCATGCCATGGCATGGTTTCAACATGGATGACGCTATCGTTATCTCTCGCCGCCTAGTCGAAGACGATACTCTTACAAGTATCAATATTCGCGACTACGATGTAGAGGTCCGCGAGACTAAGCTTGGCCCAGAACAGGTTACTCGTGATATTCCTAACGTCTCTGAAGCAACTCTTCGCCACCTTGGTGAAGACGGTATCGTAATGATCGGTTCCGAAGTTCGCAACGGTGATGTTCTCGTTGGTAAGATTACGCCAAAGGGCGAACAGGAACTCAGCTCTGAGGAGCGCCTCCTTCGCGCAATCTTCGGCGAAAAGGCTAAGGATGTCCGTGATACTTCCGTTCGCATGAATGGTTCTGATACTGGTAAAGTTGTCGGTGTTAAGATTTTCACTCGCGAAAACGGTGATGAACTCAAATCTGGCGTTTTGATGCAGATCAAGATCTATGTTGCTGAAATGCGCAAGATTAGCGTTGGCGATAAGATTGCTGGTCGCTACGGTAACAAGGGTGTTGTCGCACGTATTCTTCCTGTAGAAGATATGCCATTCATGGAAGATGGTACTCCAGTTGATGTAGTTCTAAACCCAATGGGCGTACCAAGCCGCATGAACCTCGGTCAGCTTTATGAAACTCACCTTGGTATGGCAGCTCGCGCACTCGGTTACAATGTTACGACTCCATCTTTCAACTCTGTATCAGATGAAACCATCTCCGAACAGCTCGAAAAGGCTGGTATCGCACGTGATGGTCGCGTCAAGCTTTATGATGGCCAGACTGGCGAACCATTCGAGGAACGCATTACCGTCGGTGTCATGTATATGCTCAAGCTACACCACATGGTAGCAGACAAGATTCACGCTCGTTCTACCGGTCCATACACAATGGTTACTCAGCAGCCACTTGGTGGTAAGGCTCAGAACGGTGGTCAGCGCTTTGGTGAGATGGAGGTGTGGACGCTCGAAGCTTATGGCGCTGCATCTACACTTCAGGAAATGCTCACAATCAAGTCCGATGACGTCTTCGGTCGTGCAAAGGCTTATGAATCTATTATTAAGGACGAAGAAATCGAAGGTCCAAAGCTTCCAGAAGGCTTTAACGTCTTGGTTAAGGAACTTCAGGGTCTTGGCCTCAAGGTTGATCTTCTTGATAACGGTGACGCAAAAGACGCAGACCGCGTAATCGAAAAGACTACAAAGCGCGTTCAGAGCGAAAACGACGACGCTGCAATTTATGCTCGTCACGAAGAGCTAGCTGCCGAAGAAGCAGACGAAGCTGCAGAAATGGGCATTAGCGTAGGCGAAACAGATGAAAACGGCGACTTTATCGAAGATGAGGTCGAGGAGACGTCTGAAACAAATGATGATTATGAAGAAGGGGAGGACCTATAATGGCTTGGGCAGATAATTTTATCAGCGCAAACGATTTTGATTCGATTCGCCTCTCAGTAGCTAGCCAGGAAGATATTCTAAACTGGAGCTACGGCGAAGTTACGAAACCAGAAACTATTAACTATCGTACGCAGAAACCAGAACGTGATGGTTTGTTCTGTGAACGCATCTTTGGACCAGTAAAAGATATCAATCCAAACGATCCAAAGCTAAAAGGTGTCCGCTCTCGCGAAGCAGCTGTCGATAAGGAAGGTAACCTTGTCACAAAGAGTATTACTCGCCGCGAGCGCATGGGTCACATCGCACTTGCTGCACCAGTTGCACACATTTGGTTTATGCATGGTACTCCAAGCGCACTTAGCCTACTTCTTGACCTAACCGTTAAGAGCATTGAAAAAGTTGTTTACTTTGCAGCTTACCTAATCATCGAGGCTGATGACGAAGAAATTCAGAAGCGCCTTGAGGATCTTGAAGCTCAGACCGACGTTGCTAAGCAGGCTATTAACGCTCGCTACGCAAAGGAATCTAAGGTCGAGGGTGCAAACCTTGAGAAGCTAGCAGCTGATCAGGCTAAGGAACTTGATGATCTTGAAGCAGATTATCAAGGCAAGAAATCCATCCTTACAAGCTTTAAGAAGGGTGCAATCATCAATGAAGCAGATTATCGCGATCTTGATGATGAGTATGTCGATCTCATTACTGTCGAGATGGGTGCAAGCGCAATCGAAAAGCTTTTGAAGGAAGTCGATCTTCCAGCTCTCGTCGAACAGCTACATCAGGAAGCCGACGAATCTAAGGGTACAAAGCAGAAGCGCATCATGAAGCGCCTTAAGGTTCTTGAAGGTATGCTATCTGCCGGCATCAAGCCAACCGATCTAGTAATGAATGTCATTCCTGTCATTCCACCAGATCTACGCCCTATGATTTCTCTAGCTGGTGGCCGCTTTGCTACATCAGATTTGAACGATCTTTATCGCCGTGTTATCAACCGTAACAACCGCTTGAAGAAACTTATCGACCTCAACGCTCCAGAAGTTATCTGCCGCAACGAAAAGCGCATGCTTCAGGAAGCCGTCGATGCATTGATCGATAACAATGCTTCACGCGGTGGTCGTACCGCTAACTCTCAGAATGGTCGCCGCAAGCTCAAGAGTCTTTCCGATCTTCTAAAAGGTAAGCAGGGTCGCTTCCGCCAGAACCTTCTTGGTAAGCGTGTTGACTACTCTGGCCGCTCCGTAATCGTTGTAGGCCCAGAACTACGTATTCATCAGTGTGGTCTTCCAAAACAGATGGCGCTCGAACTCTTTAAGCCATTCGTAATTAGCTGGCTTATCAAGCACGAACATGCTACAAACATCCGCTCCGCTACACGCCTAATTGACGCTGGCGAAACAGTTGTTTGGGATGCTCTTGATGAAGTTATTGAAGGCAAATATGTTCTTCTTAACCGTGCTCCATCTCTACACCGTCTATCCGTTCAGGCTTTCCAGCCAAAGCTTGTCGATGGTAAAGCAATCCAGCTTCACCCACTCGTAGCTAACGGTTTCAACGCTGACTACGATGGTGACCAGATGGCTGTTCACCTACCACTTTCCAGCTCTGCACAGCGCGAAGCTAAAGAATTGATGGCAGCTGGCCGCAACCTCTTGAAGCCTGCCGATGGTGCTCCAGTTCTATCTATTACACAGGACGTCGTTCTTGGTAGCTACTACCTAACTTACGAAAAACCATCCGCACAGGGTGAAATCCGCGCCTTTACAAGCGTATACGAAGCAGAACTTGCTTACGATATGGGCATTATCCAGCTTCAGAGCCCAATCCGTGTTCATACGAAGGGCGAAAAGCGTGACACGACTCTTGGTCGCGTCTTCTTCAACGAGATTCTTCCAAAAGAATACCCATACGATAACGGTGTTCAGAACAAGAAGCATTTGTCTCAGGTTATGGCAAACATCATGGATCAGTTCGGTGCAGATGTTGCTGTCGAAGCAGCCGATGCTATCAAGGATCTATCCTTCAAGTATGAAACCATCGCTGGTATTTCCGTCTCTAAGGACGACTATCCAGACTTCGAAGGTGTAGAAGAGAAGATTGCCGAAGGTGAAGGCCGCGCTGCTCAGATTTCACAACAGTTTGATGAAGGTCTTATTACTGAGGATGAGCGCTATCGCTTGACTGTCGCTTCCTGGAGAAAAACAGATGATGAAGTCTCCAAGCTCGTAAAAGACGATCTTGATTCTCACGATACCAACATTACAATCATGACCAACTCTGGTGCTCGTGGTTCCGCAGGTAACATTAAGCTTGCTTCCGCTACGATCGGTATCATGGTCGACGTCTTCAACCGTGAGATTGAGCTTCCGGTTAAGTCTAGCTATAAGAAGGGCTTGAACACACTCGAATCCTTCATCGCAACTCGTGGTGCACGTCAGGGTCAGGTCTCTACCGCTCTACGTACTGCAGACTCTGGTTATCTAACCCGCCGTCTCGTCGATGTATCTCAGGATGTCTTTACTGTCGAAGAAGAAGCAGAAGATCCAGGCTTCGCAATCCACAAGTGGGAAAGCGAATATACTGGCATCGACTTTGCTGCACGTATCTTTGGTCGCTATGCTGCTGAGAACGTTCCTAAGTATGGTATTCAGGAAGGCGAACTTATCAGCCTTGATGTTGCAAAGCAGATGGCTGAAGATGACGAAATCGAAAGCGTCAAGATTAAGAGCGTTCTTACGACTACCTGCAACGAAGGTGTTCCACGCGAGGCTTACGGTATCGATATGGCAACCCGCGAACCTGTAGCTTACCACGAACCAGTTGGTGTTATCGCCGCTCAGTCCGTCGGTGAACCTGGTACACAGCTAACGCTCGATACTAAGCACTCTAGCGGTGTTGCTGGTTCCGGTGCTATCTCTCGTGGTCTTCCACGCGTTGAGGAGCTTCTCGAAGCTCGTACGCCAAAGGGTATGGCATATATTGCTACTATTGCCGGTACTGTCGATGTTTGGGAAGAAGGTAACTTTAATATTATTCAGGTCACCCCAGAAGCTGGTAAGTCTCAGACCTTCAAGCTTGAAGGCCGCAAGGCTAAGGTGAAAGATGGCGCAACTGTTAAGGTTGGTGCCGTAATCGCAAGCAAGGCTAAGGGTGCCGAACCAATCGTTGCTCCATTTGATGGCGTAGCAGAACTTACAGAGGATAGCATTGTACTCGTTGCAAACGCTGGCTCTCCAATGAAGGTTTCTGTACCAAACGATTATGGTGTAGCTGTCCACGCTGGTGACCATGTTGAACCAGGTGATCGCCTATCTGAAGGTTCTTTGAATCTACAAGATCTCATGAAGTACAAGGGCGTAGAAGAAACCGAGCGCTATATCTTGAACGATATCCTCGCAATCTATGCTGCTCAGGGTCATGAAATCTCTGCAAAGCATCTCGAAATCATTATTCGCCAGATGTTCTCTCGCGTAATGATCGAAGACGCAGGCGATACCGAATTCGTTACTGGTGATATCGTCAGTAAGGCTGCTGTTGTTCGTGAGAACAACAAGGTCCAGGCAGAAGGCAAGAAGCCAGCTGAATTCTCTCAGCTCCTACTTGGTATCTCGAAGGTCTCTATCTACTCCGATTCCTTCTTGTCTGCCGCATCCTTCCAGGATACGACACGCGTTCTTATTAGCTCTGCAATCTCTGGTCGTGTTGACCACCTCAAGGGTCTAAAGGAGAACGTAATTATTGGTCGCAAGATCCCTGTAGGTACTGGTGCTGCTCCACTAAAAGACAATAGTGAAGTCGAAGAAGAAAACGACGAAGCTGAAGTCTCTAGCGTAGAAGCCTAGTAGCTAAAATAAAAAAATATCCTCCACTCGGGGGATATTTTTTGTTATATAATATTTTTAAAGAATTCCCTAACAGGGGTAGAAATTTGAATTATAGTCATAAAACTGGTATAATACAAACACTATATGGAAACTGCGATCAGTGCTTTTACTAGCTCATTCTTGTCGAGCGTAAATATCCTTTGGGTAATTGCGGGTCTTTTTGGTCTCTTACTAATTAGTGGTATGGTTGTAGTTGCTTTGAGCTGGCTTGAACGCCGTGTAGAGCGCGCTGAGCTCGAGAAAAAGATTCTTCATAAAGATAACAACTAAAGCAAAAGCTTTTTCTTCATGATATAATAATCTTGAAGAGGAGGTTTATATGCAGGATTTTGACTACTTAAAAGACGGTGATGTTTATTTTGATGCTGCTTGTCAGTCTCTCCGTCCACGACCTGTTATTGACGCATTAAATCGTTATTATACTGAGCATAATTCTTGTGGCGAACGTGTAAAATACGCTTGGGGCAAGCGCACGGACGAGATCGTTGAGGGCGCGCGCCTTCATGCTTTAAAATTTTTGGGGCTAAAGAATAAGGAATACTTTACGTCCTTTACGCTCAATACTACCTATGGCATTAACCTGATCTTGAATCAGATTAGACCAGAGCTATTCGAGAAGGTTATGACGTCCGAGATTGAGCATAACTCGGTATTTTTGCCGACTATGTCTTTCGCTGAGCACAACGATATGCCGCGCGAGATTATGAAACGTGAAGAGGATGGATCTATTGATATTACGAAATACGACTTCACGAAGGCGCTTGTTGTCGTAAATGCCGTGTCTAATATTGATGGTAGGGAACTCGTAAATCTAAAAGAGCTTACAAAAGCTGTTCACAAGGCTGGCGGCGTGATTATTCTTGATGCCGCTCAGGCATTTGCTCACAACTCTGAACTACTTCATAAGACCGAGGTCGACGCGCTATGTACTTCTGCACATAAGATGTATGCTGCTTCACTTGGCGTAATCGTTGCTCGCCGTGATTTAGTTCCAAAGCTCGATACGCGCTTTGTTGGTGGCGGCATGGTCGACGACGTTCATCGTGACGAAATGTTCCTGTCCGCAAAGAATCCAGATAATGTTCATACGATTTTCGAAGCTGGTCTTCAGGCCTGGGGCGAGATTATTGCCTTTGACGCTGCTCTTACTTGGCTCGAAAAGCTATCCAAGAAAGATAAACAGCAGCTTCATGATAACTGCGATCGTATCTTTGAATTCTTGAAGAATCAGCCACGCGTTCACCTATTAAACAAGACTGCTTCGCCAACCTTTAGTTTCTACATTGATGGCCTAGATTCTCATCTTGTAGGCGAAGCATTATCTGACGAGGGTATTATGGCTCGCACGGGTTATTTCTGCGTTCATTATTATCTTGGGCAGGTGCTTAATGTTCCGCCGCTAATTCGCTTCTCATTGGGCTACCATGTTCGCGAAGCTGACGTGGATAAGGTCCTTAAGACTCTAGAAAGGATGTTGGGTTAATGGTCTGCATTGCAGCATTTATTATTTTGGCTATTGTTGGTATTTTTGTAGCCTTTTTGTCGATATTCAAGAGAGATATCGGCCGCAAGTATTGGAAGGTTTTCAAAAAATCTACCAGCTGTTTTACAAAACATATTACCTTTCAGAAATGCGATACGAACTTTAAGGATGACGTAAAAAACTCGCTTCTTCGTAAGGTTGTTATCAAGCATCCAAAGGCTGTAAAGCCGCTTTCTGTCGCAATTGAGGTGGTCTCTGTCTTGATTGTGCTGGTTACGGTTTGGTCGCTTGCTGAGGGGATTAAGGCTGGTATGGCTCTCTGGACTCTCGGTAGCTGCAATGTTCGTCAACCTTCCGCATGCTCGCTAAGCTCCGAAGCTTGTAGCATTGATAGTGGCACCGAAGCAAGTAATCCAATCGAGGCTATTGGCCTCTGGTTTGCTGACTGGGGTGAAATCTTTGGTGCATTGCCGGATAGATTCCGCTCTTGGGATACTGAACAGTTTGACCTAACGGGCGTAGATATGAGCTATATGGCACCAAGCAATGCGCCTACGGCTATCGATATCTTTGATCCGGGTTGCGAAGTTTGTGCTCAATCCTTTGAAAATCAGGTCAATTCTAACTTCTTTAATAGATACAAGGTAAAGCTAGTCGTCTTCCCAATTCAGAACGAGAAGGGTCAGTTTAAGTTCGAGAACTCCGAGATTGTTTCGCGCTATATTTTGGCAGTAAACGAATATGGTAATCCTAGTGAAGTTACAGATAGTAATGCTTTGCCGGCCGGCTACAAGATTATTAGTAGAATCTTCCTCGAGAAGAATCACGAAAACAAATCCTATCAGTATTTGTTCAACAATGCCTATACGCACGACGAAGCAGAAGAGAAACTTCGGTCTTGGCTAAAGGAATTTGGCTATAGTAAGGCAGAGATTTCTGAGATCAGCGAGCGTGCTCATTCTGAAGACATCTCGAATGTTATTACTAAGAATAATGATATTGTTGTAAACAATATTCATGCCAAGGGCATTCCTACCTCGATTTACGATAACCGCAAACATACTGGAAGGTACGAAAAATAATGTGGTTCCATCGAGCTTTTTGGCTTGGTTTGGTTCGTGGTATTACGGAATTTTTGCCAATCTCCAGTACTGGTCATACTAGGCTGTTTCAAGAGATTTTGAGCGAAGAAGCTTATCGGGTTAGCTTTTTGTATGGCTTTACGAGTCTGGCAATTCTGCTGGCTAGCCTTATCTTCTTTAGGAAAGAGCTAAAAGGAATCTTTAAAAAGAAGAAAACTATTTTGAACGTTCTAGTCTCTGGGCTACCAGTCGCACTTTTGGCTGTATTTTTACAGAAATCGATCGCTTCCAGCGAGCTCTTGTCTGGTTTTTGGATTATCGCGGCAGCCTTTGCTGTTACTGGTGTATTCCTTATTAAGTTTAATAAGCTCCCGTCCATGAAGAAAGTGAAGAGCTACGAGGAGCTAAAGATTACTGATGCTTTGTGCATTGGGATTGTAAATCTCTTTGCACTCGTTCCTGGCTTTTCGCGCTTTGGACTAAGTTTTATCAGCTCAAAAATTGTGGGCCTAGATACGAAAAACTCTCTAAAGTATAGTTATCTAGCTAGTATCCCGAGTCTTATTGCGATCTCGATTGCTAGCTTCACGAATCCTAATGCGCTAAACTTCTTGTCTTCGGACTTTGGCCAGTGTAGCTTGGCGTTTGGTATGGCCTTTATTGCGGCGCTTTATGTATTGGCTGTTACGAAGATGTATTTCGCCAAAAAGAACGATACGAAAGTCCTTGGCTGGTATTTAGTATTTGCTGCACTGATTATTTGTGTTTTTGAGCTATTGAAACAATAAAATCGCTACGCCATAAATAGCATAAAAGTCAATGGCGTACCCCTTGAAAATATGGTAAAATTAGCTTGTGAATATAGATAAAATCCGCAATTTTTGTATTATTGCGCATATTGACCACGGCAAGTCGACTTTGGCTGATAGAATGCTCGAAATAACGGGCACTGTTGCTAAGCGCGAAATGAAATCTCAGCTACTAGATAGCATGGAGCTTGAGCGCGAAAAGGGTATCACTATCAAGTTGACTCCTGTTTGCATGCAATACAAAGGCTATTCTTTGAATCTTATCGACACGCCAGGTCACGTGGATTTTTCTTATGAGGTTTCCCGCTCGCTTCAGGCAGTAGAGGGCGCTATTCTTGTCGTTGACGCTACGCAGGGTATTCAGGCGCAGACTCTTGCAAACGTTTATCTTGCGCTCGAGCAGGATTTGACGATTATTCCTGTTATTAACAAAATTGATCTTCCTGCTAGCGACGTTCCTCGTGTTTCTGCCGAGATTATGAATCTTCTTGGCTGTGACGAATCTGAGATTATTAAGGTCTCCGCAAAGACTGGCGAACATGTCGACGAGGTTCTTGATGCAATTATTGATCGTGTCCCGGCGCCAAAGCTCGAAGAAGGTAATGAGACTAAGGCTCTTATCTTCGACTCTTATTTCGACGATTACCGCGGTGTTGTGCTTTATGTTCGTATGTTTGGCGGCAGCTTGCCAAAGAATTCTAATATCACGATGATGGCAACTGGCTCCAAGGATATTGCGCTTGAAGTTGGTATCTTGAATCCGAAGATGTCTCCGCGCCAGACTCTCGAACCGGGCGAAATTGGATATATCGTAACGAATCTCAAAGCAACTCGCGAAGCAAAGGTTGGTGATACGGTAACACTTACAAAGAATCCAGCTACAAAAGCTTTGCCGGGCTACAAAAACGTTCGTCCATTTGTCTATGCTGGCTTCTTTCCAGTTTCTAATGACCAGTATAAAGATCTTAAAGATGCACTAGAAAAGCTATCTTTGGCAGATTCTGCCTTGCAATATGAACCAGAAAACTCTCCAGTGCTTGGCTTTGGTCTTCGTATCGGCTTCCTTGGTCTCCTTCATATGGATATCATTCGCGAACGCCTCGAGCGTGAGTTCAAGCTCGATCTTATCGTTACGAATCCATCGACAGACTACCATGTCTTACTAACTAGTGGCGAAGAACTGGATATACGTAGCGCCTCGGATTTGCCAGATGTAACCTTTGTTGAAGAGATTCGTGAGCCATGGGCGAAGGGTGAAATTATTACGCCAAAGGAATATATCGGCGCCATCCTTGAGCTTATTATTGGTAAACGTGGTATCCAGAAAAACATCTCATATATTGATACTCGTGCTGTTATTGACTTTGAGGCTCCAATGGCGAACCTTCTTACAGATTTCTATGATCAGCTTAAGTCTTCTACATCTGGCTATGCTAGCTTTAATTATGAGCTTGGTGGATATAAGGCGGAAGATTTGGTTCGTGTAGATGTCTTGGTTGCTGGCGAAAAGATTGATGCCTTGTCTGTTATGGCTCACCGCAGTGAAGCTGACGCAATCGGCCGTACGGTTACAAAGAAGCTAAAGGAAGTTATTCCGCGTCAGAACTTCGAGGTGGCACTTCAGGCTGCAATTGGTGCAAGGATTATCGCCCGCGAAACGCTTGGCGCATATCGCAAGGATGTCACGGTAAAGATTCATACTGGTGACCGTGATCGTAAAGCAAAGCTGACCGAGAAGCAGAAACGCGGTAAAGCTCGTATGAAGCGCTTTGGCAAAGTAGATATTCCAAGCGAAGCCTTTACGGTATTACTAAAAAGAGATAGCTAAAAAAATAGAGCTGGATGAACCGGCTCTATTTTTAATGTTATTTACAAACTTTAAGTAGTGCTTCGATAGTATTCTGGAATACTTCGTCGCGGCTTTCCTTGGCGTCAACCTCTACGAGCAAGCCTTCGTTCTTGTAAACTTCAAGAACTGGAAGAGTCTTCTCGTTGAATTCCTTAATGCGAAGCTCGAGTGCCTCTTCGTTAAGATCATCACCACGAGCGCCACGATCTAGACTCTCGAGCGCGAGTTTGCGGCGCTTTTCCATCTCTTCGCGAGAGATATTGAGGAGGATCGCCGCCTTGATAGGATGTCCAGCGTTTGCTGCGGCTTCCATAACAGGACGTTCTTCGCCTTCCCAGCGACCAACACTACTAAGAATCAAAGGAAATTCCTTCAAATCTTCGTTTGCGAAATATGGCAAAACGATAGTGCGGAATTTGTCTGTGCTAGCAAGAGCGCCAGAGTTCATTTCTTCGCGTAGCTTTTCGTCTCTCTCCTGAGCGTCGCGTAGGATGGAGCCGGAGCTAAGTAGTTTACCACCAAAGGTTTCGGCGAGGCGAGCGCCAATGGTGTCTTTTCCCGAAAATGGCATGCCAAAGATATTGATACTACCTGTGCCGAGCCATTCTTTGATGATTTCGATATTCTGTTCCATAATTTTTAATGTTAAAATTGTATCATATGGATAATCAGAATGCGAATGGTGGGAAAGCGTTGCCGAAATTTCCTTTTCTTGGGGGTAAAGACGAAAGCAAAGTAACGCGCGACGGCGTCGAAATGACGGCCGATCAGGACGTTCTATCTCCTATGACGAAAGCTCAAAGCGTCGAGGTTGAGAATTTGCGCGCAAAAAGTCTTGTCGAATCCGAACGCGAAAAAGCCAACGAAGAGCTTCGTCGTATCGAAGAATATAATGCAAGAATCCGCGCGATGGAGGAGGCTCGTCTGCGCGCCGAAAAAGCCAAAAAGACCACGGTTTACGTAATAGTTGCTATTATTTGCGTTGCTTTGGCTGTCGCTACGCTTGTATTCGTCCTAGTTCTTCTTAATGCTCTAAGGCGCCCAACGACTTACGTTCCAGAAGAAAAAGAGAAGAAAGAGCAGCAATACGCTCAGGTTGAGGGCTATCAGTGCGAGACTGCAAAATGTGGCAAGATTGCAGAGCTTTCGGATGGTCGCATTATTCTTCGTGATGGCGCATATTATATCTATGATCTCGAGTCGAAAGAAAAGACTGTTACGGCGATTGATAATACCGACTACTATTCTGTCTTGCCATTTGTTTGGGGCGAGAAAACATATCTTGTGCTCGACCTTGATGCTGGCCTAAATGCAATCTTCTCAATTGCGGATAACAGATATGTCGTTGATGCTAACTATGATGCAATCTACACGGATATAGAGAGCGATACCTACAAAGATATGAAGTGGGTTTATGGTAAGTATATTGTCGCAAGTCGCTCTGGTGGTTATCGCATTATAGACATGAGCGCCAATAACTCCGAAAAGGTTAATGGCAGCAAGAAGGTCTTTGCTATTGAACATGGTCCATACTTCATTGGCTATGAATCTGATGGTCAGAGACGCGTATTTAATAATTCCGGCACACAAATCTATCTCTGTCCAGCTGAAAATAATCTATATGCTCGCGATGGTTTACTAATAACCGTTGACCCAGATTATGATTACGATATATTCGGTACGGATGGTGAATCTCCGGATGGTTATTCATTCGAAGACGAGCTCGACGATCAGGATTCGGATACCTTGCCAAATTACTTAAATAACGGCAGTTACTTCAAGATTCCAAAGGAATAAAACTAAACAAACTAGCTCCAAATGGGGCTAGTTTTTATACGGAGAGGCGCCATTAGCAAACCTTGCCAAAGAGTGCTAAAAGGCATAAAATAAGCTTATGACAGATCGTCAAAGAGAAATTCTATTTGCAATTATTGAAGAATACGCTGAGCTAGCCACCCCTGTTGGTAGTGTTACTCTCGCAAAACTTTTTGACGTCTCTTCAGCGACAATTCGCGCCGAAATGGTAAAGCTCGAGGAAATGGGTCTTATTAAACAGCCGCATACTTCTGCTGGTCGTGTTCCTACTGATGCTGGCTATAGGCTTTATGTCAATCAGCTCCAGGAAAAGATGGAGAACAAGAGTGCCGCCGAAAAAGAAGAGCCAGAAATGCCAAAAGATAGAACGACTAAAGCTCTTGCGACTCGTATTCAGGCTCAGACCCGTGCAGACTATGCGATTCGCAGCGCCGTAGATAGTCTAGTAGATCTTACCGGCAACCTTGGTCTTGCAACCGTTGGTGATCAGCTATATATCTCTGGTTTTGGCAATCTATTTTCTCAGCCAGAGTTTTCTCAGGCAAACCAGGTTCAGGCCGTAGCTAAGCTTCTAGACAATATCAAGCCATGGTTACGCGAGGTCTCGCCAAACGAAGCTATTAATGTGTATATCGGTACGGAAAATCCTATCGGTAAGACTTCTAATGTTTCCTTGATTGTTTCGCGTTTTCGCTCGCCTTTCTCAGACAGGAGCTATATTGGCGTTCTTGGACCAACCAGGCAGTCTTATCGCCGTGTAATGTCGCTAGTTCGTAATGCTGGAATAATGTTGGAGGATATTTTGCTATGAAAGATAAGAAAGTTAAACAAGATCTAGAAAACGAAGAACAGGTTCAGGAAGCTCCTGAAGTTGTTGAAGAAGCTCAGCCAGAAGTTGTAGAATCTCCAGAACAGGCAAAAATTACCGAGCTAACTAACGATCTTCAGCGCACGCGCGCAGATTTTGAAAACTACCGCCGTCAGACCGAAGTTCAACGCGAGCAATATGGCGAAGTTATTAAACAATCTACGATTGCTAAGGTTTTGCCGCTTCTTGATGATATTGACCGCGCTATTAAGGCTCAGCCAGAAGTTATGGGTCCACTAGCAAAGAACTTCGAAAAGACCCTCAAGAGTTTGTCTCTAGAAAAGATTGAACCAGCAGCTGGCGAAGAGTTTAACCCAGATCTACATAACGCTGTTATGGTGGAAGGCGATGGCGACGAAGAAACTATCGCTGAAGTTTTGCAGCCTGGTTATTATTACGAAGGTCACATTGTGCGTACCGCAATGGTAAAAGTTGCAAAGAACTAATATGAAATTCAAGATTATTACGCTATTTCCAGAGATGTTCGACAAGGTTTTTGGCCAGTCGATGCTTTGGAAGGCCCAAGATAGAGGCTTGGCTAGCTTCGAGACTATTGACCTAAGGGAATTTGGCTTAGGTCCTCGCAAGCAAGTCGACGATACGCCTTATGGCGGTGGTGACGGTATGCTTTTGAAGCCAGAGCCAATTTTTGCTGCTGTTGAAAAAGCCAAAGAAGAGTTGCCAAACGCAAAGGTAGTCCTTATGACGCCAAAAGGTCCAATCTGGGATCAGAAACGCGCTTCAGAATTTGCTACTTCTGGTGACGACTTTATTATTATTTGTCCACATTACGAAGGATATGATGAGCGCATTTTGACGCTCGTGGATTACCAGGTTTCTCTCGGTAAGTTTATTCTTACTGGTGGCGAAATTCCCACCATGGCTATGGTGGATAGTATCGTGCGTCTTATCCCTGGTGTTCTTGGCGGTGAAACTTCGGCTGAGATCGAGAGCTTTAGCGACGGAGATAACTTCGAGTATCCGCAATATACACGCCCAGAAGATTTTCGTGGTATGAAAGTACCAGAAATCTTGCTATCTGGGAACCATGGCGAAATTGCAAAATGGCGAGCCGCCAACGCGCCAACTAAACCGAGCGAAAAATAATGGACCTTGCCTCGCCAATTGAAGACGTAAAGGGTGTAGGGCCAAAAACTAGCGAAGTATTAAACCATGCTGGCATTTTTACGCTCCGAGATTTGGTCTATCATCTACCGAGGACATACCAAGATTTTCAGGAAGCGCAGAGTATCAAAGATCTAAAACCTGGCCAAGTTGCGATTAAAGCGCGCGTAGATGCTATTTCTACGAGCCGCAAGCGTCGTGGGCTAAGCCTAACCGAGGCCACGCTACGCGATTCTACGGGTGCAGTTCGTGCTATCTGGTTCAACCAGCCATATCGCGCAAAGCAGCTAGCTACGAATAAGGAATATTATTTTAGCGGCAAGCTAGAGTTTTCTTACGGTCGCTTCCAGCTCATGAATCCATCAGCTGAAGCTTCTGGAGATATTGATAAAGGCGCAGAAAATGGTCTCCAGCCAATCTATCCAGCGCGCGGCACGGTTAAAACTAATGATTTCCGCAAGTTTATCAAGAATATCCAGAATCAGATTGCTTTGACTCCAGATATGATCCCAAACTTTGAAGGCAGGGCGGATGCGCTTTTGTCGGTGCATTTTCCAGAGAATATAGATGACGCTACGGAGGGCAGGAATTATCTGGCTACCGAGGAATTATTTAGTCTTTTGTTAGCTTCTAGGCTAAATCGCGAGGCAAACCAGCAACTTAGAACTACACCAATTAAATGCGATCTTCCTGCGCTCCAGAAACTGATCAAATCTTTGCCGTTTAGTCTTACAAATGCTCAGAGAAGGGCGGTTTGGGAGATTATACAGGATATGGAAAAAGATATCCCAATGAACCGTTTGCTTCAGGGTGATGTTGGTTCTGGTAAAACCATGGTTGCTGCGCTTTCTGGTTTTGTTGCGGCAAGGGCTGGTATGCAGACGGCGATTATGGCGCCAACAGAGGTTTTGGCAGCTCAGCACGCCGAATCTTTGTCTGAGCTATTTGGAGATAAGTTAAGTATTGCCTTGCTTACTGGCTCTACTAAGCATAAAACCGAACTCAAGAAACATATCGCGAGCGGAGAAGTGGATTTGGTGGTTGGTACTCATGCGCTAATTACGGACGACACAAAGTTTCATAATCTAGGCCTTGCAATTATTGATGAACAACATCGCTTCGGTGTTGCTCAGCGTCAGAAGCTTCTGAGCAAAGCTCATACAATGCCACATCTATTGTCTATGACCGCAACGCCGATCCCGCGCTCTTTGCAGCTGACTATTTTTGGCGACCTTAGCGTTTCTATTCTTGATGAGCTTCCGGCAGGTCGCCAGGCCATCACGAGCAAGATTATCTCGCCAAATTCTACTAAGCAAATGTGGGAGAAAATCAAGCCAGAGCTCGAGAATCATCATCAGGTTTACTATATCTGCAAAAAGATTGATGACGATGGTAAGAGTGAGCTTGCGTCCGTAAAGCGCGAATGTCAGAAGATTGCCAAAATGTTTCCAGATTACCATGTTGGATTGCTGCACGGTAAAATGAAACCAGCCGAAAAGGACGATATCATGAAGCGTTTCTCGGCGGGTCAGATAGATATCTTGGTAAGTACGACTGTTGTTGAGGTTGGCGTGAACGTCCCAAATGCTACTGTTATGGTGATTGTTGATGCGGATCAATATGGTCTCTCGCAGCTTCATCAGCTCCGTGGTCGCGTCGGTCGCGGCAGTGACGCAAGCTATTGTTATTTGGTTAATTCTAGCTCTGATGCCCCGTCAAGAAGGCTTCGCGAAATCGAGAAATCTCAGGATGGCTTCTATCTTGCCGAGGTTGACCTTAAACTCCGTGGTCCAGGCGAAATTTACGGTGCATTGCAGCATGGCGCGCTAGATCTTCGTATTGCTTCAGTTACGGATACGAAGCTAGTCCATAAAGCCGAGAGGCTCGTAGACGACTTTTTGAAACAGGGCTATAATTTGCTAGAATATAAGGAGCTAAATGCTGAAGTTAAAAAATATCAGCGTTTAACCACGCTTAATTAAAGACGAATATGTATTCATCTCTTGGAGTAAGAAAAAATTCAAAACATTCTGGCGAGCTAATCGGTACGCACCAGCGTATAGATGAAGTTGCTCGTCGCATGATTTCGCGAAACGTTGATGTGGCGCGTGCTTTTCCGAGCACGCAGGAAATCCTTGCCTTTGAAGGTATGCAAGGCCCGGATGGCCTAAAACGTAAATCCCCAGGCGTCGACGAGCCAGAACATTTTATTATTCCAGGCGAAGATGACGGCGTGTTGATCGGATATATTCGCGATCATCACTATAACTTAACTAAGGCTTTGCGCGAAAGGAATCACGAACGCGCAGCTTTTGAGGCGGCTTGGATGGCTCACGCAATTACTGATGGTTTAACGCCTGCGCATCACTATCCTTATCGCGAGCGCGTCGATGAATTGATGCAGGAAAAAGACTACAAGAAGCTTTTTGGCGTCAAAATTAAAGGTATTATGCGCGGAGATAACTTGGCTCAGGCGGCTAGGAATAACTGGCTCTATTGGGGTGCTGGCGGCATTATGACAAAGCATATCGCCTTTGAGTATGGCGTAGCGCAGACTATTGCCTTGCTTCCAAAGAAACGAATTACGCCTCATATGTCCCGCAAGGAATTCTCGCATATTGATTACGAAAAGGTTTTCTATAAATCTCTCGAGCGCGTAAACAATCTCAAGATGTATGAACGTTTCCTGAAGGATGGCTGGACGACTGAACTTGCCATGGAAACCTATCAGATTTTGATTCCTGAAATAATTCGCTGCGTGGCTTTGAACTGGGCGAGCTGTATCGAAGAATCTGGTCTGATACTGTATAGCCAGATGGATAGTAAGAAAAAGGCAAAGCATGAAAAATAGCAAGAAAATCCGCATTATTTCTGGCGAATTTGGCGGTAGGCTAATCGATACGCCAAAAAGTGAGCTAACTCAGCCAATGGGCGACCGCGAGCGTATGGCGATATTTAACCGTCTACGCGACGAAATTCCAGGCACGCGCGTGCTGGATATGTTTGCGGGCAGCGGTGCTTTGGGTATTGAGGCTTTGTCTCTTGGTGCTGGGAGTGTAGATTTTGTAGATAAGAGTTCTGAAGCGAAACGTACTATCAAACAGAATCTGAGTCTACTGAAGATCGAAAACGGCAATGTGGTTGGCGAGCCAAGTGGTAAATACGATCTAATTTTTATGGATCCTCCTTATGATAACCCACAATACGAGCTATGCCTCAAAATCGCTAGTGGATACCTATCAGATTCCGGTTATCTAGTTTTGTCTCATCCAGCTTCGCCAGAACCGCCAGTTTTTGATGACCTAGAGCTACTTAGCGATAGAAAATACGCCGCAGCGCATATCAAAATCTATCAAAAATAATTGAAATAAAAAAATAAGGTCAACCTCCCAGATGACCTTATTCTTGTTCTAAAGGCTGCGTACTTCGATTTCTACGCTACCTTCAATTTTTTCGATGTCAATTGACATTGTGTATACCTCGTTTTTGTTTTGTGTTTGTTTGTCTCTCAACTCTCCACGTAACAATTATAGCAGAATCAATTTAAAAAACGCAAGCATTTTCGCGCTTAAAATTTGGGTTTTTATGCGCCAAGATATAAAGAAAAAATAGTGCTAATATATAAGTATATGCAAGACTACACAATTGATCCAACTAGTCCATCGTTTAATTCTAGGACGCCGTTTAATGCGGGTTCTCCTATAAAAATGGACCAAGATAAGGCCAAAAAAGCGCTTACTGTCTTTGCGATAATGTTCGGAATTATACTGCTTGTTCCTGGAATAATTATTGGTGTTGTCTTTTTTGTAATCCTTGGGCCAATGTGGCGCGAGGGTATTAATAAGATTGAATCTCATAGTAACGGCATCGAAATTCCACTTAATACCGCGCATGTTATTTCGAAACTAAAACAGAATTATGATAGTTCTACTATAAAGATCCCAATTACTTCCTTGGACTGCGAAGAATTGAATGTTTATGTAAATAATAGTGCGGACGATACTAAGTCGTTTGATATCTGCGAAGGCGATAAAATCGAAACATTTATTACGTCTGCAGGCAGTGGTAGGACTTATATTTATCTTCTAGACAATTCACATATTGCTCGTTTGAAAACCAATACGACTTATTCGAAACTATACGAGATCGCTATCTACTCCGAGCGAAAGGCCGAGATCGTCGAGAAAGCTAAGACGATTAGTTTATCTAGCGAAACGCCTGTGATTGAAATTCCAGAAGTACCACAAGTCCCAAATGTGGAAGACATCATAGATTCGGTAGACCCAACCGAAAGGGTTAATAATACGGATAATTAATACTTAAGCGCAACTAATAAAGAAAGGAATATAAAATGCTATATCCAAGTGTAAGTAACCTATTTGAAGACGTATTTGATGGCGACTTCTTTGAGCGCCACGATTTGACACCAAGTCGCTTTGGTCGCCATGTTGGCAAGCTTGCTGTAATGCGCACAGATATCAAAGAGACAAAGAATGCGTACAAACTAGCAATTGATCTTCCTGGCTACGAAAAAGAAAATATTAAGGTTACCCTAGAACAGGGCGTCCTAACAGTTTCTGCCGAGAAAAAGTCTGAGTTTAAGGAAGAAGACGAAGAAGAGCATAAGCTAATCCGCAGTGAGCGCTATGTTGGTACCAATAGCCGTAGCTGGTTCGTCGGTGAAGATATTAAGCAAGAAGATATCAAGGCAAAGTATAAGAATGGTGTCTTGAATCTAACTATCGCTAAGCCAGCCGAAGAAATTAAGGCTAACGAAGTTAAGAATATTACGATTGAATAATCATGCTAAAGAAAATTGATTGTTTTGAATTTGATAAACTCGTTTCCGAGAGCGAAGGCGAAGTCTTTGTAGATTTTTCTGCTGAATGGTGTGGCCCTTGCCAAAAGATGGAACCAATCTTGCGCGAAATCGCTGAGTCTAATACTGTTTACCAGGTAGATATCGATGAAGAAAAAGACTTGGCTATGGAAAACGAAGTCGTATCGATTCCATGCATTGTTCTATTCCGCGATGGTAAAGAAGTGAACCGCATAATTGGGCTTTGCAAGAAACAGGATATCTTGGATCTAAAGAATGAATAACGATATTTACGACCTTGCAATTATCGGCGGCGGACCAGCTGGCCTTTCGGCCGCGATCTATGCTGTTCGCGCGGGCTTAAAGACCGTAGTCTTTGAGAAGCTTGTTTGTGGTGGCCAGATTGTAAACTCTTCAAAGATAGATAACTATCCAGGTATGCCGCATGTTTCTGGCGCGGAATTCTCGGATAGACTTCAGGCGCAAGCTGAGGAGCTTGGTGCAGAAATCGTTTTTGACGAAGTTTTGTGCTTTAGCAAAAAAGAAGATGTATTCGAGCTAAAGGGCGAAGAGATATATTCTGCAAAGGCAGTAGTTCTTGCTTGCGGTACCGCTTCGCGCCATCTGCAAATTCCTGGCGAAGCTGAGCTTATAGGTAAGGGTGTTTCGTTCTGCGCGACCTGCGATGGTAAATTCTTCGAAGGTAAAGATGTGGCCGTAATTGGTGGCGGCAATACCGCACTTTATGACGCGCTCTATCTTGCAGACATTTGTAAAAAGGTCTACTTGATTCATCGTCGTGACGAATTTCGTGGCAGTAAATCGGCTGTCGAGAAGCTAGAAAAACTTGATAATGTCGAATTCTTGCTAAATACTACTCCAGAGCGCATGCTTGGCGAGAAGAAGCTAGAAGGCCTAGAGGTATTGCAGGATGGCAAGAAGCGCACGCTTGAGCTGTCTGGTGTCTTTGAGGCTGTCGGTTCTGTGCCGCAGGGCGCAGCGCTAAATCCAAACCTCAAGACTACTGAAGACGGATATATTAAGTGCCATGAAAACTTCGAAACTAGTGTTGAGGGTGTATTTGTTGCTGGCGATCTTCGCGAGAAGCGCCTAAGACAGCTAACTACAGCCGTGGCAGACGGCGCCGAAGTTGTAACTAGCGTACAAGAATACTTAGCAAAATAAGCATGAAAAACCCGCAGCGTAAAACTGCGGGAATTTCGTTACAATTGGATTCTCTTGCCAGCGGAAAGATGTTTACTTGAGATTACGACGCAGTTGTTGTTTGAACACTGAAGCGCGATTGTTTCGTAGACTTCTCCAAGAACGATGCAGCATCTTCCAGTAAAGAAGTTGTTGACTGTCGTATTGCTATATGGATAGCTAATCGCAAGTGTTCCGTGGCGATTATTCTCTGTAGCATACTTTTTGAGTGCTTTTACGCACTCTTCTGCAAGGCGACATCCATTATCTCCGAAGAGATTGATACTGAGACATACGAAGTCTGTTTGCTCATGATGGCGCAGAGAGAGATAATCATGAATCTTAACACTCTTTTCCGGCATATAACGACCCCCTTAGTAATGTGCAATTAATATATTATACAGCTAAAGCTTAAAAAAGTCAATAGTTAGGCGCTTGCTTTGGTGTATGCGCAATAGAAACTAATATTTTGCTAATGTAGCCATTAACTTGCAAAATCTGCAAGCTAATCCAGATAAGCTAATAAAGCTAAGGTGTATTAACTTGCAAAAATCGCAAGCTAAAGCCCATATGTGAGATTTGGGCCAGGACGCAAAAGGTTGTAGCGGCCCCTTGTGCTACAATATAGTTATTAATTGAGGTAGAAAAATGCTATTGAATGACAAGATTTTGGTAGGCAAAAGCGGCGACAAAGAGCTCTTTATCCTGCCTAAAATGGCAAACCGCCACGGGCTAATTACGGGTGCAAGCGGCTCTGGTAAAACTATTACTTTGAAGGTTATGGCCGAGAGCTTTTCGGATGCTGGCGTACCAGTATTCTTGGCTGACGTAAAGGGCGATCTTGCCGGTACGGCCATGATGGGTGAGGTTAACGAGAATATCCAAGAGCGCCTCGATGCTCTTAATATTCCAGATTTCGAGCCAAAATCCTTCCCAGTAAGATTCTGGGATATCTATGGCGAGAATGGTCATCCAGTCCGCGCTAACGTTGAGCAAGTTGGTCCAGAAATCCTTAGTATGATGCTTGGCCTAACAGAAGCTCAGGAAGGCAATCTCGCCATCGCTTTCGAAGTTGCAGAGGATGAACAGCTTCCGTTAATTAATCTTGAGGATTTGCGCGCAGTTCTTGCTTATGTCGCCGAAAATAAGGACAAATATGTAACTAAGTATGGCAATATAACAACTCAGAGTATTGGCGTTATTCAGCGTAGCCTCCTGACCTTAGAAAAGCAGGGTGCAGACAAGTTCTTTGGCGAGCCGGCCCTAGATATTAACGATTTCTTTGCTGTAGATAAAGATGGTCGTGGCGTAATTAATACGCTCCACGCAGTTAAGCTATTCGAAAGCCCAGATCTATACGCAAGCTTCCTATTGTGGCTCCTAACCAGCCTATTTAGTCAGACGAATGAAGTTGGTGATCTAGATAAGCCAAAGATGGTCTTCTTCTTCGATGAGGCTCACTTGCTATTCAATGGTATGCCTACTTATCGCCTCAAGAGGATTACTCAGGTTGTAAAACTTATCCGTTCTCATGGTATTGGCCTATACTTCATTTCTCAGCGTCCAACAGACATTCCGGATGAAATTATGTCCCAGCTTGGTAATCGTGTCCAGCATACGCTCCGTGCCTATACTCCAGCCGAGCAAAAGATTGTTAAGGCTAGCGCAGATTCCTTCCGTACGAATCCAGAATTCGATACCGCCGAGGCTATTCTCGCTCTTGGTACAGGCGAAGCTTTGGTCTCCTTCCAGGATGCAAAGGGCGCGCCAAATATTGTCGAGAAGGCAACGATCTTGCCTCCACAGAGTCAGATGGGTGTAATCGATGGTATCGCACGCCAGAAGATTATCAATGAGAGTCCATTCGTTGGCAAGTACGATACTGCCATTGATCCAGATTCTGCCTTCGAGCGTATTCAAAGAATGAAGGCTGAGCTTGCCGAGCAGGCGATTAGTGAAGGTATTATTGAACAGCCGGTTCAATACAAGGGTGAAAGCCCTGAAGATATCCAAAGGCGTAATATCGAAGCCTTTAATGCAAAGCTTCGCGAGAATCAGGCGGCAAACCAGGCTGTTCTGCAGCAACAACAGACTGCTCCAGCTAAGACAACCAAGACTACGAAGGTTCCACAGAGCAAGCTAGAGAAATATGCTGACCGCGCCGTTGGCAACATGGTCGGTAGCGCAAGTAGCGCCGTTGGTAGAAACCTCATGAATAAGTTCCTAAAGAGCTTCTTTAAGTAATATAAAAATCCACCAGTTAACGCTGGTGGGTTTTTGATGCTAGACTAATTGGCCGTAAACTTCGCCAAACTTGTCCTCTTCGACTCCTAAATCTCGGAGCATGGCGTAGGCTCGCTCCATTGGAATATATGAGAAGCAGTTAGATTCGTTCAGGATTTTTGCAATCGCGTTGTATTTCTTGAATTCGTTTGACGTTTCGTCGTAATTCTTTGCGAGATTTTGTGCCTTATCTCTTAACTCGACTTGGATTTGTGGTATTTCTTGGTTGTTCATTATGCATTCCTCGAATTAACGCTTGATGGGAAGTTAATATTTGGTACTGGGCGTAGATGCATTCCAGAAACAATTGTGAGTTGCTCGCCATCAAAGACTTCCTGTAGTTCTCCGGATTCCGCCTTTAAAACTTCGGATTTATTTGTGACGTAGAAATGCTCGGTATTTTCTGGGTTGGCATCGAAACTAGTATCGTTGAAAGATAGGACAGTCTCTACTGCAATATCTATAACATTCTCGCCCTCATCATCGTAGATGTCTCGCCTTACAACCGAAATGTTAGCCTGCTGCATATCGTATTCTTTGCTAAACATCGAATTGAATAGCTGGTAGAGGCGCACAGAAACATCGAGATCTTTTAGGCCATTCTGCTCAAGGATGTTTAGCAAGGTCTGTTTCTTTTCTTGTAGGCTAATCTTCTCAAAGCCACCGTTGGACTCAGCATATTCATTTAATGCCTCGCTAATGCGGCGTTGTTTTTCGGCTTCAGGATTGCCGGCTTCTGTTTCTTGCTGATTAATAAGGTCATACATCTTCTGGTAAGATTCGTCGAAACGCGCTCTAGTTTCTTCGTTGTCAGTCATGAGCTTTAGACCACTAAGCGGAGCGCCGACTTTTGCTGCAGTAAGGTCGCTTCGGTAAACTTCCTTTACGGTGTCTGCGCCAACAATCATATCATCGCAGCGGAAGCGAAGATTGGCGTGGCCTGAGCCATATTCACCATTCCCGAGCTTATGGCCGGTGCTGTCGAAATAGCTAACCTCAAAATTAATTCCGTATTCATTGAGCATTTTGCCAAGAATCATGGTTAGCTCATAGCAAACTGCGCGGTTGTTTTCTGGCGTAATTTGCTCGATATAGCTAATGTCTTTATGGATAGCGCCTAGGTTTTCTTCGCCATAACCGGCCATATAACGGCCGTCATAACTCAGTAATTTACAAAGCTTGATATATGTAAATAAAGCTTTATCTAGATTAGTGGCATCTTCTGGCATGCCTTCGGTAAGGGCGGAATGTAGCTCTGGAGAAATCTTAGTCTTTTCGAGGAGCGGTTCGTTGGTCTCCATGACCTTGTTTATGAAATCATGATTAATAACGCGGCAATACTCGGACATATGCTCGCGCGCTCTGTCTGGTAGGCAGAATTTATCGTTAAATAAGTCCGAATGGTCTTCTATAAACTTGGCGAGTTCAGCCTGAGAAACGCCTTCGACAGAGCCTTTCTCGTTGAGTGCGGTCAGAAAATCGTCGTCGCTCTGATCAAAGAAGGCCAGAATATCGTTGCCATTTAGTTGAATGTCTTTACCGTCAAGTTTATCTGTTAGCGGATTTTCCTCGCAATAATTCCGGAAAGCTTCAGGACCTGTTGCTTCGCGAATAATCTGAATCCTCTTAACTTCTGTCTCGGTTAAATCTTCTAGCTTGCCGTCTTGTTGCAGCTTGTCTAGGCTGCGCATTAGCTGAGCAGGTGAATCGATGCAGGAATGCGTAACTGAAACCGTATCGACGTCTATTGTGCCATCATAAGTCTTAACTTCGCGGCTAGTCATCTGCGAAACGGAAGGAATCTCTCCATCGAGTAGTTTCTGGACTTTATCAAAGAAAACGCCGTTGGAAATGGCACGAATGGCGGTCTCCTCGTTGATCTTTTTGTCGGTCATGAGACCGGCTTCGACTACTGGACTTGCGTGAAGTTCTTCAAAATCCTCATCGGAAATAAATATATACTGTTCTTGCCAATTAGGAACCTTGTCTTCTTTGACAAGATATTTCTCGAGGTCCGCCATGCCCATGTTTACGATATGCTCGTCGGCAAAAATTGAGTTGCCCTTGGAGTTTAGACCTTTTTCGCGAAGCCTACGCTGGTAGCTAGGACTATTAGTATCTGCTTCAGGATTTTGGGCTAGTTCGGCAAGAGAGTCCCATTCGTTGGTCTGTTCTTCGGAAGCGGAATCTTGGGCCTCTGCGGGGCTGGTTTCTTTGGCGAATTTGCTCTTAATAAAAGACCTCAGGCTCATAAGGAAATTATAACAAAAAATATATGGGGTAGTTTGGTTAGAATTATACTCTATCCGAAGGTGGGTTTTTATTGTACAATATGCCGAACATGGATAAAGCAATCTCTATTAACAATCAACTTGTTAAAATTCCAACGCACGTCGCAATTATTGTTGATGGCAATGGCCGTTGGGCGAAAGAGCGTGGCTTGACGCGCATGAAGGGTCACGATGCTGGCTTTAAAAACCTCAAAAAGCTCGCCAACCATATCTTTGACCGTGGCGTAAAAGTTATAAGCTTTTATGTATTTTCTACAGAGAATTTTAAACGTAGCGAAGAAGAAGTAAGCCATCTTATGGACATCTTTGTAAAGATGTGTCGTTTTGAGCTTAAAACTTTCATGAAGAATAACATTCGCGTAATTTTTAGCGGTGCAGACGAACCACTTCCAAAGAAGGTTATTGAAGCTAGAGATTGGATTGCCGATCAGACTAAGGAAAATACCGGTGGCATTATGAACTTTTGCCTTAACTATGGTGGTCGCGCAGAGATTGTTAATGCTGTAAAAAGAATTGCTGCAGAGAAAAATCCAGAAGAGATCGCTGAGCTTACTGAACAAGACTTCGCAAAGTATCTCTACCAGGATCTACCAGATGTGGACTTTATGATTCGTACGAGTGGCGAGCAGCGCCTAAGTAACTTCTTGCTCTGGCAGAATTCCTATGCCGAATTCTATTTTCCAGAAACCAAGTTTCCTGACTTTAATGCGGAAGATTTCGACCAAGCGCTAATTGAGTATACGCGCCGCGATCGCCGTTTTGGCGCGATTAAAAATGCCTAAAATGGATAGAAATGACGACCGAACAAATAAAAGAAAGGATTATTCGTAGTATTGCTCGCAGTATGGAAGTTGGGGGGAGTAAATTACGACCACGACGATTCGACTGAAGAATCTTTTTGCTTACTGCATCAGCGAAGTGTGTAGATGGTGTCTATGGGTGAGTTTCGGGTGAGCGGGTTATTCTGAGCCAAAAACGAACAGAACATAAAACAGACCCCATTACTAAACTGCTCACTTTCGTATTAGAATTATAAGGCCCAAAGAAAAACACCCCTATAAATAGGGATGCTTTTCACTAACGTCAAATGAGCAATATTTCCATTGTGACGTCTAAATATGGTCCGCGAGACTGGACTTGAACCAGCACGCCGATTGGCATATGCTCCTAAGGCATACGTGTATACCAATTTCACCACTCGCGGATGTAAAGCTAGTATATCAGAAAGATTGAAAAAACGCAAATCGTCATCCGAATCCGGGTATTATTCGCGAACGTAGGCATTAACTTTCCAAAATAGAAAGTTTATATAGATAAGCCAATAACGCTAAGGTGTATTAACTTTCTAAAATCGCAAGCTAAAGTCTACGTTAGAAAAATAATTCTAATCAAGAAACCCTCTATAAAACTCCAAAATTTAAACCACGAGCATCTTAAAAACTCGCAGCGCTTATGCTAAACTAATATAAGGTATTTGAGGAAAAAGTAAGGGGAGAATGAATAAGTTAGCCGTTTATTTAAACAAGAATATTGATGGAGTTGTTTATAGTGCTCCTAATATTTTGGACAAATATTCTTGCGATCGTTCGGTTTTAAAATACAAACCAAAACTCGTGGCAATTCCAGCCAACGTTGCCGATGTACGACGTCTAGTAAAATTTGCTAACCAGCTCGCCAGTAAAGGCATGAATATGCCCATCACGGTTCGTGGTGGCGGTCATAGCAAAACCGGTACAGCAATTGGTAGTGGCATTATCATGTCTACCGAGCGCCTAAATCATATCCAGGAAATCGACACACGCCAGCGTCTTATTCGTGTCCAGGCTGGCGCAACGCTTGGCGAAGTTCAGGCTGCTCTTAATATGTCTGGCATGGAGCTTCCAGTTTTTGGCGATCCAAAAATGACTATCGGTGGCCTCATTGCAAACTGCGCCCCGGCTTCCGTTAATACTCGCCCAAGCACAATTATCGACTTTATCGAAGATATGGAAGTCGTGATTGCGGACGGTAGTCTTATTCAAGTTCACAAAATCACTAGCAGTCGTGCGGACAAAATCGGCAACGGCAAAAATCTTGAAGCCCGTATTTACAAGCAGCTCAAGGAATTCCTCGAAAAGAATCAATTAATACTAGATAAGGTTAATGATGCTAAGGAAAGCCGATCTTGGTATTCAGGCATCAAAGATGTCTGCGCAAAGCGTGGCTTTAATCTTGCTCCTATTTTCTGTGGTTCTGAGGGTACGCTTGGTGTAATTACTGAGGTTATCCTTCATGTCGAGCCAATCTTTGAATCGCCAAACTTTATCGCAATCGTTTGCGACGATATCAAGAGCTTCGAAAAAGCTACGCAGCTTATCGAGAAAGAGAAGTTTACCGATGCTATCTTCTATGATACGGAAATCTTTGCAGATATCGAGCAGACCGGTAAGAGCCTAAAGTTTATCAAGAAAGCCAAGAAAAATGGCTATCTTATTGTCGCGAACGCCAAAGATGACTCGCATGCAAAGCGTCGCTCAAAGATTAAATCCCTGGAAAAGAAGCTTGAAAAGAGCCATAAACTCATCGTTGCCAATGCCGAAAATAAGGGAGACTTTATTGCGATTCATGAGAATCTTATCGCTTATCTCAGCCAAGATAATCTCGAGTCTCGCGTTCCAGTTGTCGATCAGGTATATATTCCAAAAGAAAAACGCGTAGAGTTCTTAAAGCAACTCGAGGCTTTATCTGACGTGCATAATATGCCTATGCCAGCCTACGGCTCTATTGAATATGATACTTATACTGTCCGTCCAAAGCTTCGCGCCGACGATCTAAAATCTTACAAGAGAATGATCGACTTCCTCCGTGATTACATTGCTATTGTAAAAGAATGCGGTGGCCATGTTTGTGGTGCTGCCCCAGAAGGTCGCTTCTTGGCTCCATTTATTAAAGCTGAGACCAACCCTGCTATTATTGAGCTCAATCGTAAGGTAAAAGATATTATCGATCCAAACCATATCTTCAATCCGGGCATCAAGCACGAAGCTGATGCGCGTGTGATTTTCAAGCATTTCCGCACAGAATATGGCGGGGATCTCCAAAGCTCTTACTAGTTAAGCGCTCATGGTTCGTCTCTAAAGAGATATTATGCTATAATTTCTCTTATGAAATCATCCGTTGAGAAAACTAATACTTCCGCCAAATTTAGCATCGAATTTGACGCGAAAGATTTCGAGCCAGCACGCATCAAGGCCCTAAATCGCCTCGCTCGAAACATCAAAGTCGCAGGATTCCGCGAAGGTAAAGCTCCTGCAAATATCGTCGAACAGCATGTTGATCCAAACAAGCTAGCAACCGAAACGCTAGATGTTCTCGTTCGTACGACTATTCCAAAAGTCTTCAACGAAGAAGGCTTGCTTCCAATTTCTACTCCTCATGTAGATGTTATTAAGTTCATCCCTGGCGAAAGCGCAGAAATTACCATCACTGCCGACATCATGCCAGAGGTAGAATTCTGCGATTACGAATCTTTGAAGGCAGACTACGTCAAGCAGACTATTGTCGAAGCTGATGTCGACGATGTTCTAAACCGTATTGCTGAAAGCTTCGCAGAAACAGAAGTTGTAAAGCGCGCAGCAAAAGAAGGCGATGAAACCGTTATCGACTTCACTGGCAAGAAAGATGGTGTTGCATTTGATGGCGGCAGCGCAAAAGATTTCAAGCTTCGCCTTGGTTCTGGTCAGTTTATTCCAGGCTTCGAAGACGGCATCGTTGGCCACGAAGTTGGCGATAAGTTCGATCTAAACCTTACCTTCCCAGAAGATTATGGCAATGCCGATCTTGCTGGTCAGAAGGTTGTCTTTGAGGTCCTCTTGAAGCAGGTTAACGAAATCAAGAAACCAGCTATCGATGACGAACTTGCAAAGAAGACTGGTGCTTTCGATAGTCTAGACAAGCTCAAAGCAGACATCTTGAAGAATCTCGAAGAACAGGCTAAGCGCGCTGCTGACGATCGTTATAAAGACGCTCTTCTAGACGAGCTCGTAAAAGGTTCCAAGACTGAAGCTCCACAGACTCTAGTCAAAGAACAAATGGAGATGATCCGCAGCGATCTTCTTCGCAATCTAAACGCTCGCAAGATGCAGCTCGAAACCTGGCTCAAGAACACTAGAAAGACTATGGAAGAATGGGAAAAGGAAGTCGAATTGGCTGCTACAAACCGCGTTCTTTCTAGTATCGTTGTCCAGAAGCTTGGCGACGAACTTGGCATCGAAATCGCAGACGAGGATGTCGAAGAACAACTCAACCTTATGCGCCAATCTTACGCAAAGAGCCCAGAAGCTCTTAAAGATCTCGAAGATCCACGCACAAAGGCAAGCATCCGCAACCGTATGCGCGTAAATGCTATTATGGACAAGCTAGTCGAGATTAACCTTCCCCATGCAAAACAGGTCGATCCAAAAGACCTAAAGCCAAAAGCAGAGAAGAAGTCTGATAAGAAAGCCGATAAAAAGGCAGACAAAAAGTCTGACAAGAAGGCAGACAAGAAAGCCAAGAAAAGCAAATAAGTCGCAATAAAAACCACCCCTCGAATGGGGTGGCTTTTGGCCCAAAACAATTGGCTAGGGTCTATGGATGTTTGTTTTTGAAAAAGTGTAAAAGTTAACCTAGTTAACCTAGTTAACTTTATCAACTTTTACACTTTTTTCTTTTTATTAGCAATGTGCCAATGGTCTCCCATGTCGCATTTGTAGGCGTGAAGGGAATGGGGCGGCAAGCCGTGCTGGTATTCAGATAGGCGCGCGGCGTCTTCTGCATCTTCTTCGCTGTCGTAGCAAATCTTTTGCTTATCTCCAACCCAGCAAAGCTTTGGATTGTACTGGCCAAAATTAACCTGTCTAGTTGTTGACATTAAAAAATCTCCTACGAGTATTCTATCATAAGTATAAGCTATATTGACAACATAAGCATGATGTGATATAATATGTGCATCCTACTATATTCTACCGAGGAGGTTCTTTTTATGGCTAAGATTACTATTTACGTTCCCGCTGTGGATGATTACCGCTCACAGGTGCTCGAAAAGGCAATAGAGATGGCAAAATACAATCTCAACGTCGATTTCGACATCTATCCTATCGATGTGCGTACGGATATGATCCTGATGCGCAGCTTTGATGCTCAGGAACTGGCGAAGGGTCTTTACGATGGCGGTTATAACCGTGACGAGGTTAGTATCTTCTTTGTTCGCAAGGACATCAAGACTGCTGATACCAACTTCTGTTTCGGCGCTACAATGGGAAAGACTATTCTTTTGTCTGACTACCGCATCAATCACGGCTGCTACAGCGAAGCAGAAAAGATCGCAATGCTCACCTACCTTATTGAGCACGAAATTGGTCACGCATTTAAGGCTGCCGACGATTTGCATTATGGTGACGGTATCTACGACATTCACTGCCTGAACGAAAACTGCGTAATGCAGCAGGTGCAGTGCCTCGATGAGCTGAAAGACTTTGCGAAGCGCAATATGACATGTCGCGGAAAATACGAGCGAGGCTGCTTCTGTCCGCATTGCAAGAAGCGTTTTAATCGCTTCTATGCCGCTGAATAATAAGTTGTCTTTGTCTTCGGCTCCCCTCGAAAAAGGGGAGCAATTTTTTGCCACCTTAGATTTAATATTGACAAAACATTACCAAAATGATATAATACACACATTATATTTCTAAAAAATATAGTCGCAAATTACTAGCAATCGTACGTGACCGTTCCGAGCTGGCTTTCCCAAGGGGGAGAGAAAGCCCGCCCGGAGCATTATCCGGAGTATTATACAAGGAGGGTTGCGGTATGATTGATTTCTACCAAGGCACCTATGATTTTGAGGATAGTCTCTACGCCCCCAATTTCATTCTCGATCCAATAACCATTGAGTACGAGAGAGAGCTGGACGGCGATGAAGGCAGACTCAACGACAACAATGAGCTCGACATGACACTGGTCGCTCAGCTCGGAAGCAGACCTAGCAGTTTCCCCCGTGCATTTGGTGCAGCAGACTTCGCAGGAATGCTTGAAGATCTCGCTAGCGCTAATAGCATGACCGAAAAGGCAGAGATGCTAAGCTACTGGAGTCAGTGCTTCCATGGCACTATGGCAGAACAGCTTTCAAGCCTTGCCGAAGAACTCAAAAACAGCAACGAGGCTGCAGCTCGCAAGTTAATCGCGAAAATTTGCGGGTAAGCAAAATATTCCCTGCGACCTCAAGCCCCCGGCCTAGCCGGGGGTGTTTTTTTCTGTGCAAAAAAATAAGCATGAGAAAGGCCCCTCCAATGAGGGGCCGGTCGTCAGCAGACGATGAGTTTTTTGAAATAATTTTTCATTATCTGGTCTGCTTGTGAGAGATCAAACTTCAGCTCAAAGGGGAGGTGTCTGTAACTGATATTCCAGAGTATCTCGTCCTCCTTCGGATGCAGAAGTCCGATCGAATATAATGTGAAGGCAGCGAGCATCTCGGCTTTTTTGAGGTTACCACTCTTGAGGCGCCAACCTACACCGATGATTCCTTCGCTGCATTTGCAGAACACCATGTAGGTGTTGTCGGACTTGAGCGAGAGCTTGACAAAGTCACACTCCCTTTCGATGTCTACCTTTCTTATGTTCGAGGACAGGCTTCTATCTAATATCTCCGCCTGTTTGACGAGTTCCCTAAGGTCGGAATTCCTCTCAGTGCCGCGAGGCATCCAACCTTTGTCTACTTGAGTGACTTTGGCCCCATCATACTTAATAACGTTGTAGATGTCAGGGCCCTCGCATCTCAAGCTAGACCAGAACTGCTGCAGCAGGTCTGCGTCCACCTCTTTTTGCGGGGCAGTCGTAGGTTTACTGCATTTGGTCATCATGATATCCATGTGACCCCTCCTCTCTCATATAATAATACGATTCCGCTTCAAGAGCGGAATATCCTGAATATAATAGCACAAGCGACAAAATTTGTCAAGCAATAAAACGTTAGCAATTAGGGGGGGTTCTTAAGAGCTTAAGGTTGACTTTAGAGCTTTTTAGGTGATACATTTAAAATCAATATACATAAAACGCAACACTCCGAAATAACAGGGGTGTTTTTTATTCAAAAAAGAGAAGGTTACAGGGATAAAATGGCAGAAAAAGTGATCGCGAATGACACTGCGTATGGGCAGGCGGATTTTTATACTGTTTCTGCACAGCTAAACTCTGGTTATAGCCTTAACGAAGCGACGGTTACGACACTCGCTCAGCGTGGTAGTATGCGCTACGCGGCATATATGTTTGTAAAGCGTAGCTTTGATGTTGTTGTAAGCTTTTGTGGCTGCCTTGCGCTTGTGCCTGTGATTGTATTTGTTAAAGCCGGCAACATGCTTACTGGTGATTTTAAGCCTATGTTCTTGAAGCAGGCAAGGCTTGGCCGTGATGGCAAAATCTTTAATCTTTTAAAGTTCCGTAGTATGGTCATGTTGGATGATGGTCGCCAGGCTGATGCTCTACTAGATGAGCTTTTTGAAAAGAATCCGGAACTAAGAAAAGAATACGAAAAGAATCACAAGCTAGACAATGACCCACGCATTACCAAGATGGGCAAGTTTATCCGCGCGACGTCTCTAGACGAGCTTCCTCAGTTCCTAAACGTCCTCAAGGGCGATATGTCCTTCATTGGCAACAGACCATATATGGTTAGCGAACGCGATCATATGGGTGTTAATTCCGATGTTATTCTTGCTGTAAAACCTGGCCTTACGGGCTGGTGGCAGGTTTCTGGTCGCAACAATCTGACTTTTGGCCAGAGGCTTGTACTCGAGTCGGAGTATGGCGAGAAGGCTTCGCTAAAGTTTGACCTGTATATTCTAGCCAAGACTTTCAAGGCAGTGCTTAAGAAAGTTGGCAGCAAATAGTCCATTTGACATTCCGTTATCTTGGATAGATAATGAAACCACGCGGCTACCCCTGTAGCTGTAGTACTTTTTTGAAAGTTGGTGGATATTAATGGAGAATACCAAAAAAGATAAGGCCAAGATTGACCTCGAGCTGACTCAGGCACTGGCGGATTTTGCCGGAGCCCTGGAGGACTATATCGACTCCTGTGCATTTGCTGCGCCCGATCTTGGGCTTTGTCATAGGACTGGCCAGGTTATTTACTCGGCCCGCAGCTTCGTTAAGGTTTACGAGAAGGATATGCCTCATCGTAATACTGACGAGCTTTGGCCTGTAAAGATTGTGCAGGTTAGAACTGCATTTAGTGCGTACTCTTCGTTTATTAATATGCCCTCGGAGCGCGAGATTGCAAAGGTCAATTTGTTGCTGGATAAGCTCATTGCTGCTTGGCGCGAATGCGATGCCGGCGATGCGTTTGCCGAGGAAATCGATGACGCTTTTGGTCTTGTCTTTACTTCAGAAGAGACGACCAAAAATGGTCAGAAGAAGTATATCGACGAGGGCTTCAATCCGGCGGACATCGAAGGGGATGTAATGCTGCTTTATAACTCTATAATGGCGACTCTTAGCGGACACCTTGTCGAAATCGCCGGTGGCTATCAGCAAATCATTGACGAAGCAAAAGCTAAGCTCGCGGATGCCGAAGAGTGAGCTGCGAATATCCAAAAACAAAACCGCCCCCCAAAAAAAGTGGAGGCGGTTTTTCATGCCTTGACGATTCCTACTATTATTATATAATATAGTTGCATGGTTGCTTGCCGGCCATAGTATTTTTTAGAAAGAGGTGTTTGTATGGGAAATACGAACAAACAGTTAGCAATAATCAAGGCGGAATTCGCAGAAACATTGTACAATCTGGCAGTCAGCATCGAAGATTTTATCGATGAGCATACTGTTCCGACTGGCATTTATGGCCTCGAGCGCGACTCCGGGAAAGAGTTCATCAGCGACGCTATGTGTTTTACGAAAGTCTATGCTAGCGACCTGAAGGGCGACCCGGATAACGATGAAGAGCCTAACTGGCCGGTAACTCTGCGACAGATTAATCTGGCTTTCGCGCTTTACTCCGTTAAAGCGGTTGGCGAAGAATATGACACTGTGCGGGATATCCATAATATGCTGACAAAACTGCTTGGCTTGTGCGAGAAATATAAGGACAAGCTTGATGATATTGCTCAGGACATAGAGGCCACCTTAGAAGAGACGACGAAAGCCGAGTCGCGCTTTGGTCTTTCGAGTATTGTTTACGATGAAGGCTTTGACCCTTCGGATATATTCGGCGACGTAGCGGTTCTCAGAGATAACATCGTGCTTATTCTGAATGAACTGGTTATTGATGCATTTGGCGGCCAGAAGGCAATGGTTCAGCAGATGAAGAAATCGGCCGAAGAGATGCCTGACGAAGAGACTGGAGAACCTGAAGATTCCGAGTGAAAACACCTACGCCCCCGGAGAAAACTCTGGGGGAATTTTTTTGTGTTTTTAGATGTTGCTTGGTTTTTATCTTAACGGCACCCTTTACAAAAACCACATTTTGTTATAAAATAATTCTCATATAAAAGATATTTTGCGCCTGGTGCTGGAGGTAGAGCCAGCCTAGGCGCTTTTTGTTGAGAAAATGGGAAGCAATACGAAAAAGCAAGCGCCAAAGGCCAAGACGCAAGCTGCAAAAATGACCAAGAAAGACAGTCGCAAAGCTCAGAAAAAATCTGAGCCAATTGTTGTTGCTCAGATTATGGGTAAATGGGTGGGTGGCGGCGTAGAATCAGTCATCATGAACTACTACCGCCACATCGACCACACGAAGGTTCAATTTGATTTTATCTGCGACGAGGATTCGACTAATATTCCTTATGACGAGATCGAAAAACTCGGCGGCAAGGTGATTCTTTGCCCGCCGTATCAGAAGTTGCTGAAATATCTTAAATTCTTGAAGCAACTCTTTAAAGAGAAGAAATACGCAATAGTTCACTCGAATATTAATACTTTAAGCGTCTTCCCGCTCTATGCTGCCAAGAAAGCTGGCGTGCCGGTCCGCATTGCGCATAGTCACAGCACGAGCAACCCGCGCGAATGGAAGAAAAACTTAATGAAGAACGCGCTCAGACCGTTTAGTAAGAAGTATGCGACGGATTATTTTGCTTGCTCGGAGCTTGCCGGTAGATATTTGTTTGGTGATAAGACTTTTGATAAAGGCGAAGTGAAGAATATTCGTAATGCTATCGATGTCGAGAAGTTCAAGTATGACCCAGAAGCAAGAAAGAAACTTCGCAAAGAAATCGGAATTAAAGATAACGATTTTGTAATTGGCCATATTGGAAGATTCGTAGAACAGAAGAACCATAGATTCTTAATCGATATTTTTGCCGAAGTTAAGAAAGAAAAGAAAAACGCAAAGTTAGTATTGGTTGGCCAAGGCCCACTCCGCGAAGAGATTGAAGAGAAAGTAAAGAATCTTGGTCTAGAGAAAGATGTCTTCTTCTTGGGTCAGAGAAACGACACAAATAAGCTCTATTCGGTTTTTGATGTTTTTTGTCTGCCGAGTCTGTATGAAGGTTTGCCGGTTGTAGGCGTTGAGGCGCAGGCGAATGGGGTTCCGTGTGTTTTCTCGGATAGGATTACGAAAGAGGTTATAGTAAATAAGAATGTGATTCTGGTTGATATTAGTAAAAACGTCAAAGAAATAGCGGCTGCGATTCTAGGTAATCGAGAGAGGGACGAAGTAGGGGAGTATCCTTTTGACATAGAAGTGAGTGTCGAGGCAATTATTAAGTCTTACAGGGAGTTAGCCTAATGTTATTTGATATTTTGAGTAAAATTTTAGGAATGATAAAGACTGTAGTTTATAAGGCTTTATACTTTTCGAGGATTCAATTTGGCGATATTCCAAAGGTGGCAAAAAATATCAACTATTCTATAAAGAAAAAATCAAAATTGATTTTAGGTAAGAATTTTAAGGCTCGAAACAATGTAAGTTTTAGGATTTATGATGGTGGCGAAGTAAAAATTGGAGATAATGTTTTCTGCAATGATAATGTTTCGATAAACTGCCAGAAGAAAATCTCAATCGGCGACAATACGATTATAGGCCCAGGCGTCATGTTCTTCGATCATGATCATGATTTTCGAAACAATATCAATGATTTTGTAAAAAAAGAAATTAACATCGGAAAAAACGTCTGGATTGGAGCTGGTTGTATTGTTTTGAAAGGGGTTACGATTGGTGATGGGTCGGTAGTGGCGGCGGGTACTATTGTTACGAAAGATATTAAGGGTGGAGTTTTGGCATTTCAAAAAAGAAACACGGAGTTTAGGGATGCAAAATAGGAAGCCAAGAGTATTTTTTGTAATGAGCACCAACGACTACTCTGGTGCTGAGGCTGTTAATTTTTCGATAATCAAGAATTTACGTGACAAATATGATTTTTGCTGGGTGTCTAGAGAAGGAAAAATCAACGAACGTTTGCGCGAAGAGAATATTGAATGGATAAAAATAAATAAACTTTCAATAAAAGAATTAAGGAGTGTAATAAGAAAGTACAAACCCGACATACTTCATGCTACTGACTACACTGCAAGTGTGATTTGTGCGCCATTTTATAAAAAAGTTCATGTTATCAGTCATTTGCATAATAATTCTCCTTGGATAAGAAAAAAGTGTGCTTATTCGTACCTCTATAAATACGCTGCAAAAAGAGTTGATAAAATTTTAGTTGTTTCGAATTCAATCATTGATGAATATGTTTTTGCTGATTGCTTTATGGATAAAATGATTAATGTTGGAAATCCTGTATCGAGACGGGATATCCTTATGAAAGTTGATGGCTGTCGAAATAAAAAGTTTGATATTTGCTGCGTAGCAAGGATAGCGCCGCAGAAAAATCCAAAAAGGTTTCTAGATATAGTCTTTGAGCTTAAAAAAAATAACGATAGCATAAAGGCAGTCTGGGTTGGTAAGGGGGAGATTGAAGCGGAAGTTAAAAAATATGCATCCGAGCTGGGATTGGACGGCAATGTTCTTTTTGCTGGGTATCAAAAGAATCCATGGAGTTATATGGCTGAATCGAAGATCTTTATGCTTACTTCTGACTATGAGGGTTATGGTCTAGTCGCCTTTGAAGCTATGACGCTTGGTTTACCGTGCGTTGTCTCGAGAGTGGGCGGATTACCTGGAATTGTGACTGATAATTGCGGAAAAGCATGCGGTTCAAAAGAGGAATTTATTAAGGAATGCCAATGCCTGCTAAATAATGAATCTTACTATAGTAAAAAAAGCCAAGAAGCGATTATGCAGAGCGTAAAGCTTGATAATATCGGAAAATATAACGAAAGAGTGTCAGATATATATAAGGAGATATATGAAAAACAGAAATAGAAATATACAAATAATTCGAATCGTGGCGATGGCGATGGTGGTTTTATGTCATGTAGTACAGTTGTTTGAGAATAAATATTTGGATATGTCAGCCCAGTTCCTGAATGTAGGTGTTTATATTTTTATTTTCATAAGTGGCTACTTATATAGCAGCAAGCCGATTAAGTCGTTTTTTGGATGGCCAATTAAAAAAACGATTAAATTATTAATACCAGTTTTTATTTTATTGATACCTATTTCCATTTCCAATTATATTGTGGGTACATTTGATTTTCGTCAACTAATAATTCATATATTCAATTTGCAGGGGGCATTAGGGGCTTTTGCCGGAGCTGGCCATCTATGGTTTATGACTACGATAATGTATTGTTATTTTCTATTGCCATATATAAAAATGGCATCCGCGAAGACGATTAGGGTAAAAATTGGGCTAATTGTGGCCATGATTAGCGTTGCATTTGTGTTGAATTTTTTCTGGGTGTATTTATCTAGGCAGTTGTATTATATTTCGATTTTCTCAATCGGTGTTCTATTTGCTGGCGAACTCGAGAGGTTTAAGGCTAATAGGGCTAATAGAATATGGTTTGTGCTCTTGCTCGTGGTTGCGATAGCGGTAAGGGTTTTGGGTAAAATCTGTTTTGATAATAGTATTGTATATGATATTACAATTACGTCCCTAACTCATATAGCTATAGCTATATCTATATTCCAGATAATAAACTCGATAAGAATGAGGAATGATACGCGTACGGACGCGATCAATCTAGTTGATGCATCGACGTATTATATATACCTAATACACTATCCTCTAATGGTGGGGCCGTTAAGTATAGTAGGGAAAGGCAATGCTGTTATTGGTTCGATTTGCGTAGTATTAATATCTACAATAATTTCTTTTACTATTGCTGGACTGTTATATATGCACAGGAGGGGGAGATGAGAAAGCTTAAAGGTTTGTTTTCTGTGAGAGGGTAATAATGAGGATTAAGAAACAGAATGTAATTCTAAGTTTAGTCTCGGTGCTTTTTGCTGTCTTGTGCAAGATTTTTCAGTTTGCTATTCTTCCTCAAAAATACTTCTACGATAGTAGGCATATATTGGCTGTTATGAATGGATCGAATAATACGGACATATCATATTCGTTTACGGCCAGTTTTTATAAAAAGATTAATATTTTTCAGATAAACGACATATATTCATGGAGCATTTATATTACTATCATTGCGACTTTGGCAATTGCAGGCTTTTTCTTATTTAGCAAAAAAGAATATTCTGGCAAAGAGCTATTATTTATATTTGCGAGTCTCGCGTTACTGAATATATATGTATTTAATCTAAGCAAAGAAGTAATACAATTGCTAATATTTGTAGTCGTATATCTTATTATTCAAAGTAGAGCAACTAAAAACGCCTGGATAAAGATTATTTTATGTTCGATCATTTTTATGATAGAGTCAATATTCTTTAGGACGTATTATTTGATTTTGGCGGCCATGACTCCTATTGTGTATATGGCGCTTGGAGATAGAAATAGGCAGAAAAGAAATGCATGGAAAGTCTTACTAACTACGATATTATTGTTTTTTCTTGTGACTTATGTTGCTGGGTTAATATCTCCGGAGGGGCTAAATTCGATTCTTTCGGCGCGTTCAATGGTTAATGATATTCGAACTAAAGATGCGGACTCTATGATCATTGAGTTGTTTGGAAGAAATACTAACTTCTTGGTTTTTTGCGCAAACTATCTGGTTGATTTTATTCGATTATTATTGCCGCTTGAATTAGTAGCTAAGAGCATTAAATATATACCATTTGTCATTTATCAGATTGCATTAACTATGTTAATATTTAGAACCATAGCGTTAAAAAGAGACGATAAGAATAACATGCTACTTGCAGTTATTATTGGTTTTGTGTGCATTTCGGCAATTTTTGAACCGGATTTTGGCTCTTTTGTGAGACATCAAGCTTGCGTTTGTGTGGAATATGCAGCAATAATGACAAGTTCTGTAACCTGTAGTACTAGGAATAACAAAACGAGTGGAGCTAAAAGATGATCGAGGCTTCGATAATTGTTCCTTGTTATAATTCTGGCAAGTATTTGCCTTTTTGTCTTCAGAGCCTTATGGAGCAAAAATATGGCGGTAATTATGAAATTATCGTAGTAGATGATGGATCTACCGATAATAGCTATGAGGTAGCTAAACGGATTGCTAAAAATAATACGATAATAAAAGTCTATAGAAAAGACAATGGTGGCGTTTCTTCGGCGCGGAATTATGGTCTTGAAAAAGCCAAGGGCGAATATGTGCTTTTCGTTGATTCGGACGACTGGGTTGATAATGATTTTATTATGACTTTAGTCGAAAAGCTGCCAGCTTCGACGTTGCGTGTCTGTGGTTATTCGGAAAAATATCCCAATAATGAAAAGCAAAGAATCTACAAGGGGGCATTAGAGAAAAAGAACTTTTTGGTGAAGGCGGTCATCGATGAAAGGATAGGGGGGTTTTGCTGCAATAAAGTATATTGTCGCAAGATAATAAGTGACAATAAGCTTAGGTTTGATGAACAGTTGAAGGTTTGCGAGGATTCAGAGTTTAATTTTCGCTACTTTCAATGCATTAAAGATGTAGAATATGTCCAAACTTCACCGTATAAATATAGGCAACATTCCGAATCGGCAGTTCATTCTGGGGATAAAATTTTATCCCGAGAAATAATGAAAACAATCGAAAAAATGCGCCTATCGAGTAATGGCGATGATGCATATAATACAGCGATTGACTATATGGATTTATGGGAAAGAGTAAAATTCGATATGCGTATTAATATGAAAAAATTGCTAAGATTCGTCTTCGATGGAAGAATTCCGCTAATTAAGCGAATCAAGATACTGATTAAAATACTGCTAAGGCCTATTTATTTAAAATACAGAGAAATGAAAGGATATAGATGAAAAAGAAATACTTAAATAAACGTCAAATTCAACTTGCGGAGCTAGATATTCTCAAAGAGTTTATAAGAATATGTAAAAAATATAAGATCACATACTATTTGTATGCCGGTACGGCATTAGGTGCGGCTAGACATAAGGGCTTCATTCCCTGGGATGACGATATTGATGTATTAGTGCCACGGCCTGATTATAATCGGTTAATTGAAGTACTTGACACTGAGTTAAAAAAGAATAACAGATTCTTTGTAGAGATCCCAGAAAAACAGAAAAAGCCACTATATTTATTTACAAAAATGTACGACAGAACAATTAGGCTCGAGGCGGAGAACGGGATTGATAGCCGATATTTATGGATAGATATTTTTCAGCTTGATGGGCTTGGTGACGATTTGAAGGCTCATGCAAAAAATAAAAATATGATTAAAAAATTTGCGATACACCGATTCTCGGCTTATAAGCCAGAAGACCAAAAAGCCAAGAAGCGCAATGTTGCCCATAAGGCTTTGGCTTATTTGAGGCATTCATTGTATAGATTGAGGAATTATGAAAAATATGTGAGTAGGATACAGAACGAATTTCAAAAATTCGACTACGAAAATTCGAAATACTACTGCAATAATACGTGGTCAATGAACTCACTCGACATTCTAAAAAAAGAATGGCTAAAAGGCAACGTTGAGCTTCAATTTGAAGATATAAAAGCAAATGTATTTTCTGGATACAGGGAATATTTAGCAAACAGATACGGCGAAAGCTATATGGAGATGCCGCCAATGGAAATGCGTACAACGCACTGCTTTAAGGCATGGAAGGTAAATGAGAAATAAGACGACGCTTATAAATACAATTACTACGCTACTACAACAGATAGTATCATTTTTGAGCGGTTTTATTATTCCTAAACTGATATTATCCACATTCGGCTCCGAGACTAATGGATTAGTGTTGTCGCTAAATCAATTTCTCAATTACATCGCATTAATAGAGGGTGGCATAAATGGTGTGATTATTGCTAGTCTATATAAGCCGTTAGTTGAGAAAGATGATAAAAAAATAAGCTCAATCATTAAAACTTCCAATAGCTTCCTTAGGAAAATATCATTCATCCTGGTTGCTTATACGGTCGGCTTAGCAGTTGTTTATCCTTTGGTGTCGAACTCTAGTTTTAGCTGGCAATTTATCTCCACTTTAACTCTAATCTTGTCGATTAAGCTCTTCGTGCAGTATTGTTTTTCGTTAACCTTGCGCAATCTATTAAACGCAGATAAGAAAGTATACTATGTTTCCTTAACTCAGACTCTGCTCAGTTTATTGGATATCGCAGCGACAGTAATTGTAGTTAAGATCTTCCCGAGCATACATGCATTAAAATTTGTTTCTGCGATTATCTTTGCAATGCAGCCGATTATCTATTCAAGGTATGTCAATAAACACTATTCTATAAAAAAGAATGTAAAAGAAGATAAAAAGCTTCTTCGGAATAGATGGGATGGCTTTGCTATAAATACCGCCGCATTTATTCATAATAATACAGATGTGGCAATTCTATCGATTTTTAGAAGCCTTCATGAAGCATCAGTATATGGAGTTTACGCTCTAGTAACAACTGGTCTGAAGACTTTATGTCAATCTCTCTGGAAGGCCTTAGGGCCATCGATAGGTAAGCTGTATGCTGCTAATAATACGAAAGAATTGAATAATAAATTTGATATTTTTGAGTTTATTACAATGGTTTTGACGTTTTTTGTTTTTTCTATAGCCAGTCTGTTAATTACGCCATTTGTGCAGATATATACCTCGGGTATTACCGATGCGAACTATTATCAGCCAATATTCGGATACATAATAGTTGCCGCAGAAGCTATGTATATACTACGCGAACCCTACGTGAATTTGGCTTATAGTGCGGGAAAGTTTAAAGATTTGAGAATATGTGCAGCAGTTGAGGCGATTCTGAATATCGCAGTTTCATTATGCCTGGCCCCTAAATTAGGTCTTATTGGAATTGCGATAGGGACACTAATAGGAATGTCATATAGGACATTCTATCAAATATGGTATTTGAGAGATCATTTAATAAATCGTCCATTTATAAAATTCCTTAAAAGATTTTTGGTATTCTTAATGCCGACATTAATTACTATAGCGGCGTGCGGAATAATTCTTCCAGTTAAACAGAACTCGATTTTGTCATGGATACTACATGCGGCAATTTATTCGGCTATATTCGGAATTGAGTATTTTGCGATTAGTTCGCTGTTTTTTAGAAGCCAGATGCACGAATTAAAAAAATATATAAAGAAAGGATAATAATATGAATTACGCATTGCTATTAGCTGGGGGTAGTGGAACAAGGATGGGCAATACTGGCGTCCCGAAACAATTTTTGACGTTAAAGGATAAGCCAGTGATAATCTATTCGATAGAGAATATGCTGAAGTGTAAGGAAATTGATAGGGTTATTGTCGTTTGCAATCCTGCTTATACGTCATATTTGCACAACTTATTGGTAGAGTATGAGCTTGCGAACTCGGTCGAGATTACGGAGGGTGGAAAAAACCGTCTAGAATCGGCGGTTAATGGCGTTATGTATATAGAGAAACACCATGGAATAAATGACGAAGATGTTTTTCTCGCGCATGATTCGGTTCGTATTTTTACCAGTGAAAGAATAATCTCCGAGAATATTAAATATGCGAGGGAATACGGCGCTGCCACGACCGTATATGTGCTAGAGGAAACTATTTTAGAGGCGAATGAGGATGGTTTATTGTATAGGGCTTACCCGCGCGAAAACCGCTATACAGGTCAATCGCCACAGACTTTTAATGTGCGGATATTTATGGATTGTGTGGAGAAGTTAAACGAGAAGCAGCGCGATTCTTTTACGGATCTTGCCGAAGCGTTATATGTTAATAATAAAAAAGTCTATCCGGTTATGGGTGAAAAAGATAATATTAAACTTACGACTCCGTTCGATATGGTTTTGGCGAATATGAGGCTTGAAGAAAAAGATAGCTGATATATTCATATTATATGATTTCGTAGGTGCGCTAGAATAGTTGCAAGCTTGTATTGGGTTTTGGGATTGACTCCTGTTTGGCATAGTTGTTGTTTGTTTTCTGAATACAAAAAGCTCTTCTATTAAGTTGAGCGAAAAATGCAGCTCCCCGCCAATCCTACTGTGACCAAAATTAGGATGCCTCTGGCTGCTACTATGTATATGATCAGATGCACTTATGTGTATTAGCTTCCGATAAAAGAGTGGACTCGATTAATAATTTATCTTTGAAAAAATATCATCAACAATCTCGAAAGCTTCTTTTGCTTGCTGCCGATCTATAATAGGGCTGTTAATAGCTCCATGAACTATCATGCATCTGTAGGTGTTAATACTATTAAAAGCGTTTTTGTATCCAGTAGCAAAAGGATTGTCTAATAGTTTATTCTTCATGCAAAATTCTAACGCGGAGTTAAAACCTAAAATATTCTTATACTCACTCGTATTGGCTCCGTATGCTCCAGATTTCTTTATTATATATATCAAATAAGCTTCGAATGTTATTGCTGCGTCGAGAACGCAATCTAGGTTATTATATGATTTATAATCAAATTTCGTCTTATTTTCAAAAAAACTTCCAGGGCGGAATTTCGGTATTTATCGCGTCTTGAAAATTCAGTTTTTGACTAGGATTATTTGATATAAGAGAAATTGAAGGCGCAATTATTGCGTCATCGCTTTTCCAAGTATTCGACTTTTTATTTTTGTAATATAGAAAGCATTTGAGGCTACCGGTGCATAGCTCGCGAGTATCGAGAAAATCATTTCCGCACGCAGCTAGATTATATTTGTAAGTAAAAAATTCTAACAATTCATAAACGACCGTTTGCGGCCCATTATTTTTTAGTTCTTTTGATATCTGTTTAAGATCTTTGTCGCTACAGTTTAATAAGATGTCTATCGTAGTTGTTTCGTAACTATATAGCTCTAGTATTGGCTTGTATGCTAGAAAATTAGTATTAAATCTAGGCGGGACAAGTTGATTTTCTCTGAAGTAAGTCTGACATCCAAATATTACATGTCTTTTTGGGTGCGCCTTACTGTCACTCGAAAACCTTAAATAACCATCTACTAGCTCAATGTCGTAATTAATCTTATCTCGTAATGTAATTTGAAAATAGGCGAATCTTTTGAAATGGTTCTTTTCGGCTATTTCTAATATATTGAACCGTTGATTCTTAAGCATTTGCTTGTATTATATATTACTTTTAATTAATTCTTGAGTAGTGTTGCCCCTCGGCTACTATTTATTGCGATGATCGTCATCGGATAATGTTCATGCGCTCGAAAAATAGGGCGGGCTGAGATTGAAAAATCCTAGTAGAAGAATTTCGTTTGGGAATGATCGAATCAAAAGAAGACTTCATCGCACAATGGCAAGCTGCTTACGGCAATTAAGCTTATGAAGTCTAAGAATAATGTGGTCTTATAATATATATATATATATATATATATATATGAAAGAAGAAAAGATTATTCGCCCAAACAAGAAAGAGCTTGAAATGCTCAGGCTTTTATATGATAAATTCTTTCATTTGTATGAAGAGATAAGATCTAAGGAGTTTCTAAAACTAGATGCCAGCATTAGATTTATGAAGTTGTCGAAAATGTTTGCTATTTATAACGAAGCTCAGCTCTATCCGCCAATCAAGTATGTATTAGATGATTTAGATAAAATAAGGCCAAAATCCGAGAAGTTTATTGCGTTGAATTTATTTAGTTTTATTAGGAATGTTTTGGCGCATTATCCAGTTTTTGATAGCTGGAATGAAGTATACATAACAAAAAACCTGGCTACTTGGAGTGATAAAATTAAAAATAAATCAATTCTAAGGTTTTTGGACGATTGCGAGAAGCTAGACGATTATAATAGAAATCCAAAATTTAGGATTTTTGACAACAAAAATAAAAAATTCGAATACTTTGAAATTAATTTTCCGTCTGGCCTTAAAGACGATGACAAGGTTTATTTAAAAGATATAATTTCCGAAGAAGCAGGCATTAGATTTTGTACTATTTTTATGATGAAATATCTATCTATTCAACTTGAAGAAGACTAATAAGGTGCTTTGTATTTAAGGGGAAGCTAGAAGTTGGATTGAATTGCGAAATATAGCTTTGGTATTTATCTGATTCATTACACCAGGCTGAATATACATTGAATAAAGGCCTACATATTTATCCGAGCGCTTTTCTGTCAGTTGTTGGCTGAGTTGCAGCATTTGCCTATGCGCTAATTGATTTGTTTTTGAGCTGCTTGGTATTGCGCTTTTTGTAGACTTCGTAAGAATAGGGATAATTGCAATAATAATACAGGTGATATTAAACTTAGTATAAGGCTAAGTTTAACCTATAATCATTACGCTAATTATGTCAGAATAAAAAAGAATCCATATATATGCTTATGTCGAAAGACTCAAATAAATATACTACCGTCAACGACGCGCTAGACGCAATATCGATTGGCTATTATATCGAGAAATCAATTCCCAGACCAACTTTTATGGAGTGCCTTACTGACTTTTTGAAAGACAGCGAAATACTCAAAAAGAATACAAAGTATATTATTAATGATTTCGCTAATAATTACGAAAAATACAAACAAGAAAGCCGAAACCATAAAAAAGAACTCCCAAAAGAAGCAATAACCTTTATCATTCCGCTAGATTATTATCTTCCAATACCCGAAAGATACTATGCGTCAACATATGATAACGGGAGCTTAATTCAGACTTCGGTTTACCATTACGAAATACAAATCAGCCAAGATAGGCTTCGCCTATCTTTTATAGCTATTACAATTAATAATAAAAAAACGGGGAAAATTGCAAAAGCTATCAAAAAGAATAATTATCCAGTTATAGGCGAAGTGTATGATGTTGCAATAGTCGAAGCCAACAGGATAATAAGAAGCTTTCTTGCACTAACGAAAAGACATAATCACTATGTTCATGAAATTACCAGAATCCAGCTGCCTTCAACAATTAACATTTTAATATTTCATAGAAATACAAAGAAGATTATCTATAAAACAATACTATTCGCTCATAGGGCCCCAATTCACGATTTTCTTTCAGCGGAATTATTGAATCGTGAAGAACTAGGCGAGTTAAGTAATTATCATTGGAATGCTGGTATAACCAACAATAATGTTTTGAAACTATTGTCGAAACTAAATGACGCAATCAACGCTAGGTGCTTAGGAAAAGATTCTGAATCCATATTATTAATGGAGTCATTTGTTGAGTATAGCCTGGGTTTTCTTTATTGCGAATGTCTGCGAATCGAGAACTCAAATACACCACTTGAGGAATGTGCGAGTAAGTATATTACCGAATGCAAAGAGCGAGGATTTAGTGCCGAGCGGAAAATAGCATCCATTCTCGGGTATAAAAGTAATGATGAGTATGAGACTTTTAAAGCAAAGATCGGCAAAGAAGCCTTTAAAGAATCCTGTAAAGATGTTAGGAATATACTAACGCATAATTTCTTTAGTACAAAAGCGGAATCTAGCCATAGCGAAGAGGCGATCGAAAGTGCTGGTAATTACGTATGCAGTATAGCAAAAGAAATCTTAAAACAAGCAGCTAATCATTCATCTATAGAGCAGATAAAAATACTAATAACCGCAACTGAAATGCTTACAAAAAAGGTAGATCAAGAGCAATGATTAAGCGAGCGTGACAGAAACCCTAAATATAAAGCCTGGGGCGCCTGATAATAAAGCACTTCGTTTTTATGATTATTCGTTTTTCAAAATAGTACGACATTTATAAAATATATCTAAATAAGAGACATAGCGGACGAAAAAATCTGCACGCTCATGATGTTAAAAATATTGGCCGACTAAGTCTAAATCATATACATATACGCAAAATATAAACCGTTGCATAAAATGCAACGGTTTATCAATAAAAGAGCCTCCACGAAAACATACTTGTTAATAATCAGTTATTGTATATTTTTGCGGCAACTAGCAAACATGTCACAATTCAGTCGTTCGGAATCTCCGAACAACTCAACAAAAAACAAGGCCTTGGATCCGCTATGCAGCAGTGCTGTACCTTGTAGTGCTTTCATTGTAGTCTCATTCTTTTCAAAACGTCAAGTAGTCTCAAAATTTCACAATCTCTTTATTCTTCTTAATGACCAAAAATAAATATTTCTTGCACCTAAACATAATATCTGGCGACTTATCTAATCCTACAGAAAGGAAGGTAACATCATGGCCGGTGCGCGCTAATAATTCGCCAACCTTCAATTCGTGCGGCTGGGCCATCGCCCCTTCCTGGATTATTACTTTGCCTCTCTTCATCCAGTTAGCGTACTTCACTGACCGTCCGCACTCAATCATTAGCAAAACAGACCACAACAAAAAACAATACTCCTTCCTGTTCTTTACCTAAAACTTTTCATGTTATAGAATAACCGCAAAATAAAAAAGTGGAGGTTAAAATGAATCGAGACAAATTACGTATTGTAAATAAGATTTTTAATAACGATACAATTCGTACGGTCTGGGATAATAAGGCTGAGAAGTATTATGTGAGTGTTGTAGATATCGTGAAAATAATTACCGAAAGCATTGATGGCCGTAAGTATTGGAATAAGTTAAAACAGCGTCTTCGTGAAGAGGGAAATCAAACGGTGACAAAATGTCACCAGTTGAAGCTTAAGGCGCATGATGGCAAATATCGCCTAACTGATGTCGTGGATATTGAAGGCATGTTCCGTATTATTGAGTCTATCCCTAGCAAAAACGCTGAGCCCATCAAGCAATAGCTGGCTCATCTAGGCAGTGAACGAATCGATGAGGCTTTCGATCCGTCGCTCGCTCTTCAGCGCTCTATAGATTATTACCGCGCCAAGGGTTACGATGAAGCATGGATTCGCAAGCGCATTCAGGGTATTCAAGATCGCAAAAAGCTTACGGATGTCTGGCATGAAAATGGCGTTAAAGGGCCTGCCGAATATGCAATCCTTACTAACGATATCTATAAAGAATGGTCCGGCATGACTGCTAAAGAATACAAGAATTTTAAGGGTCTCAAGAAGGAAAATTTGCGGGACCATATGAGCGACCTTGAAGTTCTGCTCGCAGATATTGGCGAAACTGCGACGCGCGAAATTGCAAAAGAAAAACGCCCAAAGGGACTTAAGGAAAATCGCAAAGTTGCTAAAACTGGCGGCAAAATTGCAGATAATACGCGTAAAGATATCGAGGAAAATCTTGGCAAGCCAATCGTGAATCCGAACAAGAATCTCCTTAACTAAAACGAAGAAAGCACTAATACTCAAGGCTCTTTACGTATACGGCGCCTCCGGAGTCTTTATTCGGATATAGCTGGATTGATCTCTGTTAAAATTAGGCGGCCTTCTTTCTAAAACCAAACACCCCCAAAACCCCAGTAAACACTACGGCGCTGTAAGTGCTAAATCTTTCAAAGATGCCAAAAACCTCTTTCGGCACGCTTCCGCTACCAACTGCCCCGACAAACATCAACGCTAGTGCAAAAATAGCTAGTACCCCAAGCAGCCTATATCTACTCTTAAGCGCTCCGACCGCAATTAGTACCAAAGAGACAATAGACAGTAGCACTACTAAAGCCGTCAAAACATACACATGTATGAAGCTCTGCAGACTCCCATCATAGCCCGCGCTCGAAAGAGGGAAAAGCGCATAGCCTATCGCAGAAATAAAATTCATGATCGCGAACAAATAAACCCCGAGCTTTAGTGATCTCTTCTTTTCGCCTCCAATCAGCACGCAAAGCAAAGCACAGCATAAGCAGCCCAAAATCTTGTAAACCGTAACAAAACCGTTCGCAATCACGAACGATGGTGCATCGGTAGCGGTTAGGTCGCTCACGGCTTGGCTTGTCCAGCTGTATCCCGGATAGTTCATTGCGCCAACAATATCGTGAAGCAAATAAAACAAAATACTCGCCACGCCAGATAGGCTCAAATAATTAATTAGCTTTTTGTTCTTCATAATCCTCCTTTTCATGCTGATCGCAGAACCATTTTATATATCTTCTTAGATTATCCTTATCGAAATCTTGATAAGATTTTTGACAGTCCAGCTCGAAGTCGATAAACGAATGTACTGTCAAAGAAAAAGCTATAGCTGCCGTCTCTGCGTCCTCAATACATAATTTGTTTTTCGCCTTTAGAATGTTAAATAACTCTTTGGTTGCAGCTATCATTTTATTCGTCTCTTCAATCAAGATTTGTGCCGCAGCCGGATTGGTTGTTCTTTCCGAATAAATAACACTGTAAAACTTTAGCATGTCTTCGCTCGTAGCCAGCTTCTTGTAGTTCGTGACAGCGCCAAGCAATATATCATAAGCACTCATGGCATCGATATTTTCAAGCGGTATATCCGGCACGCCTTGTTTTGATTTGCTTCGAAGATACTCATACATCTCCTGAATAAGCTCCTCTTTGGAGCGGAAGTGGTTATACAAAGAGGGCTTCCTGATGCCGACGCTCTCTGCAATCTGAGACATCGACAGGCTCTTTAGCCCATACTTCGAAGCTAAATCGAGCGTGGATAATAAGATTTCTTCCTTCTTGGTCATATAATAATTCCTAATAAAACTATACTACCGTTCGGTAGTTTGCGACAAGTCAAAAACTATACGGCTATTGAACTTGCTTCCGCTTGTTTTATCTTTTGGAGTTCCCATAAAATAGATATATAAAACAAACAGTGGAGGAGGTAATTATGGCGCAAAACAATCAAGATCCAGAGCCTAGCGGCGAAGTGATAATCTATCAGACCGAGGATGGACTGACTAGGCTTTCGGTCAGCATGAAAAACGAAACGGTCTGGCTAACAGCCGAACAAATGTCGCGACTATTCGATAAAGCAATCTCGACAATTCGGGAGCATATTGGGCATATATTCGCTGAAGGAGAGCTCATTGAAGCTGAATGTGTGAGAAAAATCGGAATTTCCGATTTTTCTACTAAGCCTACAAATTTATATAATCTCGACGTCATCATATCCGTCGGCTACCGCGTAAAATCTAAGCGCGGCACGCAATTCCGTATCTGGGCAAACAAAGTTCTCAAAGAATATCTAATCAAAGGCTTCGCGATGGACGACGAACGCCTCAAAGGTCGCGGAGGCGGAGATTATTGGAAAGAGCTCTTCGAACGCATCAAAGATATCCGTTCGTCTGAGAAGCTCATGTATCGCCAGGTGCTTGACCTTTATGCGACCGCCATCGACTATGACCCGAAGGCGAAAGAATCCAAGAAATTCTTTGCGATCGTTCAGAATAAGTTGCATTACGCTACGCATGGTCACACTGCGGCCGAGCTGATTTTTGAGCGTGTCGACGCGAGCAAAAAGAATGTCGGCATGACCAACTTCCATGGTGAATACCCAACCATAAAAGATGTAGAGGTGGCGAAGAATTACTTGTCCGAGACTGAACTAAAAGTCCTGAACAACCTTGTTTCGGGCTACTTCGACTTTGCGGAAATTAGTGCTATAGAGCACAAGCCTATGCACATGGCTGACTATATCGAGCAGCTTGACAAAATCCTTTCGACGGGCGGCCGCGAACTACTAGATGGTTCTGGCAAAATCGCTCACGAAAAGGCTATCGAGAAAGCTCGTGCGGAGTATCGCAAGTACGAATTGGATAACCCATCACCTGTAGAGCAGGCGTATTTAGAAGAGCTCAAAAAGGTAGCAAAAATCGCCAAGAAAAAATCAAGATAAGCAAAAATCCCGCACTCAAGATGCGGGATTTGTTTGTGCTAAGGCTACTCCATCTTGGACTCACCGATAACAGCACTGCCAATCAGTGACGGCTTATTGCCGTTCAGGCCACTAATACCGGCTACCTTCAGAATGTCGCAAAGGTCGCCAAGTAATATCGTGTCAAAGACGCAACCGTCATGCAAAAGATATTTTACGAGCTTCTGAGCGATATGCTCGAAGGGCCAAAGAAAAAGCACGTACCAGTCCTCCTTTGTGTTGGGGTGGAAGACGCGGTTTTCGGCGATCACTTTGGGCAGATCTTCGTTCATGTAGGTCCTGAAATCTTTGATGAAATGCTGGATATTTGCGTCGTCGGAATCTTCTGCGCCAAGAGCGGTATACTCGATCTCGATAGCTTCGAGTGCCGAAATGATTTTCTAAGACTGACTCTCAAGCTCGGGTCTAAGAGTGGCCGCATCTTTTGCGATCTCCTTCAGGCGAGTGAGTGCGCTCGTGGCGGACTTCTCGCATGCTTCGACATGAAGCGGAGTGATTCTCCTGTCTTCGCTGGAATCTTCTATCTCATCTACTACGCCGTAAAGGTCGCAGAGAGCGGAGAAAAGACCACCAAGGACATTCCATCGGGCAAGAATGATGTTCATAAATAACGCCTCCAAAGTAAGATACTCTAACCGCTTAAGTTAGGTAGAAATATTATAATATAAAATATGCTATTTATCAAGTGTGGCGTGTCTATTATAACCGCCACATACGCTTTGCTGCCTCCCCATTGACTAATTACTCCGCTTATGGTATAATAATAAACACTAGGCGTACTCTCCGCAAAAGAGTACGAGGTCTTTAAGTTTTTAGGAGGAATCTCTCATGAAACAAGCAGTAAGCGCCACTAAAGAACAGATGTGTGCCGCAATCAACAAGGTTGCGCAAATTATCGGTCATAGACCGGTGATGTCCGAGTATCGTAAGCACTGCACCGAGGATATGCCTACCGCAGATACGATACGCCGCCATTTCGGAGGTTGGCTGGAAGCCGTTGAGGCTGCTGGCTATAATCCGGCCCGTTCCAGAAAGCTCACCCGTCATACGGATTTTGAGCTAGTCGAAGACCTGATCAAGGTCGCTAAAAACCTGGGCTATACTCCCGATCAGAACAGCTATGATGCGCACCGCGATCCCGGCATGGCAAGCTCTGTTACTTACGCCCGCCGCTTCGGCAGCTGGCCTATGGCGCTCGAGCGCGCAAGGCTCAAGTATGAAGAGCGAACTTTCACCAAGGAAGAAGTTATCGACGCAATCGTTTGCGTTGAGCAGATTCTTGGTCGAGCGTTTACTCAAAAAGAATACAATGAGCTTCGCAGTCCGGATATGCCTTGTACGGCCACAATCAAAGCGTACTTGGGCGACTGGAAGGCAGCCATGAAGGAAGCCGGCCATGAACGTCTCTGGAACTTCGCTCGCTACACCGATGACGAAATGATCGCCGTTCTGCAGGATATTGCAGAAACGCTCGGTCATACGCCAAATGTAATTGAGTACGAAGCGAACAGGCCGGAAGATGCGCCGCACTGGAGCGCGACTATCTCTTCGCGTTTTGGTTCTTGGGAGAATGCTGCCAAAGCAGCAGGTCTGCCGCCGGTAAACCACGCCCTCTACACTGATGAAGAAATGCTCGAAAAGCTCAAGACTGTCGCCGAAAGGGCGAACTGCGAGCTCAGTGAGTCAATCTACATCGCCAACCGCGTAAAGGGTGAACCTTCGGTTAGATCACTGCAGATGCGCTTTGGCTCCTGGAGCAAAGCTCTCGAGCTTGCTGGACTCCTCTAAACAATCAAAATGCCGCCTGGGTTTCTAGGCGGCTTTTTGCGCGCCAACAAATTAGGTGCGCAAGTAAAATCCCCCCGGCGTTTCCGCGAGGGGGGGTTGTTGAATTAGGTAAAGGAGACATTGACGACTTTCTTGCCGCACTTGACCACAAGGCCGCTCTTGCTCTCGATAACTTCCCAACCGTCAATGGTAGCGAACTGCTTACGAGGCTTTACGCCGATGTGGCCAGGTGAGAGGAATTTGCCGCCATTCAGGGCAGCGAGTACTCTTGTGGCGACGGCGGTGCTGAAATCTTTGCCTTCAATCTGGTTGGCGGTATTAGCAGCATCTACGTCCCATTCGTCGCCCTTAGTATTACGAATTGAGACTTCTCTGTACATGCCGCTAGTGGTGTTGTGCTTGTTTGTAAGTACGTGCTTGTAGTAGCTCCAGCCTCTAGGCAGTAACATCTTTGCGGGGCTGATGCTGCTGACGATATAGTGAGGCCAGCAATCGGTGTTTACTTCAAGCTTTTTGTCCTTACTCTTGTTCAGAGCTACAACGGCGATGATGGTGGCATATGAGTCAAAATCGCATGTCTTTACCTTTTTAATGTTCAGTCCCATAGTCGGACCTCCTCAGTAGTATTTGTACAAGCAATTTTTCGAGGCCGAAGCCAAGAACCAAAATGCATTTAGTACGCCTATATGATAGCATAATTACGTCTATTTGTCAATAGAGCACAAGCATATAAGCGCTAATAGAATAAACATAACCTTGAAAAATATTGCAAAATATGCTATAATATAAACATGAATATTTTGAGATATTTTATCGATCTATATCGTAAAAACCGTCAGCTAGTCCTACTTAGCTGGATTTACGGTGCTATCGCTGTAATTTTTGTATTTATCGCTGGCATTTTTGCCTTAATTAATCAAAGCGTCGGTATTGCGCTTCTAATAGTACCACTAATAGCAATCTCCGCCTTGTCAGCAAACATTGTAGCTTGGGCGCTCGCTCGCCTAGTTCTAGATAGCTTCAAAGAGAAGTTTGACGAAGACGAAAAGAGCAGCTCCAAGACCAATCGCAAGTCATCTAAATAGCGTAAAATATAGCTAATGGATAAAGAAACAGACACTAGAAATCTTATGGACGAGTATAGGGGCCTTCCAAACGAGGAGGTCCTTTCTCGCTTGGATAAGAAACGCACCAGTCTTGAAATCGCGATTGAAAACCTTAGTCACGATTTTAATATTGGTACGATTGTTCGCAATGCCAACGCCTTCAATGTCTCGAAAGTGCATATCCTCGGTAAGCGCAAGTATAACCGCCGTGGCGCGATGGTGACAGATAAATATCTCCACATTGATCATTTTGCAGAGGTTGAAGATTTTGTAAAGGATGCGCACGAGCGTGGTATGAAAACTATTGCTATAGATAATAACCGTCCAGAAAGCAAACCGCTCCAAAACGCAAATATCGAGCCAAATTCTATACTTGTCTTTGGTTCAGAATCTGACGGTATCTCTCAGGAGCTCCTAGACAAAGCTGACGCTTGTTTCTATATCGAGCAGCTTGGCTCGACTCGCTCAATCAACGTTGGTTGCGCATCCGCTGTCGCAATGTATGAATTTACACGCAGATTAGGATATTTTAATGCGTAAACACGAATTGTCTCAGCACTTTCTTAAAAGCCCAAAACTGGCTCTCTTTTTGATAGGCCATAGTAATATTAAAAAGCGCGACATTGTTATAGATATTGGTGCTGGCTCTGGTGTAATTACTGCTGCGCTCGCAAAGCGCTGCAAAAAGGTAATTGCAGTCGAGACGGATCATGAAACCGCCGAAGCGCTCCGCAAAAACTTGAAGCACCTAGACAATGTCGAAATCGTAGAAAAAGATTTCATGGAATACGAGCTTCCAAAAGAAGAATACAAAGTCTTTGCTAACCCACCATTCCATCTAAGCTCAAAGATTCTGCACAAGCTAGACGAGGCTCAGAATCCGCCAAAAGCTATATATTTAATACTGCAAAAACAATTCGCTTTGAAGCTTCTGAATAACGACCGCCACTATACGTCGCAACTTGGTAAACAGCTATATATTAATTACGCGCCAAGAATTCGCTTGCCGATGCGCCCGAATTATTTCACGCCGCCACCAGCCGTGCCTACGGTTCTTCTAGAACTAAAACGTCGTGAAAATTTGCCAGAATAGCGTTAGCGCAATATTGCAAACTGCTCCCGCTTAAACTATAATTTATTTAGTTAATACGGGAGCTTTTTAGAGTGAAAACAGATAAGAGAAAGTATATTGAAAGCCACTGGCTAGTTTTTGGTGTCAAAGGCGCAATCGGTCTTGTCGCTGGTCTTTGCCTTATGCTTACAACTAAAACCGACACGAGCTACCTAACTACAATCGTTGGCATTACGATGCTCGCTTTTGCGATTACGGAAATTATGAACACGATCAATCGCAAGAAGTTGCAGCGCAACTGGGGCTTCTCGCTCACTATTGGCCTAGTAGAATTCTTTATTGCACTATGTCTACTATTTACAATTAATCTATTTAGCAACGAAGGCTGGAATATCGCGCTCCGCATCCCGCTCCTATCTGTATATACTTGTATCGCTTCAATTCTTTCTGTCTTCATTGGCTTCACTTGCTTCGAGGATAAGACTGATCGCTTTATGTGGATTGTTATGGGTATGATTGGCTGCGTGCTTGGTCTAGTCATGCTTGCCGGTAGTGGCTTGTCTGAAACTACTCACATTCAGCTCTTCGGCACTTATCTTCTCGTAAAAGGTCTCACTGATCTCATCTTTGGCATTCATTCTAGGAACGAACTTCTCGAAAAAGCGGCCGCAAGGTCTAAGAAAGCGAAAGGCAAAAAATAATGCTTTTTGGCTTAGGTAAACCAGCTCTAGTAAAGTATCTCGAAAAGAACCCAAATGTCCATCTTGTTGTGGTTGCGGGTTCTTATGGTCGCAAGTCTGCAATCCGTGCGCTTGGTATGATTTTGAGCCAAGAATTTAAAGTGAGCTTTGGTCTAAATAAGGGCGAAGTTCCGGAGATTATTCTTTTAGACTATGAGTCTGCTGTAAAATTCCCAGATGTAAAGCCAGATATTGTAGCTGTTACCGCCTGCAAGAATAGTGACGAGGCGCAGAGGTATTTTGCGCTCGCTAATAAGGCAAAGGCCGTCATTGTAAACCATAATGATGTGCCGAAAGAGTTCATGCAGTATCTAACCAATCAGAATCTCGCGACCTATGGTGACGAGCTTCCTGCAAACTATTATTTCGAGGATACCGATCACGAAATCGATGGCCAGGCTGGAGATATTGTAAATATTGACGGAGAGCATATCCCGATTAAAATCAAAATTCTAGGCGAACATAACGTCCGTCCGATTTTGATGGCCTGTGCAGTTGGCAGGTTCTTTGGCATGAACCGCCAGAAGATTCTCGAAGGGGTCGATGCAATTACGCCGCTTCATGGACGCATGTCGCCAGCGAAAGGCATTATGGGGTCGTATATAATCGACGATAGTGCCGATGGTACGCCGACTTCCGTATATTATGGCCTTCGTGCAATCTATGCTATTCAAGCTCCATCTCGCATTATTGTGACCGATGATGAAAGCAAGCTAAAGAATATGAGCTTGGAGCTTATGTCTGAAGCTTTGATTCTAACTGATCATAAACCAGAACAAGACAAGCCAAAGTTCCGCTATTTTACGGATAGATTAGAGCTAATTCATTACCTTGGTACGCGTATGGAAGAAAACGGAATCGTGTTGCTTGAAATTCCGCTTCCAGAAATAATTGAAGAATACTTGTGGTAAAATAGGAATATATATGGCTCAGGTGATTACGGTTACAAACCAAAAAGGAGGTGTTGGTAAAACCACGACTACTGTAAATGTCGCGTATTTTCTTGCTAAAGCAGGCCATCCTACTCTTGTTATCGATTACGACCCACAGGGTAATGCTAGCACTGGTCTAGGCATCGAAATTAATGACCTAGATAAAACTATGTGTGAAGTAATGCTCGGCGAAGCATCGCTTAACGACATTACGATTCAGTTCGAAAAACAGAAGAATCTTTTTGTTGCGCCAACCGTCCCAGAGCTTGCAAACGTTGAACAGGAAATCGTTAGTCAGAAAGGCAAATTCGTTCTTCTTCGTAACGCAATTGCCGAAGTCGAAGACAAATACGAGTATATTCTTATTGATAGTGCACCAAGCTTGTCTTTGCTTACTGTCAATGCAATGGTTGCCGCGGATTGGCTACTTCTTCCAGTTCAGACAGAATTCTATGCGCTTCAGGGTGTCGCTCAGCTTCTTGAAAGTATGAACCTTGTAAAGCGTGGTATGAACAAAGATCTTAAGCTCCTTGGCGTCCTAGCTACCATGTATGACAAACGTACAGCTTTAAGCTCCCAGGTTCTTGCCGAAACGAAGAAATACTTCAAGAACAAGGTATTTGATACGGTTATTCCACGCAGTGTTCGTATTGCAGAAGCACCAAGCCATGGCTTGCCAATTGGTGCATATGATAGGTTTAATAAAGGTTCTAAGGCGTACAAGTCCTTAGCAGAAGAAATTTTGGAGCGTACAAATGGCTAGAGGATTAGGAAGAGGTTTTGCATCTTTGATTCCAACAGATGTAATTGACGAAGAATTTGACCCAACAGCGACCGAAGATAAGGAATCGAGTCAGCTCAAAGAGCTCAAGATCTCGGATATTCAACCAGACATTGATCAGCCGCGCCGCGAATTTGGGCAGGAAGAGCTGCAGTCGCTTGCAATTTCCATCAAGACTCATGGTCTTATTCAGCCGATTGTCGTTACGAAGGAAGGCTCTAAGTATCAGATTGTTGCTGGCGAACGCCGCTGGCGTGCCGCACAGATTGCTGGCCTAGAAAAGATTCCGGCAATTGTTCGTACGATGGATGCTCAGAATCGTCTTGAAGCTTCTCTTATCGAGAACGTTCAGCGCGAAGATCTAAATGCAATTGAAACCGCAACCGCTTATGCGAAGCTAAAAGACCAGTTCAATATGACTACAACCGAAATGGCTCACCGTATTGGTAAGAGTGCTCCGGCAGTTACGAACACGATGCGTCTTCTTGGCTTGCCAGATGAGGCGAAGCGTGCGATGATAGATTATAAGCTCACCGAGGGTCAAATGAGGCCTCTTATTAAGGCTACCCCGGAAGAGATTAGGGAAGTGTTACCATACATTATCAACGAGCACTGGAGTGCCAGGAAGGTTGAGCAGTACATGGTTACGGTGCGTGCCAGAAATAAGGCCGCTGCCGAACAAGCCGAAGCGGCTAAGGCTGCCAGCGAGGAAGACCTCGATCCTGTAAGTATCGCCAGTGAAAAACGTGCTGAGAGTATCAGCGCAAAGCTTGGCGTAAAAGTCAAAGTCCACACAAGTACGCGTGGCTCGGGTAACATTACGCTTAGATTTAAAGACGAAAGGGAGTTCGAGAGACTATGTACGATACTAACGACTTAAAGAAAAGCATGAGCGCAGTCATTGATCGCTTCAAAGAAGAAATGAAGAAGGTTCGCACTGGCCGCGCACATCCAGATATGCTAAGCAATATCAAGGTTGAGGCTTATGGCCAGTTCATGCCACTAAACCAGGTTGCAAACGTAACCGTATCTGGCGCATCCATGCTTCTAGTTACACCATTTGATCCACAGAACATTGCAAATATTAGCTCTGCAATCCGTGCCGATCAGGCTCTAGGTCTAAACCCTAGCGATGATGGCCACGTTGTTCGTGTACCAATTCCTCCACTAACAGAGGAACGCCGCAAGGAAATTGCAAAGACTGCCAGTTCAAAGGTAGAAGATGCAAAGATTGCAATGCGCAAACTTCGCGATGATGCTAGAAAAGAAATCAAGGGCGAAGAACTAAGCGACGACGCTAAGAAGCGTGCAGAAAAAGAAGTTGACGATATCATTAAAGATTTCAGCGCTCAGGTAGAGAAACTCTTTGCCGAGAAACAAGCCGAAATTATGACAATTTAATTCGGAAATTAAGGAGAGAGAATGTCCGAAAAGGGTGGCGCGTCTGACAAGGATCAGGCAAAAGAATTAAAAGATTTGCAAGTAGAGCAGATCGAGGATTTTGATTCCGAAACAAGCTCGGTCGAGAAAGAGATGCGCGAGCGTATTGAAAAAGCCGAGAATGATCAGATCGAAGAATCAAGCAAGAAGGACGAAGAAAGCAAAGAGCACTTCGTTCAGCAGAGTTCTACGACAAAAATCGTATTGATGTCGGTATTTACGACCCTTTTCGGCATTGTCTTTATTTTGGCTCTCGTGGCTGTCGGTATTGGTATTGGCCAGAGCTCTTTTTGGGCTGCCAATAAAAAGAACGAAGTTCCGAATGAGCAGGTCGTCGAGGTTATCTCTGTAGATTATGGCCTAAAAAGCTATACTTATAGCCTTGGAGATAAAGAACGTTCTACTGAAGAGCGTGGATATTTGATGGCCGAATATGGCTCGAATGATAACTATGCCATTATCAAGACTATGGCTCAGCTAGAGCGCCTCGAGTCTATCTACCAGGCGCATGGTGCAGGCGAAACAGATTTTGCTTCCGACCTTGGCGTAAATGCAAGTTTCTTTAGTTCGGGTTCGGTTGTCGCTTTGTCTGTAGAGAATCAGCAGTTAAATAATATTAAGCTTTCAGGTGTAAGCCGCGACGAGAAGTATAATATTAATGCAACTCTCAGTAGCACTTATTGCGACAAGAATGATTTGAAACAGCTTCAAGGTGGCTTGGTCTTGATCAAGATAGATAATATTCAACCACAAAAGATCTCATTACAGCTTGTCGAGAGCATATCCTGCGCCGAACCGGTCGTTGAAGTAACTCCAGGAGTTGAGGAGGTTGCAGAATGACGGCCAAGAAGAAAAGTGTCGCTGAAGACCTCATCAAAGCTATCACGCCAAAGATGATTATTATCTCTGTTTTGAGTGCTAGCGGCGCAATGTTGGCCATGCTTCTTGCAATTTATGCAGGTGTAAAAGTTGGCTTGGTCGATGCCTTTGGTAATAAAGCTACCGAAGAAGGTATTAAGGATATCGCCGTGATTAATATTAGTTATAATTCTCAGGCTTACCACTTTGCTTCTAGCGAAAGTTGCCTAGGCGGCGATACCAGCCAATGCCTTATGGGTAAATATGCGGCAGATAGCAAGGGCTATGCGATTATTAAAAGCGGTGATCAGCTGAAACGCTTTATGGATATTACTAATGCATATGGCGGACAAGAATATACAGCAAACGTTCCTGAAGGTTTCTTCTACTCTGGTTCAATCATAGCTCTAACGAAGGAGAGCAAGGATTATGAGGATTTCGCAGTAACGAATGTATATCGCGACGAGAATTACAATCTTCATATCAAGGCGAAGACTGCAAAAAGCACAACACCTGAAGCCAATAATACAAGTGCACATGTTGTGCTGCTGTCGGTTCCGAACATTCAGCCCAAAGAAATCTATCTAGATGTTGAATAAATAAAAAGACGCGGGTTCGTGAATGACCGGCGTCTTTTTGTTGGCCTCTAAGAGCTTACGCGCGTTTAGCTAGTTCGCAGGTTTGACAGGTTAACTTGTCAAACTAGTCAAACTAGTCAAACTAGTCAAACTTGTCAAAAGTGCGCGAAATGAGGTATATCTTTTAAAACAGAAAATGTAAAAGTTAACCTAGTTAACTTAGTTAACATTTACAATTTCATACAAAAACCACCGGCTTTGGACCGGTGGCAATTTACGATAGATTAACTACTTCTTAGAGTTTTTGATAGACTTATCACCTTCGAGGCTGCTTAGATTTAATAGTCCGCGTTCCTTAATCATGGCAGATAGAAGGCCTAGATTTAGAACAACAAGGATAAAGATAAATGCTGCGCCTACGATTGGGATTAGCATAATGAGGCCGCTCGTGATAGCGCCAAGGAGTACATCGCGATATGGAGACTTATCCTCAGCCTTAACAATATTCTTGGAAACGAATGCACCAAGGCGAATCGTAACGAAAGCGGTTGCAATAGCGGCGCCAAGGCCAACAAGGATAATTGCGAAGCTGCCAACGATATTGAAGTAGCTAACAATAGATAGTAACCATGCAACAATAGGGACAATGATCAAAACGAGAAGACCCTTGAAGAAGTTCGAAACGGTGTTCTTTGTTTCGCGGATATCCGTGTAGTTCTTTCTGCCGATAGCGGCAATAATAATCGAGAATAGAGCGATCGAAATGATATAGACGCAAGTCTTGCTAATGTATTTAAAGATTGTCTTTAGAGTATCTTTCTTGCTCTCGATATCTACGTAAGTAGTGATGCCTGCGATCTTCTTAGAATCAAGATTCTCGGTTTTTGCATCCTCGTTATAATTTAGCGTACCGTAAACAGTGGTGTTGCCCTTGAAAACGATACTTGCGGCAGCGATATTTGCATCGTGCTCGATGGTTGCGTTATCGAAGATAACAGTGCCACCAGCCGCATAAACGTTGCCAAGAACATGACCACTAAGCGTAATTTCTGCACCAGTTACATAAGCGTCACGCTGAACGGATTTCTTGCCGAACCTAACAAATGCGCCAGCAGCGTAAACATCGCGGCTTGTAGTGCCATCGATATTTACATTTGCACCAGCCGCAGCTAGGGTTTCCTGCTTACCTTCGGCCCTGATTTCGCTAGCAGCGATAAAGCTGATGCCGCGAACTTCGTGTTGCTCTGTCTCGGCTTTCAAACCGAAAATGAATAGATTATGCATGAATGCATCTTCGCTTGCAGTGGATGCTTCCTTTTCTGCAATGAAAGCAGGGGATTCATGGACATTCTCTTTTTTCGTGTCGATAAGAGATTCATCTAGGCTCTCATCTAGACTCTCGTCGAGCGTTGTGGTTGGATTTGGTGCGATTAGGCTATCGCTGCTAAGAAGAGCTTCGCTTTCGCGTTCCAACTCTTTGTATTCTTTGACTGTCGTAGAACAATTGTTCCTTGGACAGTATTTTTCGCGCATCGCAGTCTTGCGTGCGCCTAGGGCGATATCGGCACCAAAACCGATAAGCGCAATAATGATAAGTGATATGTAAAATGCTTTACGTTTCATTATTATCCTTAAGTTAATATTAGTTAAATTATAACAAAAAATAAGCGTAATCAGAGCCGCTTGTGCTTACATTGACAAACGTCTCAAAATCGTATATAATATATAAAATTTGGGATTTGAGATGAGATATCTTATACTATTCGATCTTGGCCAGAAGCGTTACGCCAAGAAACTATCGTCAAGAAAAGCTGCAATCGACTACATTAATTTTTGCGCCCAAAAACATGACGACGTAATCCGAAGCATTGTAAATGAAGAAGATAATAGCTTCCGTGTTACTTTTGATGATGATACTCAGGCCAAATTCCGCATCATTAAGTCCGTAGATGGATGTCCGCTTGGCTATTACGAGGTTGATTTATACAAGATTTTCTCTAAAATCCGAAACAGGATTCTCGCCGAGAGGACTATAGAAGGTAATAAAAACCGCGAACAAGAGAGAAGCAGAATCATCAAAAAGAGCTTTGCAAAGAAAGCCCGTTTGAACGCCCTCGGACTAGTTCTTATCGGTATTGCTTGTGTCCTTGGCGGCTTTGCTACGATGACTTTGCTTCTGACTCCTAATGACGGCGTTTGGATCTATGTCGTATATATGGCGGTAGTTGTGCTAGGTCTCGCTTTGACTCTTCGTGGTTCTTATCAGTTTATCTGGCCAAAGAAATCTATCGAGAAACGCGAAAAGCGCGCCTTAGATTTTGAGTAAAAATAACACCCGCAAGAAACTGCGGGTGATAGTTGAAGTTAATTAAAGTGAATCATAAAAACTCATTACGTCACTTCTGTCGCCTCTAATAAAGAACAGATAGTCATTGCCATCATATTTATAGTCAAGGCCAGATTCGTGCATGCGCTCTTTATTTTTCCACTCTTCGCCGCTCATATGGATAATGAAGTTGTTGCCGGGAAGGACAATAAGATAGCTATAGAATAAGCCAGTAAGCATATCTACGATGGAGAGATAACCTTTCTCGTGCTTGGGCTCGTATTCTAGTACAAGCTTGCTGCCGGGCGAATCTTCTGTATCGTTGATAACTTTGCAAACGAGCTTTCTTGCAACTTCGTCTTCCTCGACAGTTATACCAAGGTCTCTGCGTGCGCAAGAGCGTACGACATCAATCTCATCTATTGCAGCGCCCTGCTTAACGAGACCACAGATACCACAATTCCTATTTACGATCTTAAAATGGAGAAATAAATAATTGCTCATAATAGCACCTCCCTAGTTTTCCTGAGCAATAATTGGCCTATATGTAAAATACATTATCGGGAAGTAGTAACCGATAAATATTTGGAGATTGTAACACGAAAAGGGCAAAAATTCAAGCGGCATGGTCGCTGTTGTTGCTCGCGAAAAGCTCATTCTTGATATATGTCGGCACTTATGCTAAGATACAAGTATTGACGCCGCGATAGCTCAGTAGGTAGAGCGCATCCATGGTAAGGATGAGGTCACCGGTTCAAACCCGGTTCGCGGCTCCATTTTTTTTGGCTTCAAAATTGACTATAAATAAAAACCACCCCGATAAGGGTGGTTTTATTATTATTCGGCTTTAATGCTTCTTGCGCTGTAACTAAATTCTGTTAACTCGATTCCATAGTTTTCAAGTAACGATCTAATGACGCACATAATATGAGCAGCGGAGAATTTTTCGGAAAAGTATATATCTGTGTCTTCAATTTTCTGGTCACCAGATGTTATTCCGGGCTCATAAGAAAACATGACATTTTTAGACCAACTAACAATGCGGCTATTAGATCTAGCCATTTCTTCGATAACGCTAGGATCTTCATCGTAAAGCTTTTTTACGATAATGCGGAGCATATCAACGAAGCTATTTACGTAAATCTTTTCACCCTGAAGCATGAAGTATTCTATGCTCTTATTTGTAGCTTCGTCAGCATCTTCGCAGCCATATTCTTTATATCTAGGATCTTTGAATGAAATTTCAATTGAAGATTCTGGGTAGCTGAATATCTCTAGTACCTTATCGGACAATCTCTTCGCGCGGCTCTTGATATATTCTACATTCCAAGAATCCTTGTCCAGAACATCGATATTAAGAGTCTTGATTTTTGCTCCGTTTTCTTCTAGAAGCTTCTTCTTATCGCTGAAAGACCTATTGGATAACTCGCTATTATATCCAGTTAGAGTTAGATTGCCTAATGTATGCAAATATTCTGCATGGTCATTCTGCCAGTTACTACCAAGCATTCTTTGCCAGTCCGAAGATAGCTTCTGAGGCATAATGTGCTCAATAGTAATACCGCTATTAATTTCAAGCTTTTCTTTGGAGTTGTAGTTTTCGATAGTTGATAATAGATATTTTCGAAGATCCAGCTTGTGATAGATATCTTTTTCTCTTAGGGCAATTGCGAATTCGGAGTCGGTCGGGAACTTATCTCCCGAGTTGAGCTGGGTAAAGAAGCAAACAATAGCGTCGTAGTAATATTCCTTATTCCCAGCGTTGCCAAAGATGCGCTTATAAAGAGTTTTATATAAGCCACGGAGGGAGTTAGATCCAATTTCGCATGCAATACGCCTGACGCTGTAATTTAGGAAGAATTCAAGTACCTTTTCTAGGATTTCGTCATTAATGACATCATTTAGCCTATCGTCGAAAACTCTAAATAGGAATACATAAATAGTTGTTTGCTTTAAATCTCGGAGGCCGCCAAGAAGCTCGTTCGTCTTATCGGAGAAATCGTTTTCGCCGCCTTGAAACACCTTGTATAGCTCTGAGTAGTGCTTTAGTTCTTCGAGCATCGACTGATTGGTATAATGATTTTCGTAATAGAAATCTTTAAAACAATCGTATGCGATATTATCCTTAGCGAAAACGTCTAGTTGCATATTGAGAAAGTTAAGGAAGAAGTCTGACATTTTATTGCGTCTTACATTCTGCTCAATAGGTAACCAATAATTCTCGTATAAGCTTTCTTGGTCTACATCTGTCATTAGTACGAAGTTTCTGATTTTGTCGGATAGACTTAATGGAAGGCCAGTAGAGTTAATACGCTCAAAGATTTCTTGCGGAGCGTCTTCATCTTCGAGTCCAATTTTAGCGCAGGTTAGATGTTCTAGACCGTCATAAATTCCAGGAACGGTAAGTCTGGGGTCTTTTTCTAGGGCTTTGTTGATAAGATCGCGGAATAGCATGTAATTTCTGTAGATGTCGCTAGATTTATCTAATTCAGAAATCTTATTTTCCATGAGTAGCATCAGCTGATTGTTATCCGATTTGATTGGTTTTAACTTAAGCTTACTGGCTTCGTCCCAGTCATATTTTTCGAATTTATCTTCGTTATATAATGCTGACATGAATTGGGCTTTTTCTGCATCTGAATCAGTAGAATCCATCAAAGCCTTGATTAGTAAATAGATAGTCGTGATGCGTTGCTGGCCGTCAATAATTACAAAATAATCGATATTGTGCTCGTCTTTAAGTCTTGCGTAGACGATCGAGCCGCAGAAATGAGACCTGTCTTTGTTGTGTGCGTCGATAATATCTGCAAATAACTTTTTGCATTGCTCGTCTGACCATTCGTAATTGCGCTGATAAACAGGAATGGAATACTGGCGCTTGTTTGGTTCGATAAAATCGTTGATTATTCTGCCTCTCTCAATCTTCATTATGAATTCTTCTCCTGGTTACTCTTCTTGTTGTCAAACTCATTAATATCTTTAATCAAAACTTCCCTCGGCTCATTTCCATGCTTATTTGGCCCAATTACGCCAATCTCTTCAAGCTTATCAATAATAGAAGCTGCGCGTCCGTAACCGACAAGAAGTCTGCGCTGTAATAGATTTGTGCTAATTTTTCCTACTTCGATTGCGATTTGAGCTGCTTCGCGCACTATATTTTCTGCATGAGCAAACTCGTAGGCTTGTCGGTATTCTATTAACTGCGAATATAGCTCATCTAGGTCGGCAGGATTAATCGAGAGTTCAGCTTCTTTGCCGTTAATTTTAGCTTTTAGCTTAAAATCTGGTTCGTTCATTATATTTACTCCTATCCAATTTCCTTAAAATATTCATCGTCTTCAAAGCGAGTGCGAATAATAGGGCAACCGCGAATGCCGAACAGCTTATCGGCTATTTCTACTAATTCGTCTGCCTTATAAACGCCATTGCGCCATTCTTCTGGAATCGATTCGTGACCGTAATATGCGCCAGTTAACTGGCCATAAATCGCCCCATTGGTATCTGTATCGCCGCCAAGGCGAAGGACGGCAAGCATACCATCTTCAAAGCTATCAAAATTTAGCAGCCCCCAAAGTGCAATTGCGAAAGCGTCGACAATATATCCGCCAAGGTTACAAAGTTTTTCGCCAGTCGAATCTAAACTGCGCTCAAACAAGATATCGTGGTTTGTGGCAATAAACTTACTGTATTTCTCGTCAGTAACTAACTCGGCGCAATGCGCAACAATAGAATCCTTATCATTATCTTGTAAAGCTAGATAAACGGAGCTAGCAAACAATTCTGTAACTGCGCAGGCGGCTATCGAATCATGTGTCTCGCGGCAAGACAATTCCGCCATCTTGAGTAGTTGCTCGATATTTGAATTCGCAATAATGATTGGCGCAAGCCGCATAATTGCCCCATTGCCAGCAGAATCGGTCTTTATGCTTCCTTTTGGAATAACAGGATATTCTGCGAAATCTTGAATCGCATTCATTGTTTGAGCGCCGACGTCGGCAGCAGGTCTACCGTCATAAGTCCTATAGCCCTCATAAGCCCAAGCACAGAATCTACGCATAATGTCATAAGAATCGTAACCGCTCTTCTCAATTAAGCTATCTGCAATACAAAGAGCCATCTCGGTATCATCAGTCCAAACACCTTCAGGCACGCGGTAATTTTTATGAAAATGCGCAATCTTATCTCCCATCTCTTTAATATGTACGTCTGACGGAGCAGGGATAAATTCAACGGGAGCACCTAGCGAATCGCCAATAGCTAAGCCAACAAGAATACCGCGAGTACGATCTTTCAAAGATAAACCCTCCGCAGTTTTCATACTTTATATAATAGCACTTTTGAGTTTTAATAATTGACTTCATAGACCAAGTTGCTAATGGTTTCATTGCAGTACATTGCCAAAACTGCCAAAATATGATATAATATACAAAGGCGAGCGTAAGACTACATACGCTTGTACTTTTATATTTTTCGGAGGTTTACTATGAATGAGCTGAAATTTTTAGGTGTCGGCAGTGGCTTCAATACCGCTCTCGGCAGCACGGCAGCATATTTTATCGAAGGCAAGACTCTGTTCCTGATCGACTGCGGCGAAAGTGCCTATGCACGTATCAACGAACTCGGCCTGCTTAAAGATATCAACTGCATCAATTTCTTCTGTACGCATACACATTCCGACCATATCGGCTCTGCTGGCAATCTTCTTCTGGATTGCAAGTGGCGCAGCCATATCACTTTCAATCTCATCTGTCCGACAAACGCAGATCACTTCAACGATATCGTGAATATCCTCAACGGCTTTGGCGGCAAAAATGCCTACAGTGTCATCGACCCGGCATTACTGGACCATACCTACAAGAGCTTCACGAGCGTTCGCTATAAGCCTACGAGGCACGGCGAATGCAAAGCTGCCTATAGTCTCGTCTTTTATACTGACGAAGGCGCAGTCTTCTATTCTGGAGACAGTGAGACAATGGGCTTTGCCGAAGAGCTTATCATGGGCGGCGCAAAGATTAAGCATATGTATTTCGATGTATCAAGCAACGTTAACAGCGACTGTCATCTTCCGCTCCCGAATCTCTATCGTCTTATGCCAGAACAGTTCCGCACCAGAACGACATGCATGCATTTCGACAGCGAAAAAGCTATCGTCATGGCAAAGAGCATGGGCTTCAATGTTGCGGAGGCAGAAAGAGGCAAACATGAGTAAACCCAAATCCCCGCCGAGTAAGCGGGGATTTTTGTTGCCTAAATTCTACCGGTATAAGGTCGAATAATTTTGTATAGAAGTTCGGCGAGCAGCTCAAAATAGTCTAGACCATAGATGTATCCGGAGCGGCGGTAATAAATCTTTTTGCCGTCCTTATACTGTGTAAACTCCCAGCCGTCGCCATCGAGTGCAAAAATCTTGCTATCCTGCTGTTTTGCTTTTTCTAGTAACTCAAAAATCTGTTCGAACTTATCTTCAGCAATCTTTAGATCAATATCTTTATCTTTAGCACTATTGTTATCATAGCGAACATTCACGATCGCGCTCTGGTCATCGCGAATTGTCCATGAAGTATTAACCCATTTGCCAGGATTTAAGACGAAATTTTCATTAACAACTTTTAAGACTATTTCTGACATATCTAAATTATATAACAGATTAAAATGGTATAATTCACTATATGAAATTATACTTTACGCGCCATGGCAGGACGCAGTGGAATGAAGAACATCGCTTTCAGGGGCAAACAGATATCGAGCTTAACGCTCTGGGTAGAGAGCAGGCCGAGCTTATTTCTGAAAACCTAAAAGACACTAATATTTCCGCTATTTTTGCATCGCCACTTTCGCGCGCAATGGATACAGCAAGAGAGATTGCGAAATATCATGACATTGAAGTAGTCTCAGACAAACGACTTATTGAGCGTGGCTACGGGAACTTTGAAGGCAAAAACTACGAGACAATTACTCCGTATGATCCAGACGAATTCTGGTCCTTCAACTTCGATAAAGAAAATATCGAGCGTATGGATAGTGTATATGACCGTATTGAGAACTTCTTGGACGAAATCATAGATAACTATCAGGACAAAGATGTTTTGGTTGTTGCGCATGGCGGCATCTATCGCCCAATTTCTTGCTTCTTTGATGGCTTTCCAGAAAGTGGCTCACTCGAGCATCGCACGATTCATAACTGTGAGCTAAAGGAATATACGATTCATAGCATGAACTTGCAGGAAAAATATTTCGACTTTATCAAAAACGGCACGAAACGCATCGAACTAAGCCTAAACGACGAAAAGCGTCAAAAAATCAAAGTTAACGATACGATCCGCTTCAGAAAGAATGATAAAAGCGAAGCTATGACCGCGAAAGTTATCGGCCTGCATCATAATCAAATCGGCGTTGTTGGAATCGAAATTGAACCAATTAGTTACAGGCCAGCAAACTAAGCATAAAAAATCCCGCTAGTAAAACAGCGGGATTTTTGTTGGGGTTTATGCTCTTGCTTTGCGGTATTCCGGATGATTGTTCAGGAAGTCCTGGCAGCCATCGAACTCTTCATCTGCTTTGTGAACCAGGTAGTTCGCTGTAAAGTATCCACCAAGGATAGCTAATACGACGACAATCAGGGCGAGCAGAATCAGAGCAGCCTGACCATCGTTCTTGCTTCTAGAACGCCTCTTTTTGCCTCCGCCAAGGAGACTACCGATGCTTTTGATGGCACTCGGAGCGTTTCTGGCAAGAGAGATAGTATTGTGGATTTGTGCGAAGCTGTTGTAGCCTGCGACCGCAATTGTGCTGAGGCTGCGCTGCTCCCAAGCGGTCCTAAGTGATCTGAACCAGATCAGGAAGCCGGAGCCAACAATCGGAATTGCGACGAGCAGATAAACCAGGTTGCCTGCAAGCACTTCGAAGTCTGCAATGAGTTCGGGATCGGCGTTTGCTGCCTGCATTACGAAGGGCGCAATGAGGAGCAATATATAGCTATAAACCATGGTAAAGCCTGCGATAGCCTGAATGTATCCGCATACGATTTCGGCACGAAACATCCCTCCGACCTGTTTAGATTCGCTCCAGTAGGCGCCAACTGTCTTTGCATTTCTCCAGGAAATAAAGAAATTGAAGCCAAGAAGAGCGAGCAGTAAAAGATAATACATAAAACCTCTCCTTTCGAGAATGTAATGTGCGCTCGTTTGAGCTAAGATATATTATACAATATTTTGCTAAAAATGCTAGAAGTCTCTTTTCAGGACAAGTTCTTTAGAGTTGCTATCTCTATAGTATCTATAGACCACTAGATTGTCTGCTTCATCTCTAAGCTCGAACTGGTAATTACAGTTGCCCCTGCCATTGAAAATGTAGTTATAACTGCCGTTGTCCTCGGTAACCTCGACGCTGCCGGTACAGCCGCTTTCTGTGGCGCTCCAGTACGAAACATATGGCTCGCCCTCAAAAACGATACCTTCCTTGTCTAAAAAGCTAGAATCGAGCGTAATGGTGTATTCTTCGCCTTTGTTACTAATAATAAAGCATGCGGCTAATAAAGCGGCCGTAATGGCAAAACAGATAATCTTCGCAATATTATCCTTCAAAATAAAGACAATACTTACAATTATCATAAGAACGCAATAAATTGCGGAAAGTAGGTGGTTTGGGAAGTTAGACTGTAGGCCGTTATAATAAGAAGCAAACATGAGCACGAGCAAAGCGTTAGAGCAGGCCATAATTAGACCAGCCCACCAAGCTTTCTTCTTTGTAAACCATGCCAAGAAGGCTGCCGGGAATGTAAGTAGAGTTAGTTTGAACCAAAAATCATAATAGCCCATCAGGCTCCAGGGTGCCTTGAAAAAGAGAATTTGAAACAAATAGACTAGCGGCTGAGAAATTAGAAAGAAAACAAAGGTTTTTAGGGCCGCCTCGAGCGGCTTCTTGCAGTTTAGGACTACAATTAGAGCAAGAAGTATCCAAGCTTCAAAAGTAACGGCTATGTCGTGAAACGAGTTACCGTCTGGCACTAACGCGGCAACAACTGCAGTGTATAAACCAATTAGGACTGAATAGACAATCACTACTGGCCAAGACATATTGAGTCCGCCAAATAATTTATCGAAGATACGAGCTAAAAAGAACTTGCTCTCTTTGGTGTCTTTAATATTTGTTGCTTTCGTTACCTTAGTCGCCATTTTCCTTGTCTCTGTTTATGATATATTCTTCGAAATATTTTGCCACTACGCGCCCTTTATCTTCCTTCGAGATGAAACTATGCATGTAATCTAGGAACTCCTGCGCATTTTCGTCGAAATCAAAGAGATCGTAATACCAATCAAGTTGAGTATAGTCATTGCTTTCATCAAGTGCATTTTGCTTCAAAATGTTCGCAAAGCCGCTATATGCGCATTTACGTGTATCTTCGTCTGTATTGCTTAAACCCATGCTTTCTATATAATCCTGGGCTCTATCTGGCTCGTTGAAAATATTCAAAGCATAGAATCGCTCTAATTCCTCGCCATCAAGATCTTTGACTACCTTGACGCCACGAGATAATGCAAGAATCAAGGCTTTGTCTTGGAGTGAATTCAGCCAATCTCGGGCATCTTTTGTGCTTTCAAAAATCGCGCCAGGCTCAAGACAGGCGGTTGCGCTATCATTAATGATTCTAACAACGCGCTCATTGTTAGCCTCAGTGCCAAGATGCGAAAAGATAGCATCTTCAAGACGAGGCCCAAGCATGCGCGAAATGCCATTTTTAAGGGTATTCTGCGCGACATTTACAAAAGCGCCACGTTCTAGCTCTTCGATACGCTCAGAAAGATAGCAATACTCTAAAATCTTGCGATTACCAGCGAAAAAGAATACAATCTCGCCGATAATCTCGGAGTTGTCTTCCTTCTTTGTCTTCTTTTGAGGTTCTTCGACTTGAGTATTTTCGAGCTTAACTAGTGAGCTCAGGCTTGCGCCGCGGTTCTTGTTTCTAAACTCCTTGGCTTCTTCCTTGCCAAAAATCGCCTCGATAATATCTTCGTTTGCGGCTTCTTCTTCGAAGTCTACAATATTATCGCTTGTTGTCGTGCTTAGAATTGCGTGGTCTTGATTGTCGTCCATAGCTATTTATTCGTTAATCTACGTAGCTTTAGTAATGCAAATTCAAATGCGTAAACTAAAGTCATAGCAATCAAAACACCGCCAAAGATATCTGTTAGCCAGTGAACGCCAGAGAATAGGCGGCCAATAGGGATGGCTATTGCAAGAATAATTGCGCAGATATTCATAGGCTTTGCCCAAGAGTATTTCTTGTAGGCCAGAGTATTTAGAAGAACTGTGCTTAGGCAGAAAGTGATTGTAAGGAAAGTATGAGAGCTAGGATAAGAAGGCTCGATAATGTTATCAATAATAACAGGGCGGCAGTTAATTGCGAGTTTTTCGAATAGTTCGTAGACGATAATCAATACTACATAGAATACGCCGGCGGCATAGATGCAACTATCGACTTTCTTGATGCTTTTGCGCTTGAAGAGCTGGTAAATACCCATGCAGAAGAAGAAAAGTGGGAAAATAGCACCAACGTAGCCAAGATACTCGGTTGTATTGTGAAGGAGGCTATTATAGCCAAAGGCATCATGAAAGGCGGCATTAAGCTTCGAAAAGCCGACGTATCCATTCTCTGGGCCTACGGGCTCAACGTCAACAAACTTCAAAGAAAGCGTAAAAACAATAGACAACGCTAAAAATATTAAGAATAATGCCAAACTTTTTTCTTTTGTGCGCATTTTCATCATAAGCATTGAATCAAGAAAAACTCGAAACCTCCTTTAAATCTATATTTATTATAACAAAAGCAATTTGGCATAGCAAAATCGACCTTGATTTTTAAATGCAGCAAATCTTTCGCTTATATAGGATTTAGCTTGCGATTTTTGCAAGTAATTACACCTTAGCAGGAACGGCTCACCTGACATTACTTGCGGATTTTGCAAGCTAATTACTATATTGCTAGTTAAAGACTCCCTTATATAAAACGTCGTAGGCGAGCTGATCACCATGTAACTCTTGCTACAGAGTAGTAAATATGCTAAAATATGGCTAATATGGCAAAGAAAAATAACACTAAGCGCAAGCTCGTTGGTCTCGTATCCGAAGAATCTGGTATTCGCCAGTATTACACCAAGAAGAATACGATGAACACTCCAGATAAGCTAAGCCTACGCAAGTACGATCCTGTTCTTCGCAAGCATGTCGTCTTTACGGAAACCAAGAAGAACCTTGGCCGCAACGAAGTAAAGGAAAAGAAGCGCTAATAAAGCAAAAACCCTCCGATTTGGAGGGCTTTTTGTTGGAGTAAAATATAACTAGCTTATGTTAAAATAAAAATATGGATGACAATGGGGTTGAGGATTTAAAGCTCAAAGAAGAGATCAGGCGAGAAATTAAACGTGCCAAAGGTTTTGGCTGGAAACTCGTCACGATTGTTCTTAGTATTTTACTAATAATTACTATCATTCTTAGCGTACTTTTTGCGACTGGGATGCTGTCTGTAAAAGAAAGTTCTGACGGCTCGCTTCGTCTAGAATATACATCGCCTTTCAAAGAAGCTAAAGAAGATGAAGACAAGAAGGCAAACCAGGGCAATAATAATGAAAGCAAATCAAAAGAAAGTGAATCGCCAAAACTAGCCGACTTCGACTTTAAACTAGATAACCTCAAAGAAACCGCCGAAAAGGAATTCGAAGGCTACAATATATATATTTCGGATTTCAAAGTCAGTAGTAACGGAAAGTATATTATTGCGGTCGTTTCTCCTCGCAGCAAAGAAGATAATCGCGGTTCAGATCTAAGATATTATATCAGGACCACGGAGAGTGATGCTTCCTGGAAGATTATAAACAAAGCTACGGTCTGTATCGAAGTAAATGATGACGAATATGACGCAGTAGTGGAAACATACCCAGATCTGCAATTTAGTCGCTGTATGAACACGGAAACTAATCAATAACAAGGAATAATATGTCGGAAGAAGAAAAAGAGATGCCATTAAGTGCCGGGCAGGCAGCGGCAGAAATCGTAAACGATAACGAAAACGCAGATCCAAGCAAGGAGGAGGCAAAGGAAATGCCAGAAGAAGCAAAACCAGTAAGTAGCTTTCAATCGACAGAAGGTTTACCTGTAGCAAAGAAATCTAAGGGTACTGGCTGGAAAGTAGCGACGTTCATCTTCTTGATTCTAACTCTTTGCGGCGCAGGCTTTAGTGCATATTTGATTCTTGTAAAAGATAATCCAATTACATCTTCGAACAATACTGCCGAAAATGGCACGAAGTGCAAGGCTCCAGAAGAGACAAAACCCGAAGAAGGCACAACTCCAACTCCATGCGAAGGAGCCGTTGTTGATAGTGGGACTATTTCGTTTAAGAAATCTGGCTTGAAGCTGAGACTAAGCGATAATTATGAGTTTATAAATTATTCATACTCATCAAGTTCACCATATGATCAAAACTGGATTGAAAGGGTTGCAATCGGTGGTTTGTCAAAGAATACAAATGGCGCACAGAATATCCCAGATTTCTCAAGAGGTGCATATGAATTCAATGGCGGAACAGAGGATGATTTTAGAAAAGAATGGTCGGCGCTCGCTATCATAACGGTACTTCCTAGGAGCTATTGGGATACAAATGTTCAGCCAATGGTTGACGAAGCGCAAGCAAATGGTGTTGCGGTGGCCAACATAGCAGTTTATAAAGATGATAATTATGTAGTTCAATATACTCATCCTCAAAACGTCGTATCCAAAACCGACTGGGAGCAAGAATGGGAAATGACTACGATTGAGACCCTCGAAAACGACATCAAGAACACAAATAACTGGTCTAAATAATTAAAAGCCAACAAAAATATCCCCAAACGGGGATATTTTTTAGTGCATCGAATTAGTTGTAGATATTTTCAACCTGGATGCTTGGACCCATAGTTGTAGTAATAAATACAGACTTGATGTACTGACCCTTTAGAGAAGCTGGCTTCTGAGCCTTTAGGCTGTCGGTGAAAGCGACAATGTTCTGTTTGAGCTTGTCAGCACCGAAGCTAATCTTGCCTAGGCCAACGTGAACGATAGCCTGCTTGTCGACGCGATATTCAATCTTACCAGCCTTAGCTTCCTTGATAGCCTTCTCGATATCAGTCGTAACGGTACCAGCCTTTGGATTTGGCATAAGACCTTTAGGACCAAGCATGCGAGCATAGCGACCAAGCTTTGGCATGTACTGAGGAGTGCTGATAAGGACATCGAAGTTGATTTCTTCTTTGTCTAGCATCTTCAAGAACTCTTCGTCTTCTGCGATATCTGCACCTGCAGCCTTTGCAGCTTTGCAAAGATCTAGTGGGGCAAATACAGCTACGTGAACAGTTTTACCGGTACCAGCTGGTAGGCTAACTGTGCTACGAATGTTCTGGTCTGCCTGGCGTGGATCAACACCTAGGCGGAAATGCATTTCTAGGGTTGCGTCAAACTTAACTGGGCTTGTTTCGATAGCAAGCTTGATAGCTTCGTCAAGATTGTAAACTTTACCTTTCTCGATCTTTTCTGCGGCTTTTTTGTAGTTCTTGCCACGGCGTTCAAGACGAGTACGGGTAACTGGCTTTGGGCCAACCTTTTTCTCTGGAGCTGCAGCAGCTTCGAGTTTGCGAGCTTGGCGTTCTTCTTCTGCCTTTACCTCTTCGACGTGCTTCTTGGACTTTTTGCCAGCCTTAGCGAATTTTTCTTCAGCTGGAGCTTCTGTAGTTTCTTCTGCTACTACAGGAGTTTCAAGTTCTTTGGCTTCTTTTTCTGCCATTTTGAATTCCTTTCGCGGTGCAAACGGTTTTAACCTCCCGCAAATTAATAATAACCCCTATATTCTAACAGAATATCGACGAATTATCAAGTTTTTGCTTGGACTGTGTTAAAATAGCCTTAAGTGTCTAACATCTGTTACTAAGGGAGGGATGAAAAGTGTTAGAACTTGTAATTTATCCAGAGATGAGAGAATCGAGCATGATGTCTTTCGGATCAAGGCATAATTCTGTGTTGCGTGCGCAGGAGAATGAATGGAACAAGAAATATTCCAAGCGATACGACCCAGAAAAGAGAATTTTTAGCTATTGTCCTAATATATATAAATTCAGTGGCATGGATTTCTATACTCATGCAAACATCTATGACGCAATCGACGGGAGCAAGATTAATCTTTGCGAACTATTTGAATACTACGACCTACAATATGAAGATCCTATCACTTGGAACGGTAAAGATCGCGAAGGGAAAGATTATAAGCTTCAGCTTCACCGCGAGGCAACCGTTTTCGGGATGATTAGTGCGACAGTACGCATATCTTGGAATAATCCGGATATTTCCGATTCGGAGTATGCAATAGATATTCCAAGTAGTCTTAAATATGTTGGGATTATAATTCCGAAAACTATAGTTCCTACGACTGGGCTCCTCCGTATAAGCCAGGCGAATACCGCAAGAGATATTAAAAAACTCGTGGACTACGGTATTGAAGTGTTTGATCTAAACGATAATCTGACGGCTTTTACTAGTTCGCAGCTTATAGTTTTATGTGACACGCTTGAGACGATTAGTTTCTATGGGTTGCCAAAGTATGCGCAAGATAAGCACTTCAAAAGAACCGCAAAAGGTCTTTGGCTGCTCGAAAACGATGCTCGAATTCTCTAATTCTAATCCTCGGCTCTTATGACCGGGGATATTTTTTGCACCAAAAAAGAGACCCTTTTGAGGTCTCTTCTTAAAGAATTACTCTACGACTTCAACGCCCATAGAACGTGCAGTACCAGCAATCTGCTTGCAAGCACCTTCTTCGTCAATAGCGTTAAGCTGTGCCATCTTTACGGCTGCGATTTCTTTAATCTGAGCCATAGTGATTTTACCAACTTTGTCGGTATTTGGCTTGCCAGAACCCTTATCTAGCTTGATTTTCTCACGGATAAGATCATCGACTGGCTGACCTAGACACTTGAAATCGAAAGTACGATCATCGTAAACACGGATATGAACGATAACGTTCTTGCCCATGAATTCTTTTGTTTGCTCGTTGAATGGGTTGATGAAGTCCATCATGTTTAGACCCCACTGACCGAGCGTGCTTCCTACTGGAGGTCCAGCTGTTGCCTTACCACCAGGGATGCGGAGTTTAAGATTACCAATAACCTTTTTTGCCATAATATCCCTTTAAAAGTTAACGAATGCGTAACGCCTTCTATTATACCAAAAAATTCTTAAAAAGTCAAAAAAGCCACCAGCTTTAACTGATGGCTTTTCGAGAATGATTAGTTATTCTTCTTATATTCGCTGCGGATTGTGTTGTATAGATCCTCAGCAGTGTCGTCTAGGCTACCCAACTTGTCAGTAACTTCGCTCATGTCCATATCTAGATCTGCATCATAGTATGCATCGCGAGCTTCATAGTACTCGTCACGAACAGTATTGTAGTTAGGATCAGAGTATGGAGTGTCGTACCATTTCTTGTAAGCCTTCTGATACTTAACGACAATCTTTAGATATCCTTCAACCTTGTCAGCCATTGTGTTTGCGATATCTTTTACGCCATCGTTAGAAACATTGCGTAGAGGCTTGACTAGATCTTCAAAATAACTGTCGTCCAAGCTAGAGACATCATCCATATCGCTGATTTCATCTGCGCCTAGGACAACTTCGTGTTCGGCAGATAGAAGTTCGCCAATGCCGCTAATAATTGGCTTAGCTTCGTCGTAATCCTTCTTGAAAGCTTCGTACTTCTTCTTAATAGCGTCGTTGCGCTTAACGCCAGAAGATTCACCAATCTTGTCAGCTGCCTTGATGTAGTCATTCATAGCATCGCTACACTGAGAAACATACTTGTCATAATCGGACTTAGAAGTATAAGTGCTACTTACATAACTCATAGCGCTCGAACATTCGCTAGAAATTGAGTTGTTTGCCTTATAGAAGTCTTCAGCCGCTTCCTTTGTCTCTTTCCAGTCTACGCCGAAGAGCATTGGAAGGAAGATGATTAGACATACTACAATAGCTGCTACGACTACGCCGACAATGCTAAAGATGATAATCATCTTCTTTGTTTTTGGGCTCATTGGTTTAGCTGCGACTACTGGAGCGACAACTGGGGCCGCTGGAGTCGGAGCTGGTGTTGGTGTTGGGGTTGCTGCAGGTGCTGCACCGTCCATGGATATATATTCTCCTTAGTAAGATTTATTTATACATCTATTTTAGCATAGTCGTAATAAAAAAGCCGCATTACTGCGGCTTAAAAAATGATTTGATAATCATGAAAGCTACTGACACGAAGATAAATGAATCGATTCGATCAAGGTATCCTCCATGGCTTCGAATAGGTCTTTCGAGGGCTCTAATTATTTTTGCCCCGGACTTTCCGGCTACGTCTCCGGAGTCTTTGATGCTTAAGAGCCGCTTGATATATGATTCGTAAAGATCGCCTATGATTGCAGGAATCCAGGCGACGAACGCGAACCAAAGCGCGAGCTCGGGTAACAAATCCTTCATCAGATAGTAGAATCCGATGCCACCGACAATCGAGAATACGATGCCACCAATATAGCCTTCCCAGGATTTATTTGGTGAAATTTTCTTGAGCATAGAGACTTTGTGAGCCTTTTTACCAAGAGCTTTTCCGACCGTAAATCCTGCCGTGTCTACAAGCGCACATAGAATGATAAGATAACCTATGGTGTAATTGTCAAAGACAATCACAACGCTCGCCGTCGAGAAGCAAATGAAGATAAACTCCGTAATGCAATGATCGCAGTTAAACTGCGAATAGCATTTTGCTAAGGCTGCCAGCATTTCAAAAAGCGCAAGACCACAAATGATCAGGTAAAATACACTGACCGCGACATGAGGAAGGAAAAGAAGCGCCAAGAGTACTACGAGAGCGATGGAGAAACCAGTGAGGATGCGGATTTTCATGAAAATCCCCCTTTCTAAAAAATCTAAGGGCAGATGCCCTTCAAGCTAAGAGTACAACAATTATATCAATCCGTCAAAAAACTCCCCTTGCGGAGAGTTTTTCTAGAAAGTTAGTTATCAATCTTCTTGACCTGAAGAGCATCAAGCTCGACTGCGGTTTCGCGACCAAACATGCTGACCATAACCTTGAGCTTGCCCTTAGCAGAGTCGATTTCGGCAATTGTGCCTTCAAAGCCCTTGAATGGACCATCGACAACGGAAACGACCTCATTAACTTCATAGTTAACAGTAAACTTAGGTTCTTCAACGCCCATGCGCTTCTTGATTTTCTCGATTTCGCGTTCAGAAACTGGAGTTGGCTGAGTACCAGTACCAACGAAACCAGTAACACCAGGAGTGTTGCGGATAATATACCAGGTAGCATCGGACATCTTCATATCTACAAAGACGTAGCCCTGGAAGATCTTCTTATCAGAGATGCGGCGCTTGCCATTCTTGATTTCGATTTGCTTTTCCTTTGGAACGATAGCTTCGAAGATGTTGTTTGCGAAATCTGCGGTATCAACACGTTGGTTGATAGAATCAGCAACCTTATCTTCATAGCCAGCGTAGGTGCTTACAGCATACCAAGAACGATCGCCATTATAACGGTTAACTGCCATTTATTATTTTCCTCCTAGTAGGTTATCAAATATTAATTTAAGAAGAATATCTAGAAGCATAATGAAAGCTCCGATGATTACCACATAGATAATGACAGAAAGTGTAATCTTCCAAGTTGTTTTGCGATTCGGCCAACGTACCTGGCGAAGTTCGCGGAAAGAATCGCGAATATAGCGACCAATAGCACGAAATGGCGCAGAAATGAACCAAAGTGGTTTAAGGATAGCAGGAATTTCTTTCTTTTCGGCTGCTTTCTTTTCTTTGCGGATTTCTTTAGCCTTGTTTTTGATAGCTTCTTTTTTGGCTGCCTGAGCCTTTTTGTTCTCGCTATTCTTAGCTTTAATACTTACTTTGCGAGAGATTTCGGCATCAGAATTATCTGCCGACGATTTGTCGGAGCGATTACTGTCTTTAGCCTTAATTCGAGTTACGTTTGCCATATTTGCTCCCATTAAAAATAGTCCTATCCGGACTCTGTCAAGAGTTTAGCATAAATCCGTATTTTATTCAAATAGGCTACGCTAAACCCTGACAGAAATAATCCTAGAATAGGTAGTTAAGATAATCGCGCATCATGCGTGTGCCTGAGCAGATATCAAGATAAGCTTTGAGCTGGGTATGTACCCAATATTCAAGATCGAAATCGTTATTCCAAGCCTTAATAGCAAGTTCCATCTGCTCGTAAAGGCTCTTAACTTCATCCTCCTCAGTTTTGCCTTCGACATGAAGATAATTATCCGAAGAACAATCTGCGACGCCGCCATCATGAGTAGAAATAAGTAAGCCAAGGTTGGCGATATCTTTCTCCCAGCTAGTACCACAAGCTTCAAGGCCGACAATAGGCGTGTTGATGCTCGAGTTAGCGCCAAGCGATAAAGCAAGACCAAGCTCTTCGTCGTAATCTGGAAGATAGTGAACACGCTCTTTGAGAATTGGATTCTCGTCAATCTTTTTGAGAAGATCCATAAGCTTACCGAACATTACATCATCGCCAGAGTGAACGCGACCGGAAAGGATATAATGCGCATTGTTTTCTTCGAGAATCTTTGCGATTCTGTCCGTATCCGTGAATGGTAGCCATGGACGCTTGTAATCTACGAAACGGCGCTTAAAGTCGAATAAGAAAGCATCTTCAGGAATCTGAATGACATTGCCGTATTGATCGGTGCGATGCTTTAGGGTTTCGTTAAGTTTGACGCGACAAATGCGCTTGAGATTTCGGATTTCTTCAGCGGTAATCTTGTCGATGTTTTCTTCATATTCGCGTTCGACTGGAAGGTCGAAACGGGTCAAGATGTTGTGCTCATGATAGTAATCCATAATTTCAGGAAGCACCCAGGTGCGAAGATGAACGCCATTAGTTACAGACTTAAACTTAATCTTATTGCCATTGATGTCATGATAGTTTGCAACGCGAGCATGAAGCTTACTTACACCACTGCGAAGCTCGGCAATCTCGATAGTAGGAGTGCTGAGGCGTATCTCGCCGTTATTAAACTGATTAGATAGCCAGCGACGAACCGCCGACGACTTTATGTTAGGGAAGACATACTGCTCAAACTGGTCGTAGCGGAAGTTAGCTTCAGCAGCCTGAACGAGCGTGTGATTAGTATAAAGAGTGTGCTTGCGAGTGTAAACTAGAGCCTCATAAAGATCCATGCCCGAGCTTGCTAGCTCATCAAGACGAGCAATAGCAGCAAAGAATGTAGCTACTTCGTTAAGCTGAATAATAGCTGGCTTGCAGCCAATGCGTTTCAAGGCTTTGTAGCCACCAAAACCAAGAGCTACTTCCTGGTATAGGCGGTGATCCGAGCCAGATTCGCCAGAATAAAGCTCACCAAAATTAGGCTCAGTAATACATAGGAAACGAGAAGTGCCTAAACGCTTTTCAATAACGTCAAGTTCGACACCTGCAGTAGCCGTACGGATGCTGACTTTGTCCACATAATTAAAGCCATAATCCTTATAATTACGCTCTTCGTGATAATCCGTTTGTTGAAGATTCTCCATCTTTTGATGAGATTCCCAAGGATAAAACGGAGTGACAAGCACGAATGGTACGGAAAGCTGTTCGGCTACACGACGCATATCCGCGGCCAAAACACCGAGGCCACCGCCACCGCGAATACCATTAGATTTGTCGTAAGTTTCGATTGTCCAGTAACAATATGGCCTCTCTGGAGAAAGCTTGTGGGTTAGGTTCTCGCGACGAATCGCCGAGTAAAATTCCTCAACATCCTCAATGCTTTCAAGCGGCTGATACTGATTTAAATTTTGGTCTTCCACCCTTTACCTCATTTTAAGCACTAATTTATATCATTATACCACAGCGCTAATGCTTAAAGAAACGCTATTAGAAATCAAAATCGTAGTAAAAAACTTCGTCCTCAGTTACGTCGGGCTCGTCTTCGACCTTTTCGGGCTTTGCTTCAAGATATTCTGGATCGTCTGGAGACAGAAGAATTCCAGTAGATAAGTAGACAGAAATATAGTTAGGGAACACATATAATTCCTCGGCTTCCATCGCTCTAGTATCCAAAGGCAAGTAATATGTATCGAGATAAGAAAACCTGCTCAAGACATAATCTCTAAACTGAGACAATTTAAGGTTCGCATCTCCATGATTAGTATTTGGCCAACGATTCAAATCACGAAGGAAAGCACCAGAATTGTAGATTTTAGACTCGGCAGTATCGATAATTTTATTTACATGATCGTCATCCCAAACGCCTTGGCGAAGCTCACGATAACGAGTTGCGAGTGACCTACAAATCTCAGTATCACCAATTCTGCGTTTTGCGGCGATATAATCACTTGTTAGTAAAACATTTTCTTCGGCAGAAGAGTTGTATTGCAAACCATCCAAAGAATAGGAACCGAAAGCATTATCGAAATCCCACGGAGTTAAGACAGCACGATAATGATCACCATCCCACATAAAAGTAATATAGGCATTCTTGAGCATACCCTGCAAATGGCGCGGAGCATCAATATTCTGAGTTACGTTAAGAATTATATTAAAATCGATAGCGTTCTTGAAATCAGTATACTTATCCATTTCATTAGGATCAGAGCCATAAAGACTTTTAATATAATCCCTCAAGACGTTATATGCCATATCTCTATCAATGTCATCGGTCTCTAACGAGTAGTATTCCAAATAATTAATTTTTCCAATAATAAAATCATAGAAGTTATCATCTTCGTCAGCTTTAAACAGAATGTCTGGATGCTCGGCATTCGCGTCATAGTTAATCATGTCTTTGTCTGGCTTATGCCCCAGCAAATAAAGTCCCGAGTATGTGCCGTTTTCAATAACCTCAACAAATTCCCACTCAGAACTATTATTAAAATCAAAAGAATGCCTATCGGCCGAACTAGAGCTCCAAAGCTTAGTCGCGAAATAGTCACGAACCTTTTCAAAATCATAGGAAACATTATTTAGAACCCATTTATCGCTTTCTCTCATACCAAGTAAACTCTTTGGGTTAGAACGAACATTATCGCCTAAAGACTTCTGAGCTAAATCAACCGAATAGCTACCCTTTTTACTAATAAATGACGAACCGCCACGCTTATGCAGCTTGCCATAACTATTAATCATGCGACTTAAAATGCCTTTACGATTATCATAAAGAGACATATTAAACCCAACATCTTCCCTAGAAGTAGGAAGATCAGATTCGTAATCAATGCTAAGTAATGGCAGATTTGTGGTAACAAGATCAAAAACCTTATAAAACTTATTACTATAAACAAGTAATTGCTGCATTGTATTCTGCGCAATACTTTCGTCGCTCATTTTCTCACCCTTGATAGCAAGCTTCAAACCGCTACCAATCTGAATTGTAGGATTCAAACGATTCGCATCGCCGTCAATCATTGAATAATAGATTGTATTGCCATCAGAAACAAAAGGCTTCTCGTGATTAATCTTGAGCGCACTAATATCTAGAGTAATATCTTCGTTGCGAGTTTCAGTGATTTTACTCCATTCATCTTCGGAAACATAAAACTTATCTAGCCTATCATTAAAGCTTGTCGAATATAACAAAAAACCAAAAAGCGAGAGACTAAGAATAAGAACAATAATTGAAACGATTCTTCGATTCATTAAATCACACCCTACACTAAATCATCTGCGTCGTATTCGATAACAGAGAAACGAACAACCTTTTTGGTGTTACGAAGACGCTGAGTAAGAAGTTCTGGCTTCTTGATAGAGGCTTCAATAGCATAATCTACGCCGTCAGAAGTAAAGTTACGACTCTTGATACGGAAGCTCTTTGTATGTTTCTTGAAAATTAAACCAAGTTTCTTATCGATCTGCTCATGGCTATGAATAATGATAATAAATGGCTTGCGGCCAAAATGAACATGCTCTAAGACGAGCAACAAAACCGTAACAGCAATAGACGTAATAATTGCTACAGGGAAAAGCTGGCAGCCACAAATGATACCCGTATGAATTGACCAGAGAAGATAAATCATATCAACTGGATCTTTAACGGCGGTACGGAAGCGAATGATGGCCAAAGCGCCAATTGTGCCAAGCGTGATCACGACATTGGATTGCAAGCAAAGAATAATTGTCGAAATAAAATACGGCAAAATCGTAATCGCGATATTAAACGACTTGTTATAGAAAGAGCGATGTGAAATAAGCCTATAGACCGCAAACTCATAGATAGCAAGCACAGTCACGATCGCCAAGATAGAGCAAATCGTAAGAATTGAAATAGGTGAATTATTGTAAATTTGTCCGATATTATCAAATATTTGTGAAATCATATTGTTCCTTTAAATTAATCCTTCTAGTTTCTTTCTTCCAAAGTAATATTTCGAGAATGAAGCTTGTTGCATTCCGTACGAATCGATAATGTTTCTAATGTATCCAGGCAAGATATTATCAAACTTTACCTCAAGAATATGATTGTCTGCATCCTGAAGCGGGAACTTTAGGTAATCTCCAGTTAAGAACTTATTGAATTCGTAAGATGCAGATATATTTTTGTCTAAAGTGATGCGAATGTTCGCGATCGGTTCCGTATAGGCGATCCTGTCGTAGTCGATTATGACCTTTGGCCTAAAATCTCGAGTCATTATTTCGTAGCAGAATCTTCTAAGGAGCGTTTCGTCGGTATTCCATAATACTTTTTCGGGCTCACCGTTCAGAATATACTGAAACTCTTCTTCGGTAATCTTGCAGGATTTTTTAATTCCACGCCCATCGCGTTTTCTTTTAAATTCCAAGTGCATATGTTTACTAGTGCCGCCGCCATAATACCTCACGCGCCACTTGAACCTGTCTGGTATGCCTGCCTGATTCTGATGCGCTGAAGTATTTATATAATCATCGAAGTACAAGCTTCTCACGCTATATCCACCGTTTGTACCTGAGTGTTTATCGGTCGAAAGAATCGAATTAAGACGAGCTTCAAGAAGGCCCAGTTCTTGGTTATTGCATCTATATTTCCATTCATTGCGATATTGGCGACTAGTTTCCTCACGATTAAAAAAAGATAGCTTCTGCAAGACTGTATTGTCTCGCTCAGAAGAGTATATAGCCCTAGAAACCCGGTTCTCACTCGCCATAGCAATATAACTATTATACAACGAATGCAGTTTAGGCGCTTTCTGGGCGCTCTGTCTTATCGTTCTTCTTAAAGATAAATAGTTTACTAAAGACGAAATTTAGAATAATAACAACGATGTTAGCAATAATCTTCATAAGGATTGCGTTCCAATGCAAGATATCAACAAAGAACCACATCATAACAGATTCAATCCCCAGGGTAACGAGCCTTGCGATAACAAAGCTACTAGCTTCTCGAGCGCCATCTTTTTTATTCTTTGTCTCGCTATTAAAGACACAGTATTTGTTTGTTATGTAGGCGAAAATTACACCAACAATCCACGCTATAGAATTGCTTATGAGAGTAGGAAAAGAAAGTGCGTTAAATAATGCAAAAGTAATAACATTAACGACGGTAGTTAAACCGCCAAAAACGAGATAACGCATCGTTTCGATATTTTTTAGATACCATTTTACAAATGCTTTAAGACCAATGGCATTAAAAATATTCAAGAAAAAGCCTTCAGTTGTATCAGTTGCTTTTTGTAAAAAATTTCGGTTATCAACTTTAATCTTATGGACTGTCTTGCCAGATACCTTCTTGGAACTCTTCATTATAGAAATTATAACAAAAAATACCCCAGTTCACGGACTGGGGAAAGAAGGATAAGTACGGCGATCGTAGTCGGAAAGCTTCTCGATATATTTGCCGCTTTTATCACAGCGCCACATTCTCGTAAAACTGTCCTCGCATCTTCCGATAGCCGAAACAATAGGAGTTACATATCTGCCATCAAGATCAATATCGCGAATCCAGTAATCGCCGATGTTTACGACAATGCGCAACCTGCATGTATCCAAGTGCCAAGCCTTTCCATCGAAACTAACTTTAATATCGGACATGAAATCGGGCAGATCGTAATCGACAAGAGTAGCCATATAAATCGGGTTTTTCTCGTATATAATCCCGTCTTCGATATGGCAATTACGAGGATTAAGAACAGACAGATAATGCGAGTCATGACGACAGTGATCAAAATAGACGATATCGTCAGCTTTGCAAGTAAGAGATTCCTTTTCATGACATGCAAAGTGATAGGTTCCGTCATCGAGGACACTGCGGCAATCTCTTGCGAAATCTGGCAACTTATCGCTATTAGCAACAAAAGCCGGCAACTCAAGCCTCTCTCTTGTGACATAAATTACGTCTTTAAACATAGACGCCTCCCTTCTTGGAAAAGAACGAATACTATTACCAATATTATAGCATAAAACGCCATAAAAAGCAATAGCGCTATATCTTGCTCATAAAAATTAGACATTCTTCAGAAAAAGTGATAATATGGTATCAACCGTTGGGGATTCGCCAAGTGGTAAGGCATCGGGTTCTGGTCCCGACATTCGGGGGTTCGAATCCCTCATCCCCAGCCATGAAGAATTAAAACATACCCGCAAGGGTATATTTTTTATTCTTCATATTTGAGAATGGGTTCGCCCCACTTTAGGGTTCGTCCAAAACCCGGTTCGAGCAAAACGAGAACGACGGCGTTTTGTTTATATCCCTCATCCCAAAATATAAAAATAGATAAAACCAATCAAATAGACTAAAATAAATACAAGATACTAGAAAAAACACAAAAAATGAAGAAAAGTGAAATACTAAAAGACTTATTAAATATACCACCAGAGATATGGATGGTATTAGCAATTCTGGCAGGAATAGCCCTAATACCAATAATTCTTAAAATCTCTACAATTATCTATATCAGAGCAAATAGAGAAAAACTCAGAAACTCCGAAAAACAAAAAGTAGCCTCAATTGAAAATGAGTCAGATTCGCTTGTTAATAAATATAAAAAATGCCTCGAAGTAATATCAGATCTAGAACTCAACCAGACAATAGATTGTTCGAGTGCAGTAGTAGCAAACATAAATAGAGACCCGATGTCCTATTTAGTTAAATACTCTAATGTAGACTACAGCCATAAAAGCTTAGACTATATGAAAGGACTTCTGGTTTTTTACAATTCGTATGCCGAATTTTATGACAAGCTTCAAAAACTGAACATAAGACTATTTAATAAAATACCAGTAATATTTAGACCATTCATAAAGCTAGATAAGATAGAAGAAGTAATATATGACTTCGACGATAACCTATATGAAATAGACTACCCTTATCTAAAGTTCTCGTATGTAAGTTCAGCTGGAAGATCAAAAAGAAACAGCGAAATCGAGCTAAACGAAGAACAGCTAGAAGCAATTATTGAAAACATTAAAGATAGAATTGGAAAAGAAGGGCATACAAAGCACCAAAGAAGCAGAATGACGAAGGAATTAAGGGAAGCCATCAAGAAACGCGATGGTTATACCTGTCAAATATGCGGTAATAGCATAGAAGAGGAACCGAATTTATTACTTGAAGTAGATCATATCGTTCCAGTCTCAAAAGGAGGCAAAACAGAACCAGATAATCTTCAGACACTTTGCTGGAAATGCAATAGAGAAAAAGGAGGAAAATGAAAAATAAAAAACTAATCAATTGGCTATGCCTAACAGGAGTTCTAAGCGCTATCTTTTATCTACTTCACGACGTAATCGGTTCCGCAAATTACCCTGGTTACGATTGGAAATCTCAAGCGGTAAGTGATCTAACGGCAACAGACGCGCCGTCATTTGTTATAGCTAGCGGCTATGTGACTGTCTACAAAATATTCAGCTGTATCGCTTCAGCGCTTTTATGCATCTTGGTTAAAAACGAAAAGAGTAAAGCCTTTAAATCCGGGATTTATTTATTCTCAATCATGAACTTCGTATCAGCGATTGGTTATACATTGTTCCCGCTATCGAGTGCCGGATACGACGGTAGCACCCAATCATTTATACACGTCTATATACTCACAACTCTAGTTGTCCTATTATCAATCGTCTCATTAATCCTTATAGCGATCGGGTCATTCAAGGGAAAGAATAAACATGTCATCCTAGGAATTTGCGCAATCGCGGCATTTATTCTAATGTTTGTAGGCGCAGCAGGAAGCGCAAATGTACCAAAAGAAATATTTGGGCTAGTCGAAAGATTTAGCACATACAGTGCAGTATTATTCACTGCAGCACTAAGCCTATACGGATTCAAGCAAAAATCTAATTAACAGCAAAAAGCCCCGCTACGGCAGGGCTCTTTTTATACGATTTCGAGACTCGGTTCGGCAAATTTCTGAAGATCCGGAAAATCCTTCTTTGCGCGGTCGTTAACCATCTTGATATAAAGCTCCACGCCTTCATCATAATTAAAACCGCTCGCTCTTGCGAACAGCGAAAGATAATTGCTATTCGAAGCCAGATATTTTAGATCATCAACCTTAAGAATTAGCGGGCTATAATGACTTACCCTAATACTCGTGCCTTCATATTCTCCCGTGAGTGCAACGTAATCATCGCGAATATCCTGACGAATGAACTTGCCAGGCAAGAGAATGCCTTCCATGCCAAGAGTAGAATAAACATCCTCGTCAGGCGAGAAATAACCGACTATCGGACGATGCGTCGTAATAATCGGCTTCGAAAGAGCAGTCGGCAAGACTTTATTGATCTCCGAAATAGCGTAAGTCGCATTCTTTCTAAGCCCAACAAGATAATCATAGCGGGCCTTGTAAGATTTGCGGTAACCGCCTTCATCGACACGGCGAATATAACATTCAGCGCCCCTCAGAAGGCAAGTCCACTCTTCAAGAATCAGCTCAAGATTTTCTTTTCCGAGAAAAAGAAGTGAATTTCTATTCGGGATCAGGATACTGCGCCAAGTCGGCGGCATTACCTTTTTGCCATAAGCCTCAAAACCTTCATGCGTACTTCTAGACATAGATACACCCCCTTCATAATGCAAGCCTAGATTAACGAAATAATAACTTATAAGTATTATAATTATCAATAAGACAAACCAAAAACAAAAAAGAACTTAATCAGGAGAGAGAAATGCTTAGAACAGAAGACATAGAACTAGAACGAACCTTTTTAGCAAATCAAATTCCAAAAGAAATAGCAGGCTCGACCCCAGAAACCATCAAGGACATTTATATCCCAGTAAATGCTAAGCATCCACAAATTCGCATCCGTTCCCGTGGTGACAAAATGGAAATCACCAAAAAGTTACCACTCGTCGAAGGTGACGCTTCCGAACAAATCGAACGCACGATTCCTTTGTCTGATGCAGAATATGTAGCATTGTCTCAAATCGATGGTAAAGTTATAGAAAAAGATCGCTATAAAGTTGAAATCGACGGCCACCATGCCGAAGTAGACGTATTCAAGGGTGACCTCGAAGGTCTAGTTTTGATTGATTTCGAATTCCAGAGTCGCGAAGAAATGGAACAATTTACAATGCCAGCATGCGCCCTAGCAGACGTAACTCAGGCTGGTTTTATTGCGGGCGGACTACTAGCCGGTAAGTCTATTGACGATATCCTCACTCAGCTTCAAGAATACGGCTATAAACTACTAGCCTAATTCTTCAAAACAATCTCGTCATCTTCTGTAATTGTAATGTTTGGCGACCAAGATTCTACTTGGTTTACAAGATTTTGACGCTCTTCGCCAGAAAGAATCCTGGTGTACATATTTTCCTGCCAACCAACAATAAAGTAATACTTCAATTCGCCTTCAGGGCTAAGCTTAAACTGAAATATAGCCGTCGGCTCGCTCATATCATTAAAGATATAATCGCCAAGGTTATAAATAATTGGCTTTCCATTGTAAAAATCTATACCTTGCAAAGTATGCGCATGGCCACCGACAATCATGTCAGCGCCAGCATCAATATATTCTTTTGCGGTATCAATCTGAACCTGTTCTAGGACATGCGAAGATTCAGTACCCCAGTGAATAATCGCTACGACTATATCACTATTCACCTTAGCAGCCTTAATTGCATCTACAAAATCCGCCGTATCATAACAGAGAAGAATGCCGCCGGAAGTATCGGTCGCTCCAGGCGTATCAATACCCCACTTTTCCGCACGAGACGCATTCACGAAAGCAATCGTCTGACCGCTCGGCGCTTTGTAATAATAAGCCTTCTTTGCTTCTTCAAGGTTATGCCCGGCACCAATATGTGGCATATTGCGCTGCTCAAAAGCATCAAGCATATCGTTAAAGGCATCACCCTGAAAATCATAAACATGATTATTCGCAAGCGTAACCAAATCTACACCCATGTCATTATAAATACTTAGACGATCTGGATTTGCACGAAAAGTATAGGCCTTGCCCGGAATGGCCGAGCCGCGATTACTTACCGTAAACTCACTATTTGCGACCATCAAATCGCTACTACGCATAATACCAAGCGCCTCGGCAGACAAAATCCCATCAACGCCTTGACCACGCGCATCATAAGCTGGCATTACCGACCAGTTGTCTGCTAGAGAAATATCCCCGACGATACTAACTGTAGTATCAGGCAGACGATCGGGCGCCGCCTCTTGCGAACTCTTATCTACCTTATTCTCGGAAACGTTTGGCTGCAAAAGAGTTTTGACAAAGTAAACGATAAAAATAGAACCAAGAAGAACGAAAAATATCGTCAGAGGTTTAGCAAGACTATAGCGATGCCAAAAAGAATGAATCATGCTTATATTATTATAAAAATTCAGAAAAATACTGTCAAAATAAAGAAACCCGCACTGGATATGCGGGTTCTTTCGTGAGTATGTTTTGGTGTTTTTTGAATTAGGATTTGCGAAGCTCTTCGAAAACGTTTTTCATCTCGTCGAGACCGTTATCGAAATTGACAACGCAATCCTTGCGACCAGTCGCTCTTACGGCCGCGAGCAGAGTTGCAACAGGGCGGATTTCACGCTTACGCAGATCAAAACGTCCGGTGCGATCATTCTTGCAGAGACCCTTGACCAAAATAGCTTCGGAATCAATCATTGTGTCTGTTACGGTAGACATATCGAAATTCTCGGCATTGATCTCGCCGGTATCGAAGACCAGAAAAACGGGCTGACTCAGAGAAAGAATCTCCTTGTCGATGTCGCTGATCTTCTTGCCAATTTCCTCAGACTGAGCAACAAGCTCAGCAGAACGAGCCTTGAGAGCATCGTGAGCCTCGATAGCGTTTGTGAGATTCTTGTTAACCTCGTCAAGCGCCTTCTGAGCGGCAGTCTTCTTCTTTCTGAGCTCAGTGATGTACTTGGACTGTTCACCGAGCTTAGCGGAAATCGGAGCAAGTTCGCCATGGATAGAGTCGAGCTGAGCGGAGAACTGACTGCGATAATACTCCTTCTTTTCAAGGGGAGTCATTGCGTCGAGCTTTTCCTGCTCAGCCTTCTTCTGTTCCTCGGCCTTCTTCTGCTGCTTTGCTGCGTTCTTCTGGCGAGTCTTAGCACGCTTCTTTGACTCTTTCTCATTGGCCTCGTCAATGCCTCTGAGAGTCTCGAGTGCCTCGCGGCCTCTAGCCTCGTTACCGCCAAAACAGCTTGTGAGCTGCTTGAGCAGTTCTTCCTCGCTGCAGTTGAAATCTGCAAGGACGTTATTGAGTCCAGAGTTTCTCTTGATGTACATGTTCAAATCGTGAGTAGAAATAATTTTCATAGCAGTACCTCCTGTGCTATGGATAGGGTGGATAGACGGATAAAAATTACACCAAAACAATACTTTTAAAGAGCATTGCTATATTATACCTTATTTTGGCATAATTGTCAAGGCAAAGCCCAAGTGGTAAAATAGTATCTATGAAAGCCGAACATCTAAGCCTACATTTCGGAGCGCAACAAATCTACGACGATTGTGGATTTATTTTGGAGCCAAGAGATAAAGTTGGCATCGTAGGTGTAAATGGCGCCGGCAAATCTACCCTTTTTAAAGTATTGCTCGGCATCGAAAAGCTAGACGAAGGTACAATAGAGCTGCCAGAGCTAAGAATCGGTTTCTTACCCCAAGAAATCAAAATCGAAAAAGAGCACGAAGACATGACCGTCTGGGAATATGTCTCAAAAGCAAGGCCAATTGACGAGCTTCAAGAAAAGATCGGCAAAGAATACGAAAAGCTAGCTAAATATCCAGACAGTCAGAAGATCCTCGAGAGAATCAATCAGATTCAAGAAGATATAGACGCTTGCGATATCGGTAATATGGACAACGAGCTCCTAAAAATCATGGAGCGCATGAACCTACAAGATCTTGTAGATAGACGCATGGTCGACCTTTCTGGTGGTCAAAAGTCCAAAGTCGCTTTCGCAAGAGTTCTATTCGAAAACGCAGGTCTACTACTTCTTGACGAGCCAACCAACCACCTTGATGCTGAGACCAAAAAGTTCGTTGCGAACTACCTTAGGAACTATCGCGGTATGGTACTCGTCATTTCGCACGACCAAGAATTTCTAGATATTGTCACCAACAAAACCCTATTCTTAAACAAAGTCACCCACAAAACCAAGGTATATCGCGGCAACTACACCTTCTTCCGCAAAGCCCGTGCTAACGAGCTATCCGAACAAGAGAAACGAATCTCCGAACAAGAGCGCGAAATCCGCCGCATGGAAGAGTTTATTATGCGCACAAAAGCCGCAAAGAGATCTAATACTGCCTTTATTAGGCAAGGGCAGATTCGCGAAAAACAGCTAGAGAAGAAGCTCGACAGCCTAGAAGTTCGCGAAGAAGTCTACCAAAAAGTAGAGATGAATATCAACCCAAGTAAGCAAAGCGGCAAAACTCCATTAGAGCTGCAAAACATCAGCTTCCATTATCCTGATGGCCCAATGCTCCACGATAAGCTATCGTTCTCGCTTACTCGCGGCGAAAAGTTCCTAATCGTCGGCGAAAACGGCGTTGGCAAATCTACGCTTCTAAAACTTATCATTGGCCAGCTCCAACCAGACAGCGGCTCGGTTATTATGAGCCAAAATACAACCGTCGCATACTATGCCCAGGAGTTCGAGATCTTAAACGAAAATGAAACAATCCTAGACAACGTCAAATCTTATGATTTTACCGAATCCGAGACCCGTTCCATGCTCGCAAACTTCCTATTCCATGACGAAGACGTCTTCAAGCAAGTTAAAGTTTTGTCTCCAGGCGAAAAGGCCAGAGTAGCGCTATGCAAAATTCTAATGAAAAAAGCAAACCTAATAATTCTCGACGAGCCAACCAACCACTTTGATCCAGAAACGCAGAAGATTATCGGCGAAAACTTCCACGACTATAACGGAACACTCGTCATGGTTAGCCACAACCCAAGCTTCGTAGAGCAAATCGGCATTACTCGCATGCTTGTTCTTCCGCCACGCGAAGCGCCTGAGCCAAGACTAGCGCTAATCAAGAACTACTCAAGAGAATTACTAGATTATTATTACTATCTAAACTCGGATCTAATCTAACATTTTGCGACATTAAAATAACTCATTCAGGATGATATAATATACTTATGTTTTGGAAAATTTTACTTACTTTTCTAATCTCTATGGTACCAATCGTAGAGCTTCGTGGCGCAGTACCTATCGGTGTTGGCATGGGTGTAAATCCTTTTGTCGCACTCGCAGTTAGTATCGTAGGCAACATGCTTCCGGTTCCATTCATCTACTTTTTTGCCCGCAAATTCCTAACCTGGGGCAAAGACAAAAAGCTCATCGGCAAATTCTGTAAATGGGTCCTCAAAAAAGGCGAAAAAGGCGGCAAAAAGCTCACCGAAAAAGCCGGTCGCTCGACTTATGTCGCATTACTACTATTTGTAGGCATTCCAGTCCCAGGCACTGGCGCTTGGACCGGAACCCTCGCAGCAAGCCTTCTAGATCTAGACTTCAAAAAGAGCTCAATCGCCGTAATCTGCGGCGTTGTTCTAGCAGGCATAATCATGCTTTCACTCAGCATGCTTGGCCTAAAAGCACTTGGCGCCTAAAAATACTAGACAAAACAGATATAATTTGCTAGAATACTAGTCAGAGTTTCGCAAACTTCGGTGGCAGATGCTGAGCCCTGAAGTTTATTTCAGCAAAATATTAATTAAGAAAAGGATTTTTTGTGCCAACAATCAATCAGTTAGTACGTAAACCACGTGCAAAGGCTGCAAAGAAAAGCAAGTCCCCAGCTCTTGGTTCCATCGTCAATACGCTTAAAACGCGTTACTACAAGCAGGCCGCTCCTCTAAAGCGTGGTGTTTGTATCAAAGTTACAACTAAGACTCCAAAGAAACCTAACTCCGCTCTACGTAAGGTCGCTCGTGTCCGCCTAACCAACGGTCAGGAAGTTTGGGCTTACATTGGTGGTGAAGGTCACAACCTTCAGGAGCACGCAGTTGTTCTAGTTCGCGGTGGCCGCGTTCCAGATCTTCCAGGTGTTCGCTATCACATCGTCCGTGGTACCCTCGATCTTCAGGGTGTTAATGGTCGCAAGCAGGGTCGTTCTAAGTACGGCGCAAAGAAGGAGGATAAGTAGTTATGCCACGTAAAGTAACCAGCAGCCTTCAGCGCAAAGTTATGCCAGATCGCAAATATCAGAGCGTTTTGGTATCCCGCCTAATCAACCGTTCTATGCTTGACGGCAAGAAACCTTCCGCAGAGCGCGCAGTCTATGCCGCAATCGAAGGTGCAGCCAAGAAGCTAAAGAGCGAAAATCCTGTCGAAGTTCTCGAACAGGCAATCAAGAATATTAGCCCAGATTTCGAGGTTAAGAGCCGCCGCGTTGGTGGTGCTAACTACCAGATTCCATTCCCAATCAATGGTCATCGCCAGCTTCACTTCGCTATGATGTGGCTAGTCGCTGCCGCTCGTGGCCGCAATGGTATGCCATATGCAAAGCGTCTCGAAGCAGAAATCGTTGATGCTTACAACGAAACCGGTACAGCCTTCAAGAAGAAAGAAGACTGCCACCGTATGGCAGAAGCAAACCGTGCATTCGCACACTTTGCTCGCGGATAATTCACGAAAGAATTTCAAAAGCTCCCAGCAATGGGAGTTTTTTGGTATTCTAAAATACTTGGCGCTTATGTTAAAATTAAGAAAAAGAGGTGAGGTAATGCGGTATTTTAAGCTACCGCAAAAAATAACAATGAGGTCAAATTCTAAGAGAATAATATTCATAGCGTGCGGCGCCATAATTTTGCTGGGTCTAGTTGCGCTAGTATTTTTTATAATAAATTCTGCAAAAAGCACAACTTTGTCTATTCTTGTCGCGCCAACCGATTCTACTATTAAAGTAAACGGCAAAGAATACAAGAATGGCAATTATAAGATTTTTCCAAGCGGCAAATATGAAGTAACCATCAAACGCGAAGGATTTGAAACAAAAGAGCTAACCCTAAGCGGCAACAAGGTTGTAAATATTCATGAATATCTCGAAACAAGCGACATGAGCAAATATCGCGACTCCGCCGAAGATTACAAAGCTCTGAGACTAATCGCAGATTATAACGACAGCAAGATTTCGAGCTTCATTGAAGAGTCCAACAAAATCGAATCAATAAAATACAAGCTGCCAGTCTGGACCTCAGCACCTTATGACAACTACGACATCACGTCATCTCCTGGGATCAAACTAGCCGATGGCAACAGCGACCTAGAATGCAAAAAAATGTCCTGTATTATGGCTCTCATTGGAGGAAAAAGATCAAGCAGGGAAGATAAAGCCATAGAAGACAAAATCAAAGCTCTAGGATACGATCCAAAAGATTATCAAATTATTTACGTAGAAAACCACAATGTCAAGAACTATGATGCCGAAGAATAAAATTAGAATAGCAACAGCGACAGTGCTAGGGATAATAGGCCTTGTCGGTGTATTTGAAACAGTCCAAAACAATACTACAAAAGCAATCAATCCTCGCGAAAAATCCGAGCTAGACATCAGATTCTACGACGATCAAGCATGTGGCTCAACAGCAGCAGCTGACTGCGGCGAAGTAACAGGCATATCGGAAGACGACAGGCTTTACTCCTTGCTCGACCACTACGCAGGCTTGGCCCAAGAGCTCCAAAGGCAGACCGGCATACCGTGGGAGCTACCATTCATGCATGCGCGCGGCGAATCGGGTTTCTGCAATACTACCTTTGGCGACCTTAAAATGCTCTGGGACAATTATCAGAGTTTCAACTGTTTCGGTCTCCTAGAATCTGCAAACGGCTCGTATCATATGGGAGCTACATTCAATAATGAGCACTCCGACCACATTAATCAGTTGGGCGGCGACCCTTCCCACTATGTTCAGGCATACTCCAGTATTGCAGATAATTTTGCATCCTTCTTCTATGACTACATGCGCACTGGCGAGGATGATAGATTAGTTTTTGATGAAAGCAAGGTCAAAGACGTAAAATCCTACTACGATGGTTACTTCCGTCGTTATACAGGCCTAAGCTTCTCTAGCGATTACTACGCTAAATCTATAGGCGTACTCGAAAAAGTAAAGCAATACTCCATGGATAAAGGTTGGTCAAGCTCTGCAGAACTAGCAGAATCTATCCCTCTAGGAGGCCTTTTCACAGATCATGGTTTTACGACAAGACAGCAGGGCTGGCAAGAACAATCTATGCATATTGCTTGCGATGGTACAGTTACAGACAAGGACGGCAAAGTCTATGTTCAGGGCGGTGGCGACATAGTCGCAAAGACTAAAGAAAAGAGCGAAAATAAGGTCGCGAATAATCCAAAGATCGAAACCGCAAAAGAAGACGAAAAAGAGAAAAATAGAGACCAACAAACCGTTACGACGCCACAAGTCATAAGGGCTAATTTCCTAGATTCTCATCTTTCGACAAAATTCTACCTAACTACAAGCACGTCTGGCGGAAGCGAAGATGGTCTAACCGAAGAGCAAGCGCAATCACTCGTAGATTGGTATACAGACACAGCACACAATAACGAGCTAGATTTATCCTTATCTCTAGGCACGCACTGCAACTGTGTTAGTATGTCAAACTACTTTATTCAGAAGTTTACGAATCTTACGTTTGGCTCGAACGATGGCTACTTTGTCGTAGATAGTACATACTCCGCAAACCCAGACAAAACACTAGAAATCGAACACGCCAGCAGCATTTCAAAGATTACAATCCCATCTATCTTTAGCGATAAAGAAGGTAGCGGCCACACGGGCGTAATCGTCGGCTACGACAGCGCAACTCAGGAATACATATCTATCGAAGCAAACTGGACCGGCAGTTCAGTCAAAAACGATATGATGCAGATCGAAGGCTGCGGCAAAATGGGAAACGGAAAACTAAATGCAGGCTACACTAGTCGCAAAACATTGGCATTTTACCAGTCAAAAGACGCAAAATTCTTGCCAATCCCACTAGAATACATCAATCAGGAAGCATTACAGAAAATCGCCAACGGTCAATTCGGCGGAAGCCAAAAATGCGGAACCAACAAAGCATTTACCGGCGACTTCCCATTCATGAGCCAAGGTGACACAAGATGGGGCCAATTACCATACCCACCAGGGAACGACAAAAATAACACGTATAAAAACTCCGGCTGCGGCATTACGTCATTTGCTATGATCGCAACCTATCTAGAAGGAGAAGAGATTACACCGCCAGACGTGTACGATAGAACAGGTGCAGTAACTTATAGTGGCAATCCTATCGGTGAAATGGCACAGCATTATAACATGGAAGCCATCGACGTCACCGAAACCGATCTAGGCAACGGTTCCACAGACGAACAAATCGTGGCAGCTATTAATAAATACTTAAACGACGGATACCTAATCGAGCTTTCGGGCAGAATATCTTCCGGCAGTAATGGCGTCTTTTCAGACCAAGGACATTACATAGTTCTTTATGGTCGAGACTCTAAAGGCGAATGGCTAATGGCTGACCCAGGACACAAAGACAATAACGGCAAAGCCTGGGATCCATTAAAGCTAGTAGGCATGGGTATTAATCGTGGTAATGGCGAAACTAAAATTTGGGCAATAAAGACGGCAGGTGAATAATATGGACGAGGAATATCAGAAAAAGCAAGACAGACAAAAGAAAATCCTTATTGCAATCGCCGTATTAGCCGCAATCGCATTATGTACGGCCGCAATAATCGTTGTATTGAAAAATATTGACGAATCCATTGTAGATAAAGAGCCAGAAGACACGGATATCAAAACAGCAGGCGGCCAAGCTCTTCAAGTTTGCCTAAACGAAGCAAATATTGGCGGAAAGAGAGCGCTTCTTACGACCAATATTCTAACGGACTATATAGCTAGTGTAGGCGAAGATACAAAGACCGCGCAGTGCGAACAAACCAAGCAAGGCGATGTCTTCAAAATCAAAACCGACAAGACAGAATACAAGCTCAAGATCGAAAAAGAAGGCTATATTGAAGCTAAGCTCACTTTATCGATAGGCGATAACGAGACATTCAGCTTTGACACTAAGAATTATCCACGCAAATACATCGAAAACGAGAAGCTAAGAGATTATCTACCAGGCTACGTCGATCACGACAATAAGCGTGACTCGTATTATTATTTCGACACAAATACCATTTATATCCACTCCGACGAGTGCAACAAAGACGAAATGAGCTACGTCAAAAACCAAGTCAAACAGCAAATTTTCGACCTTGGCGCAGACGCAGAAACGCTCGAATACCACTTCGTCAACCAAATGGGACTTTGTAGCGAGTAATAACACTTTTCACCCGTTGAAAAAAGTGTAAAAAGTATGATAATATACTAAACAGCACGCAGTGGCATTATATGCTGTTGCCTAAAATAATTATTAAAGGAAATACATGGCTACAAAAGAAGAAGACCTATCTATGTATAGGAACATTGGTATTATCGCGCACATCGATGCTGGTAAAACCACTACTTCCGAGGCGATTCTTTATCGTACCGGTCTTAAGCACAAAATCGATCTCGTCAAAGGCGATACCGGTGGTGCTACAACCGACTGGATGGAGCAGGAAAAGGAGCGCGGTATTACAATTACTTCCGCAGCTGTCACTGCCCACTGGAAGGGTCACAAAATTAACATTATCGATACCCCAGGACACATCGACTTTACCGCTGAGGTCGAACGCTCTCTACGCGTTCTCGACGGTGCAGTCGTAGTCTTCGATGGTAAGATGGGCGTTGAAGCTCAGTCTGAAACCGTTTGGCGCCAGGCAGACAAGTACGGCGTTCCTCGCATCTGCTTCGTCAACAAAATCAACCAGATCGGTGGTGATTTCTACAAATCCCTAGAATCTATCCGTAAGCGCCTAAGCAAGAACGCTTTCGCAATCCACCTACCAATCGGCTTCGAAAAGGATATCTGCGGCGTTGTCGACCTTCTAGATATGAAGGCTTACACCTACAAGGATTATGCCGATCACGAGCTTACCGTTGGTGAAATCCCAGCAGACATGGTAGAAAAGGCAAAGCAGTACCGTTCTATGCTTGTCGAGGAAGCTGTTCAGGCTGACGAAGAACTCATGAACAAGTTCTTTGAAGAAGGCGAAGAAGCTATCTCTGTCGATGAACTTAAGCGTGCTTTGCGTAAGCGTGTTATCGATGGTCAGTTCTATCTAGTCACTGGTGGTGATGGCCGTGGCGTTATCGTCGAGAAGGTTCTTGACCTTGTTGCTGACTTCTTGCCAGCTCCAACAGACATCCCAGCAATTCTTGGTAAAAACCCTAAGACTGGCGAAGATATCGTACGCCACAGCGACACTAAAGAGCCTCTAACCGCTCTAGCATTCAAGATTGCAACCGACCCATTCGTAGGTAAGCTAATCTTCGTCCGTGTTTACTCTGGTAAGCTTGCTGCTGGTAGCTACATTCTTAACGCTACAACTGGCAACAAGGAACGCGTTGGCCGTCTAGTCCGCATGTTCGCAGATAAGCGCGAAGATATTCAGGAAATCGGCGCAGGTGATATCGCAGCCGTCGTAGGTCTAAAAGACACTACAACTGGTACAACACTTTGCGACCCAGCACACCCAATTCACCTAGAATCTATCGAATTCCCAGATCCACCAGTATCCATCGCCGTAGAGCCAAAATCTAAGGCAGATCAGGAAAAGATGGGCATCGGTCTTGGTAAGCTAGCAGAAGAAGACCCAACCTTCAAGGTTCACACCGACGAAGAAACTGGCCAGACAATCATTTCTGGTATGGGTGAGCTTCACCTAGATATTATTATCGACCGCCTAAAGCGCGAATTTAACGTCGAATGTAACACTGGTGAGCCTCAGGTTGCTTACCGCGAAACTATTCGTGGCACAGCCGAAGGTCACGGCTTCCACAAGAAGCAGTCCGGTGGTCGCGGTCAGTATGGTGACGTTTGGGTTAAGTTTGAGCCAAACGAGCCAGGCAAGGGCTTCGAATTCATCGATCAGATTAAAGGCGGTGTCGTTCCTCAGGAATACCGCAAGCCAACCATGGAAGGTATCGAAGAAACCCTCAACGGCGGTGTTATTGCTGGTTATCCAGTACTCGACGTTAAGGCAACCCTCTATGATGGTAGCTACCACGATGTCGACTCTAGCGAACTAGCCTTCCACCTTGCAGGTGTCCTCGCTACTCGCGAAGGTATCAAGAAAGCAAATCCAGTTCTTCTTGAGCCAGTCATGAAGATCGAAATCACAACTCCAGAAGACTTCATGGGTGACGTTATCGGCGATTTGAACTCTCGCCGTGGCCGCATCGATGAGATGGAAGATCGTGAAAACGGTATCAAGATCATCAAGGGCTTCGTCCCACTAGCAAACATGTTTGGTTACACTTCCGACCTACGCGGTATGTCCCAGGGTCGCGCAGCTTCTACAATGGAGCTACACGGCTATGAAGAGGTTCCACCGAACATCGCTAACGAAATTATCGAGAAACGCAATTCTAAGTAGTTTCCCATTAAAGTCCGCTCCGAAAGGGGCGGATTTTTGTTTCGTTTGACAACTCTTTATAATGTCATATAATAAATTTATCCTTTTTCATCAAAGAAGCTTATGAAAGGAGTGATTTAATTGAAAAAGGTATTGCACTTTATCTTTGACGTCTTTAAGATCTATGCAGCAGGCTTTATCGCACTAACGCTCATAATTATTGCAGCCACAGTACTAAGGCTTATCTGCACCAACCAAGACACGGCAGAGCAGTGGAGCAAAGCGATGAATCTTATTGCCTGGTTCCAACTCTCATTTGCTCCGTTCGGAATCATTTTCGCATTCGTTACGGTCATCGCCGACCGCAACAAAATCAAAGACGACAAGAAGTACGCAAAATTCGGATTTATGCGCAGAATTATATCCATATACTGCGACGAAAACGAAACAAGCTAGCACAATTCAATATACGCTCCCGAGAAATTGGGGGCGTTCTTTTTATTTGCAAAACTACAGATATTATTTTAAAATATCTTGCATAGCTCACCACAGTGAGCTCGATTTTTACTACTAAGGAGAGTGATCAAAGTGAAAAAGCTCAAGATGTGGCTTAACCCGGGCCAGACAACAAGCTTTATCCACAACGGCAATACTTACGATATTGACGTTCTGCCCCATGATGGAGTACCGGTCCTCCAAGGCTGGAATCTTCCCACCGAATACATCATTCGCATCCGCAAAAAGACCAAGTATATGGGTCTCGAAACCGTCACGGATTACTTTGTATTCCATATGTACGGCAAGCGCGGCTCGGACTACTTCCAGATCGGCAAAGACGAATTCCTTCGTTTTAAGCGCAGCTACGACAAGGAAGGCGTAGTTCAGCTCACGATCTTTACCTCGAAAATTAACGAAGCCAACGGCTATGCACTGTTCATTCAGAGACAGAAGTTCGGTATCAAGGCCATCAACGACCGTAAATACGAAGGCGCAGTTGATTGCGGCGAGCTCTTCTACTTTGATGGCGAAAACTTCCAGCTGAAACTCGACAGTATCACAAACCAGATCTACTTCGAATATTTCGAAAGAAACGTAGATACAATCATCGAAATTAATACCAACGGCAGAGGTTCTGGAGGTATTAGCTCAAAAGTACTTCCGCACAAAACCACAGGCTGCACCGCAAACGCATTTGAAAAACGTTCAAGGAGCGAGCACAAGTTCTTCAACGGCAATAACGTATGCGAGTTTATAGACAACCCCAGCTTCGTTAAAAGCTTACTCAAAGAATACGACGGCAAATATTACGCCATGACCATGGAGAGCAGAATTATCGGCGAACTCAAGCTCCGTCGCATCGACAGCTATATCTTCAAGACAGATGAGTATGTCGACAAAATTCATCCGATTCGCTATCAGGAAGGCTTTCAGTTCTTGCACTTTACTGACTATGCATACCATATTAGATACGAATCTGAGCCGATGAGCAACCACGCAACGGTCAAGGTTTTCGTTAATAGCGAGATCATCATGCAGACAGAAATCGAGTACGAAGCAAGCACCATCAATAAGCTCGAAAAACTTCCGCAGAAGGTTAAAAACGAGATTTCAGAAGCCATCAAAGCTCACGAATCCGCTAACTAAAATCACTCAAATTAAGCCCCGCAAACGCGGGGCCTTTTCTTGCAAATTTGGCTTTACATAACAGATAAAATCTTATAAAATAAATCCATATATAGCTTTGGGCTGGTTTAATATTAGCGCCCAAAATTATTAAATAACAAAGGAGAAAAAACTAATATGGCAAATTTCGACCGTAGCAAGCCACATGTCAACGTCGGTACCATGGGTCACGTCGACCACGGTAAAACAACTTTGACTGCTGCTATTACTACTGTTCTCGCAAAGAAGCTTCCTTCCGAGATCAACAAGCAGGTCGCTTACGATCAGATCGATAACGCTCCAGAAGAGAAAGCTCGTGGTATCACCATCGCAACTTCTCACCAGGAATACGAATCCGAGAAGCGTCACTACGCTCACGTGGACATGCCAGGCCACGCTGACTACATTAAGAACATGATTACAGGTGCTGCACAGATCGATGGTGCTATCCTCGTAGTTGCTGCTAACGATGGTCCACTTCCACAGACTCGTGAGCACGTTCTCTTGGCACACCAGGTCAACGTTCCAAAGATCATTGTTTTCTTGAACAAGATGGATCTTGCTGACCCAGATCTAGTCGAGCTCGTCGAAGAAGACGTTCGTGACCTTCTTGAAAAGAACGGTTTCGATCGTAACTGCCCAATCATCAAGGGTTCCGCTCTTGGTGCTATCGAAGGCAAAGAAGCTGACGAACAGGCTGTTATGGATCTCGTCAAGGCTATGGACGAATACTTCGAAGTTCCACAGCGCGATCTTGATAAGGACTTCCTAATGCCAATCGAAGACGTCTTCTCCATCAAGGGTCGTGGTACAGTCGCTACTGGTCGTATCGAACAGGGTGTTGTCCACCTAAACGATGAAGTTGAAATCGTTGGTCTTAAGGAAACTCAGAAGTCTGTCGTTACCGGTATCGAAGCCTTCCACAAGACTCTTGACGAAGGTGAAGCTGGTGATAACGCTGGTCTTCTTCTCCGCGGTATTGAACGCGATCAGATCGAACGTGGTCAGGTTATCTGCAAGCCAGGTAGCATCACACCACACACCGAATTCGAAGGTCAGGTCTACATCCTTAAGAAGGAAGAAGGTGGCCGCCATACACCATTCCAGAATGGTTACAAGCCACAGTTCTACTTCCGTACCACCGATGTTACTGGCGAAGTCGAACTTCCAAAGGACAAGGAAATCGTTATGCCTGGCGATACTGTTACCTTCAGCGTCAAGCTTAACGCTCCAATCGCTATGAACAACAATGACCGCTTCGCTATCCGCGAAGGTGGCCGCACAGTTGGTTCTGGTGTTGTCACAAAGATTGTTAAATAATAATCTTTAGACCTAAATATCCCTCAAGCAATTGGGGGATATTTTTTGTGCTAAAATATTATTAACATAAGCAAGAAGGAATTATTTTTAATGGAACCGCAAAACAGCGGAAGAATAGATATCGAGATATCACCAAGCAATGTCCCGAATCCTACACCAGAGCCAACAACTGTAGCTCCAGCTCCAGCCAACGAACCACCAAAAATCACAGGACTCAGCAGTTCAATCTCTAAAAACAATGAAATCGGCGGCAAAGCACTTCCGCCTAGCACCGTAATCAATAGACAGCCAGAGCCAAGCAAACAACCCGTAAAGAAAAGAGTCCAGCTTCCGCCACCAACCGAGGAAGAAATCAATAACTACATCAAAAGAAAAAGAACAAGAAAAGCCATAATCCTTGCTGTTATTTTTGTGCTCTTAGCCGCCGCGGCAATTACGGCTGCATATTTTATCCTTGAATACTTAAGAAAACAAGACTCGAAACATTCAGACGGTTACAGTGTCGATTATCCATACATCATCGAGAACTCTGACGGAACCGAATACCTAGCAGATAAAAATGGCAAGAAAATCAGCGGCGATTATGCCAGTATCGAAGAATACTACGAAGGCTTTACGGTAGCCTGCAAGAACCCAAACTGCGATATCCTAGACACAAATGGGAACATAAAGTATTCTGGCCAGCAAATCACGAAAATCAAAAACAGCTCTTACTTCCTCGAGAAAAAGGACAGCAATCAGTTTAGCACAATCATTAAAACCGATGGCAAAGCTTTGAACAATGAAAAAGTTACAAGCCTAGAGGCCCAGAACGGACATAGCTTCATGCTAACAAAAGACCCAAGCGCAAAATCTTATAAGCTATTAAACTCCGAAGGCAAATCGGTCGCTACTGGCGAAACCGAGGACACAATCGTATCTCAAAAACTAGAAATCTCGTACAGCAAATACGAAGATAAATACTATTGCGCCGCAAGCACACAGACGCGCGGCAGCGAATATAAAACCAGATTCGATATATATAACTGCGAAAGCGGCAAAAGCATCCTCTCTCTAGACAACGTAGGAAACTCATGGGAAGACAAACAATTAAGCGATAATATCTTCAAGGCCGCCGACACGAGCTATGTAATTTATAATGACGAACTAGTTTTAAAAACCGATTTGGCCATCTTGCAATCAGATAATGGCCTGGTCTATGGACAAAACCCAGAAGAAGGCTTCGAACTATTTAACCCACGCACCAAGAATAATGTAGACGAAAACTCGAATGGCCTAATCGACGAGGGGAAATACGATATAACTCCAAAATTTGGCCTCAATGACTATTTTGACTATGCAAATTACCGCGAAAGTGGATATGAATTCTTCAAAAAAAATGATGAGCTTCTAATATACAAAGACGGCAAGAAAAAAGACATAAGAAATGCCAAAATGTTCTTTAGCGAAGAACTATTCAACTATCTGCACTTCAAAAATAAGGATTATGTAATAGTCGAAGAAAACGGCAACACCAAACTCTACGACATGAATAAATCACAAACCATAGACCTAGGCGGAAACATCGAAAGTCCAATAGAATATAGCTGTCTCGTTGTCGTGTCCACAGACGACATTCATAAAAAGAAAATATACAACCTAATAACCGGCGAAAGCTTCGAAATAAGCCTGCAAGACGGCGAGCGCATCGTTCTTTCTAGGCGCGGGCTAATAATAGAATCAATAATTAGACCAAGCGAGGCAGACAACTCGAGTAATAGCGCCCGAAAGATGAAATACTATAGCCAATCTGGCAAACTCCTTGCAGAAATATCATATAATATAGTTGGAGAGTAATTATGACAACAGATGCAACTAACGGAATTATCTGGTCAATGGTGCCAATATTCCTACTACTTATTGGCTTAATCGCCTATTCAATAATCACTAGGTCTAAAAGAAATAACGAAAAGCACGACACTAGAGAGAAAGATGCCTTGATTCAAGCTCAGGCCATGCTTGCGAAATATCAGCAAGAAAATAAGAATAAGGAAGAAAAGACCGAAGAACCCGAAAAGCCAAAAGAAGAGTCAAAGAGCAAATCCGAAAAGAAACCAAAGAAGCTCGAAATTAGTCCTGAAAAGAAAGAAGCCGATCTTGAACCAGACATCGACACCAAGATTGACTAAGTTTGCAAAAACAGTTATAATATATTCACAAATTAAAAATGTGCTATAAACACTCATCGACACGCTGTCTTGGCGTATCTGAGATTATATAGCAAGCAGAAAGGAATTAATAAATGGCAGACAAAGCAGAAGGCCCACGCATTCGCATTCGCCTTAAGGCTTACGATCATCGCGTCATCGATCAGAGCGCAAAGCAGATCGTCGAAACAGCAATCCGCACTGGTGCAAAGGTTAGCGGTCCAGTACCTCTTCCAACCAAGCGCAGCAGCTTCACGGTCGTAAAGAGCCCGCACGTCTACAAGACTGGTGGTGAAGCTTTCGAAATGAAGGTTCACAAGCGCCTTATCGACGTTATCGATGCTACTCCAAAGACCATCGATGCATTGCAGAATCTATCCCTCCCAGCAGGCGTAGACGCAGAAATCAAGATGTAATAATCTTCAAAAACCGCTCGAAAGAGCGGCTTTTTGTTCGTCTAGGCCCACCCATCTCTTGACATAAACGGATTTTTATGATAAAATGGGCAACATGTTTCGGACTCTACTTCGGAGGCACGAAGCAAATTTTGTACTTTAGGAGGTATCCACAATGAGACAGGATACAACAAAGAAAATCGTGAAGAATGATGAGCACTGGTGTGGCATGGAGCTTGCAGGCGGACTTGGAAGCCGTCTTAGAATCGGAGGAGCAACTCCTAAGCAGTTCGCTCCAAAATTCCCCGGAGTAACCTTCATACAGGACATTACCCGTATGAACACGAAGGTTATTAAGCCTGCAAGAATTTTCCCGGTCGTAACCACCGACAAGATGGTAAGCCTTGCATCCAAGCAGCTCACAAGTCTGGACGTTCCTACAACAAATATCCTTAACAAGCACAAGCAGTTAGGATACGTACTCGTACAGGCAAAGTCCGCATGGGATATCTGCAGAATTGACCCCGAAGCAGTTGTTTTCATAACTCCGACCGATCAGCATATCATTGGCGAGGAAGAATACGCCGAAGATATCAAGCAGGTTATGGAGTATGCAGCTAAGGGGCATTTCGTACTTATCGGTGTCAAGGTGAGCGACGCCAACATCGTTGGCGGCTGCGGAAACGTCGTTTACGACAACGCTCAGGAAGGTCCGTTCTATAAAATCGAAAAATTTGTAGAAAAGCCTCTCAAAAAGGCAAAGACCCCCGAAGAAGGCATGGAAGCCGTAAAAAAGCTTCTCCTTGCAGACAACAGCGTTGTTAATACAGGACTTTACGCAGCACCTGTAAAAATGATCTGTGAGGCATTTCCCGAAGAAGAGATCGATGAAGCACTCAAAAAGCTCCTGGAGGAAAATCCGGAAAAAACTGATTGCGGAATTGACCCCGAAGAGATGATGAGAAGACTCAATGCAGAGCTTTACGTCGGCCACTTCAAGTGGGCAGACTGCGGCACATTAGCTGCATATTTCGAAATTCAGAAGCACACCCCCAATCACGGGAACGCTTCAATTGGCGAAATCACACGCTATAACTGCCGTGACTCCCTGTTCGTCTCTTCGACGAAGGGTCTCCATATGTATGCCAGCAATATCAGAGGCGGAATTGCATGCATTGCTTATGCAAGCGAATCCGGTGGCATTGATGTCGCTGTCATCAACATGGAGGAATCTCAGGAAGCAGGAAAGGTCGCAAACTTCTTCGACAATAGCGAAAGAGCTTCCTACAGCTACAACAGCGAGAATTGCATGGTAATGCCTAGCAATATCTCCGACAGCTGCAAAGTGGCATTTCTTGGTGTCAAAAACATCTTTGTCTTCATCAATAGACTCGACAACGGAGATATCAACGTAAATATCTCCGCTAACGGTGAGTGCATCAACAAGGTTACCGAATAATCATCATTCATATCGATAAAACACCTCCAACCCAACAAACCGTCCTCTATCACAGAGGGCGGTTTTTCACTCTTAAAAAGCTTGACTTTATGGGGTATTTTGTGATAAAATAGAGCTCGTATATTAAACACGTCACAGTGGCGCAAGAGGTACGGTCCGTAGATGAGAGAACGGAGACCACTCAGAAGCCATGTGATTTTAATGGGAAAGGACGCCCAAACGATGAAAATCATCCTCGGCACCAAGATTGGTATGACCCAGATCATCGGCGAAGATGGTGTAGTTACTCCTGTAACTATCCTTCAAGCAGGCCCTTGCACCGTGACTCAGACTAAGTCATCTGAAACTGATGGCTATAGCGCGGTACAAGTTGCATATGGTCAGGGTAAGAATCTGAGCAAGGCCGTGTCCGGACACGTCAAAAAATCCGGAGCAGATATCAAACCTAAATATATCCGTGAATTTCGCGTTGATAACATCCCAGAAGATGTAACGCTCGGTTCTGAGCTAACTGTCGCTGAGTTTACTCTAGGCGATAAGGTTCAGGTTACCGGTACAAGCAAAGGTAAAGGTTTTGCTGGTACAGTTAAGCGCCACAACTTCCAGGAATCTCGCAATACGCACGGTTTCAAGGGTGACATCCGCAAGGTTGGTTCTATCGGTTCTATGTATCCACAGAAAGTCTTCAAGGGCAAGAAGATGGCTGGACGCATGGGTCATGACCGTGTAACCGTCAAAAACCTTGTTGTCGCTTATATCGACACCGATCACAACCTTATTGGTCTCAAAGGCGCTGTGCCTGGTCCAAACAAGGGTCTCGTAATGGTGGAGGGAAAGGACTAATATGGCTACATTAAACAAAGACGTATTCGGCCTTTCAGTCGAAAATCATGAGCTCGTGAAATTGGCTTATGATACTTACCTAGCTAACTCTCGTAGTTCACATGCGAAAACTCTCAAGCGCGGTGAAGTTCGTGGTGGTGGTAAGAAACCTTGGAAGCAGAAAGGTACTGGTCGCGCACGCTTTGGCTCGACACGTAACCCTATCTGGCGACACGGTGGTGTAGCTTTCGGCCGTACTGGCAATGAAAACTTCACCAAGAAAATCAGCAAGAACGCAAAGCTTCAGGCAGTTCGCCAAGCTCTCTCTATGCAGAATGCTGACAAGAACATTGTTGTTATCGATACTTTCGAATGCCCAACTGGCAAGGTAAAAGAAACGATGGCAATGTTCGAAAAGAACAAGCTCGACAAGACTCAGAACATTCTTCTCGTTGTTAGCGAAAAGGATGAACTAGTACTTCGCGCTACTAACAACGTTGCTAATGTTAAGGTGGTCCGCCCAACTTATCTAAACGTTTTCGACATTCTTAATGCCGACAAGATCGTTATCACTGAGAAATCAATGCCAATGATCGAAAACTGGCTACTCGGAAAGGAGAACGCTTAATGATTGTTCGTCCTATGGTAAGCGAAAAAGCTTACGCCGAAGAAGCAAAACGTATTTACATGTTTGTCGCTGAAAACGGTGCTAGCAAGCAGGAAATCGCTAAGACTGTTGAAAAACAGTATGGCGTAACCGTTACTGATGTTCGCACTGCAGTTCGCAAAGGCAAAAAGACTAAGTTCAGCCGTGGTAAGCATGCCTATCCTGGCACAACCTTCCGCGCAGACAAACTTATTGCTTATGTAACTCTAAAAGAAGGCGATAAAATCAAGATCTTCGAAGAAGAACAGGTCGAAGAACCTGCTAAAGAAGATAAAAAATCCAAGAAATCCGACAAGAAGGGAGATAAATAATGAGTATTAAAGCTTATCGCCCAACCACGCCGGCACAGCGTCAGAAGACCACTCAGGATTTCGATCAAATCACGACTCGTAAGCCAATGAAGAGCCTCCTTGCAAGCAAAAAGCAGCAAGCTGGCAAAAACAACTCTGGTCGTATTACAGTTCGCCATCGCGGCGGCGGCGTCAAACGCCACTATCGCTTGGTAAGCCACAATCTTCCAGCAGGTCTTACACTTCGTATTGAAGAAATCGAATATGATCCAAACCGCAGCGCACGTATTGCACGTGTCAAGGATCAGAACGGTGTATATTACTACATCATCGCTGATACTAATATGCGCAAGGGTGCTACGATTTCTACCGGCAAAGACGCAGCTATCGAAACAAGCAACCGTTTGCCACTAGAACTTATTCCAGTTGGTACAAACGTTTATGCTATCGAACTTACCCCAGGTAAGGGCGCACAGATGGTTCGCTCCGCTGGTACAACCGCTCAGCTTATGGCAAAAGAAAATGGCTATGCCACACTTCGTATGCCATCTGGCGAAATGCGCAAAGTTCTTTGTGCATGTAGCGCAAACATTGGTACTGTTGGTAACATTCAGCACCAGAACGTAAAGATCGGTTCTGCTGGTCGTACTCGCCGCAAAGGCATTCGCCCAACAGTCCGTGGTGTCGTAATGAACGCTTGTGATCACCCACACGGTGGTGGTGACGGTGGTCGTCACGGTACGGGTAAGGCTCCACGCACACCTTGGGGTCAGCTCACTTTGGGTTATCGTACCCGTCACAATAAGAAAACTAACAAGATGATTGTTCGCAGTCGTCATGAAGGGAAGAGGAAATAGTCTATGTCACGTTCTCTAAAGAAAGGACCTTTCGTGGACTTCAAGCTTCAGAAGAAAATCGAAGCTCTCTCCATGGAAGATCGTACTATCGTCAAGACCTGGGCTCGCCAGTCGACGATTAGCCCAGAAATGGTAGGTCGCACAATCGCTGTTCATAACGGTCGTATGCACGTTCCAGTACTAGTTACTGAAAACATGGTTGGCCACAAGCTCGGCGAATTCGCACCAACCCGCAAATTCAAACGCCATGGCGGTAAAAAAGCCGCTGAAGCAGCAAAGGGAGGTAAGTAATCATGGCTAGCAAAACCGCCCACGCATATATCAAAGGCGTAGATAGCCAGCCACGCAAAGTTAGCATCGTAGCTAGCCTTGTCCGTGACCGCTACGTCTCCGACGCTGTAGTTATTCTTGAGAATACTCCACGTCGCGCTGCAAAAGCAGTTCGCAAAGCTATCGAATCCGCAACCGCAAACCTACTACAGAGCGGTAGCATCGATACCAAGACAATTGCTATCAATCGCATTTCTGTTACTGCCGGCACACGTATGCGCCGCTATGTACCAGCAAGCCGCGGCCGCGCATTGCCTTTCGAAAAGATTTCTAGCAACATCTTCGTAGAAGTTTGTGGCGAAGAAAAGGTCAAGAAAGCTGAACCAAAAGCAGAAAAGACCACCAAGAAGGCAGACGCCAAAGCAGAAAAGGAGAATAAGTAATGGGTCAGAAAGTTAATCCCGTTAGCTATCGTCTCCAGGTCAACAAGAACTGGAGCAGCAAGTGGTTCTCCCGCAAAGCAGATTATCGTAACTGGCTAATCGAAGATGTCAAAATCCGCGAAGTCATCGAAAATCGCTTCAAGAGCCGCCCAACAATCGATCGCATCAGCATCGAACGCAGCCCAAACCTAACTACCATTAACATCCGCACTGCTAAGGCTGGTGCTGTTATCGGTAAGCAGGGTGCAGGCATTAACGAACTAAAGAAGGATCTTGAAAAGGTTACCAAGAGCCCACTACGCATCAACGTAGAGGAAGTTAAGAAGCCAGAACTTAGCGCAAAGCTAGTTGCTGAAAACATCGGTTTCCAGCTTGGCAAACGTATGAACTTTCGCCGCGCAGTCAAGATGGCAAGCGCATCTACAATGAATGCAGGTGCTAAGGGTATCCGCATCGAGGTATCCGGTCGTCTAAACGGCGCAGAAATGAGCCGCCGCGAAAAGTTTATCGAAGGTTCCGTACCTCTACATACTCTTCGTGCAGATATCGACTTCTACGTCGAGCATGCTCAGACGATTGCAGGTATCGTTGGTGTTAAAGTTTGGATCTACAAGGGGGAGAAATAAATTATGGCACTTACACAACCTCGCAAAGAAGCCCATCGCAAGGTCCGCAAGGGCAAGAACGAAGGCATCGCAACCCGTTGTAACTATGTTGCATTCGGTGATTGGGGTCTACAAAGCCTAGATAACGAACGCGTCAACGGTCGCCAGATCGAGGCCGCTCGTCAGGCTATCACCCGCTATGTTAAGCGTGGTGGTAAAGTCTGGATCCGCATCTTCCCGCACACTCCAGTAACCAAGAAACCATTGGATGTTAAGATGGGTAGCGGTAAAGGTGAACCTCAGTATCACGTAGCAAAGGTTAAGGCTGGAACAGTTATGTTCGAAATCGCCGATGTTACCGAAGAGCAGGCAAAAGAAGCTCTTCGCCTAGCAAGCCACAAGCTACCAGTACGCTGCAAGATCATTAAGAAAGAGGAGCTTTAATTTATGGCAGGAAAGAAAGAAGCCGCAAAAGAAGCTAAGCTCGTTAGCAAAGCACCGCTTGATGAACAGCTAAAAGCAAAGCGCGAAGAACTCTTGATTGCTCGTCAGGGTCTTGGTTCTACACTACAGAACCCACACCGCATCAAAGCCCTCAAGAAAGATATTGCACGTATCTTAACGCAAATTAACGCCACGAAGGGAGATAAATAATGGCACGCACCCTCACTGGAGTAGTCTCCTCCGACAAGCGTGACAAGACCATCACGGTCATGATCACCTCTCGTGAGACGCATCCACTATATCGCAAGCAGTTTACTATTACGCGCAAGTACACTGCACATGACGAAAAGAACGAAGCCCATGAAGGCGACACCGTCATGATCGAAGAAACGCGCCCAATCAGCAAGACTAAGACCTGGAATCTTGTCAAAGTTCTTGAAAAGAGCCATGGTAAGGTCGAGCTAAAAGATGAAGTCACTCAGGTCGAGAGCGACGATAAAGAAGGAGAAAATTAATGATTCAGCAAGAAACCCGCTTGAAAGTTGCCGATAACAGCGGCGCCAAGGAACTTGGTGTTATCCGCGTACTCGGCGGCACTCGCGCTCGTTACGCTCACGTTGGTGATATCGTAACCTGCAGCGTCAAAGAAGCTTCCCCAACAGGAAACGTCAAGAAAAAAGCCGTAGTCAAAGCTGTTATCGTCCGCACTCGTCAGCAGATTCGCCGTCCAGATGGTTCTACCATCCGTTTCGACGACAATGCAGCAGTTATTGTCAACGACGACAAAACTCCAAAAGGCACTCGTGTCTTTGGCCCAGTTCCACGCGAACTTCGCGACAAGGGCTTCATGAAAATTATCAGCCTAGCACCGGAGGTACTATAATATGGGAACTCGTATTAAAACTGGCGACCTCGTAAAGGTTATCTCTGGTTCTAACAAGGGCGCAACTGGTAAGGTTACCAAAGTTGCTCCAAAAGAGAACCTCGTATTCATCGAAGGTCTAGGCAACCGCACTCGCCACATGCACGCTAGCATGTATCGCCAGGGCGGCAAGAAAGATATTCAAGTCGGCATCAATGCAAGCAAAGTTGCTCTAGTTATCGACGAAAAAGCTGGCAAGACCAGCCGCATCGGCTACGCTAAGAACGACGACGGCAAGACCGTACGCATCGCCCGCCAAGCAAACAACAGGGAGATTAAATAATGGCCGAAACTAAATATGAAGCACGTCTAAAGACTGCCTACAAAGAAAAGTTCAAAGCTGAGCTCCAGAAGGAACTTAAGCTCGAGAACATCAACCAGGTTCCAGAACTAGAGAAAATCATCGTTAGCTCTGGCGTTGGTAAAAAGCGTGAAGATAAGCGCTTCACCGAAACTGTAACTCTAACCCTCAGCAAGATTACTGGCCAGGCAGTTACAAGCCGCCTAGCAAAGAAATCTATCGCACAGTTCAAGATCCGCAAAGGTATGGGCGCCCCAGTTGGTTACCTAACAACCCTACGCGGTGATAAGATGTACGAATTTGCTGATCGCCTTATCAACGTTGCATTGCCACACGTTCGTGACTTCCACGGCGTTCCAGGCAAATCCTTCGATGCTAAGGGCAATTACAGTCTTGGCCTAAAAGAACAAACTGTATTCCCAGAAATTAGCTTCGAAGATGCAGCCGTACTTCATGGTATTGAAGTTACGTTCGTAATCAAGAACGGCACACCAGAAGGTAGCCGCAAGCTCCTCGAAAAGTTCGGTATGCCATTTGAAAAGGAGTCTAAGTAATGGCTAAGAAGAGTGCAGTTCTACGCGACGAAAAACGCCGCAAGATGTATGAAAAATATAAAGCTAAACGCGATGAACTAAAGGCTGCCGGTGACCTAGAAGGTCTTCAGAAGCTTCCACGCAACGCAAGTGTTACTCGCTTGAAGAACCGTGATATGCTTGACGGTCGCCCACGTGGCTACATGCGCCGTTTCGGCCTAAGCCGCATTAACTTCCGCGAAAAAGCAAGCAAGGGTGAAATCCCTGGCGTAACAAAGAGTAGCTGGTAATAGGAGGAAAGGAAAGATATGTCTATTCAAACTAGCGATCCAGTAGCTGACCTCATTACGCGCATTCGCAACGCAATCGCCGTTAACAAAAACGAAATTCGCGTTCCTACCAGCAAGCTCAAGCTTGCTGTAGCCGAGAAGCTACAGAAGATTCACTACCTCGAAAAGGTAGAAATCGAAGAGGCTCAGCCTCGCAATATCTTGCACATCGTCATCAATAAAGAAGGCGAAAACGCAACGATCAATGAAATCTCCAAGGTTTCAACACCAGGTCGTCGTGTTTACGCTGGTGTAAGCGAAATTCCTAAGGTCAAGTCTGGCCGTGGTACCGTTCTTGTTTCTACAAGCAAGGGCATCATGACTGGCCAAGAGGCCGTTAAGAACAAGCTCGGTGGCGAAGTTTTAGTCAAGGTTTGGTAATAACTACCACAAAAAACATCCTCATTCGGGGATGTTTTTTGTTGTCTAAATCTATTTCATCTTATCAGGAATCGTCCAGGAGTTTTCTTTCATTTTCTTGATCTGATCCTCGCGGTCTTTTTGCATCTCCATGCGCTTCTTCCTGCCAAATACATATTCAACTTTAGCTGCATATCTGCTCTCGATGAAATTGAACGGAATATAGAAGACCGAGACGAAGAAATATAGCCTAATCATAAGAATCAACGCAATCGGGATTAGCCACCAGAAGCCTAACCCAATGCCCCAAATTACACCAGAAACAAGAAGCGCAATCGAAAACAAACGCCAAAGCCTTGCTACGCCAATATCTATCACTTCAACAATATCAAACCTGCTACGTTTCATACTTTTTAGCGCGCTTTTGCAAAATCCTGCGCAAAATAGCCACCAAACAAGCAGTAGCACAGCATAAATAACACAAAATATAATAATTACATCGAGCATAAGTAAATTATAGCCCACAGAGCGAGACATCTTGCTAAAAAGCACAAGCTAAAATATAATAAAATCATGAATCCGAACGGGACAAACTTAAATAATGGCATGAATCCTAACGGCCCAATGCCAAATGGTCAGGCACCAAATGATCAGATGCCACAATTCGAAGCACCGCAAAATCCAATGCTAGACAATTCTCCTAGAGCAGGTGCTTTTATGCCAAACCAAAATATTAACAATATTCCAACTACAGACACAGACCCAACTGCGCCTACTTTTTCTACACCAAAAGCCAGCTTCGCATCTATGCTAGAAGGCCAAAACCCATACCAGAATCCTAGTCCAAATCCTTATCAAAACCAGGCAATACCACAAGCTATGCCGGCTAACAATATCCAGAACACGCCACTAGCCATGGGCATGCAGTCACAAAGCATTGCAATTCCTCAGCCAAAGCAAAGCCATGGCCTAGAAATCTTTATTATTGTTATCATTTATATTATTAGTATTGCCGCAATCGGTGGCGCAATCTACTTCTTTATGCAGTATGATGGTAAGAACAAACAAGACACAAGCGCCCGCAACGCCCTAGTCCTAGACGCAAAGGAAGAACAAAAAGCCCTAGACGATCAGAACTATGCCAAGCGTAAAGCTCTAACATCCAAGGAGTTTACAGGTCCAACCCAATATGGCGCATTGACTTTCAAGTATCCAAAAGAATGGAATGTCTATATCGCAAACGATAGCGAAACTAGTGCAGAATACGAAGCATACTTCCATCCAGATCCAATTCCACCAATCAAGTCAAATAATTCAATATACGCCTTTAGTTTCAAGATTCTAAATCAAAGCTACGAACAGGCTGCACAGAAATACAACAACGACAAGATTTCTAGCACACCATTCAGCTCCGGGCCAATTACCGGCATTATGGTCCAAGGCAAGCTTAAAAACAACGAAAATGCTCCAGATGGACGCGCAATTATCATCAAAGTAAACGATAAATCCGCCATTCTATCAACCGACGATTATGCGACATACGGAAATTACTTCGATAGCATCATCGCAAGCCTAAGAAATAGCAATATCGATAACTAAAAACAGAGAATCTCAAGATTTACCTCTTGAGATTTTTTGAATTTTATGATAAAATAAGCGAGATATTATTAACAAAAGGAACGTATGAGTCGTATCGGAAAACTACCTGTTGACATCCCAGCAGGCGTGACAATTACGGTCGGCGACACCGAAATCACCGTCGCTGGTCCTAAAGGCACGCTAACTGTCCCTGTCCAGGAGAACACCCAGACTAAGGTCGAGGGTAATCAAATCATCGTAACACGCGTCGACGACGAGCCAAAGTCTCGTGCTTGGCATGGTTTGCAGCGCGCATTACTAAACAACGCCGTTACTGGCGTAACCAAAGGTTTTGAGAAGAAGCTCGAAATCAATGGTGTTGGTTTCCGCCTAAGTGGTGGTCCAAAAGAAATCGAAATGGCACTAGGCTTTAGCCATCCAGTAAAATATAAAGCCCCAGAAGGTATCGATCTAAAGACTGACAAGATGACAATCACTGTCAGTGGTATCGACAAGCAGAAGGTCGGCCAGGTCGCTGCTGAAATCCGCGCACTTAAGAAGCCAGAACCATACAAAGGTAAGGGTATTAAGTATGCTGACGAAGTTATTATCCGTAAAGCCGGTAAGGCAGGGAAGAAATAGTCATGAAAGCAGATTTTAGAAAGAATCGCACTCGTGCAAAGATTCATGGCACTGCTGAGCGCCCACGCCTTAGCGTAAATATCAGCAACAAGCACGTTACTGCACAGATCATCGATGATGACAAGCGCGTAACTCTAGCTTACGCTACAACCGTTGGCAGCAAAGAAACCGGTAACATGACCGAACTCGCAGCCAAGATCGGTAGCGAAATCGCCAAGAAGGCAAAGAAAGCTAAGATTGAAAAGGTCGTCTTTGATCGTGGCGCACGTCTTTATGCAGGACGCCTAAGCGCACTCGCTGACGCAGCCCGCAAGGAAGGACTGGAGTTCTAATATGGAAAGCAAAGCAAAAGTTATTAACGAATCCGGCACAACTCGCCTCAACAAAGAAGCTAGCGCTGCAAAGGAAGCTCGCGAAAACGGTAACTTCCGTGGTCGCCGCCGCGACAATCGCCGCAACCGCCGCGCAACCGACGAAGTTAAGAAAGAGTTTGATTCCGTAAACATTAGCATCAATCGTGTTAGCCGCACCGTTAAGGGTGGCCGCCGCATGCGTTTCCAGGCACTAGTTGCAGTTGGTAACCACAAGAACAAGATTGGTGTTGGTATGGCAAAAGGCGCAGACGTTACAAGTGCTGTTCAGAAGGCAGAACGCCGCGCAAAGAAAGATATGATCACCATCAACCTAAATGGTGATACTATCTGCCACGAAGTTGAAACCAAAGTTACTGGCGCTAACGTTCTTATGAAGCCAGCAGCCCCAGGTACCGGTATTATCGCTGGTGGCGTTATTCGCTCCATCATCGGTCTTACAGGCGTTAAGAACCTTATCAGCAAGTCCCTCGGTTCTACAAACAAAGCAAACATCGCTTATGCAGTTATCGAAGGTCTTCGCCAGCAGGTTCCAAAGAGCGAATGGCTAGCCAACAAGGACAAGAAAGCCGAAGCAAAAGAAGCTCCAAAAGCAAAGAAAGCTGCTAAGGAGGAAAAATAAATGAAGTACAACGAACTTAACGTTATTGCAAACAAAGATCGCAAGCGTGTAGGTCGCGGTATCGCAGCTGGTCAGGGTAAAACCGCTGGTCGTGGTACAAAGGGTCAGAAGTCCCGTACCGGCCACAGCAAGATGCCAGCAGGCTTCATGGGCGGTCAGCGTGCAATCATGCAGGCAATTCCTAAGCTAAAAGGTTTCAAATCCCTTCATGCTAAGGCTCAGGTTGTTTACACCGACACTCTTGATACTCTTAAGGGCAAGGTCGACAACTTCAAGCTAGCAGAAGCAAACCTTATCGCTAATCCATACGCAAGCGTAAAGGTCATCACTCGCGGTGAGATCAAGAACAAGATTGAGCTTGAAACTCAGTTCGCAAGCAAGACTGCAATCGCTGCTATTGAAAAAGCTGGTGGTAGCTTTAAGAAAGTTACTGTTCCACAGCATGTTAAGGCAAACAAAGAAGCCTAACGAATAGAAAGCAAGAAAATATCTCCAAGTAATTGGAGATATTTTTGTATAATCTCGCAAGATACCGATAGATATGATAATATAAAAGAAGTAAAAAAGAGGTATCATGAATTTTAAGACGATTTTCAAGTCTTTGAAAAACAAAGACATGCGAAAAAGAATCCTTGCTGTAGTAGGCCTCCTAGTCGCCTACCGCATCTTGGCGCACATTCCTGTCCCACTAGGCGACGCACCAACATTCAAGACCGCTATCAATAACTTGATCAACGGTACAGACTTCGGTGGCTTCATCAACCTTATTTCCGGTGGTGGTCTAACCTCTATGTCTATTATTATGGTTGGTATTTCACCGTACATCACATCGTCAATCGTTATGCAGCTTCTATCCAAAGCTATTCCAAGCATGGAAGAGCTCAGCAAAGACGGTGAAGTCGGACGCCGCAAAATCAACCAGTGGACTCGTATCCTAACTGTCCCACTAGCAATTCTTCAGTCTATTGTCTATATCTTCATCTTATCCAAGGAAGCTCTATCTCTAGGCACGACATCTACGGTTGCCCTTGATGGACAGGGCTGGGCTCTAGCCGTAACAGCCATGACTGCAGGTTCTATGCTTCTCATGTGGCTCGGCGAACTTATTACGGAACAGGGTATCGGCAACGGTACTTCCATGATCATCGTCGCAAGCATTATCGCAAACTTCCCATCTTTGGTTTCAAGCTTACTCACAAAGCTCTTCGACACAAGCGCTGGCACACTATCCATGTTTGGCTGGCTAAACCTACCAGTAAACCCAGTATATTTCTGGATCGTCCTATCAGTACTAATCGGTCTCATAATCGTTATTTACTTCCTCGTCAAGATCAACGAGGCACAACGTATCGTCACGCTCAATACCGCAAAGCGCGTTCATGGTAACAGCGCTTATGGCGGCATCAAGAGCATCATGCCAATCAAGCTTATCTCTGCAGGCGTTATTCCAGTTATCTTTGCCGTTGCATTCCTAAGCGTTCCATCTTTCATTGGTCAGCTTATTATTCACAGCGACGAAAGTAGCGTCTTGGGCCAGAACCTCGTTAGCTGGTTCAGCGCTCCAAACGCAAGCAACTTCGACCAGACTGTCGGTCTACAAGCAAAAGATTTCATCTATCCTGCATGTTACTTCTTGCTAGTCGTTATGTTTACATACTTCTACACAAGCATCGTATTCAATACTCAAGACTATGCAGAAAACCTACAGAAGCAAGGCAGCTTCATTGAGGGCGTTCGCCCAGGCAAAGAAACCGAGAAATACCTCAGCAAGATCGTAAACCACCTAAACCTATTTGGTTCAATCGCTCTTGGTATCATCGCATTGCTTCCATACATTGTAGATTTCATCGCAATTGGCGTAATCGGTAATCCAATCGGCCTATCTATCACTGGTACAAGTTTGCTCATTCTTGTAACTGTCGCAATCGAAAACATCCGCTCGCTCAATTCCCGTGCGTTAATGGTAACTTACGACGACTATAAGTAATGGCACTAAAGATTAATCACACAATCACGAGGATCACTCGCATTGTGGGGTGGGGATTATTAATCATAATCGTAGCCTGCACCCTCAAAGTATTCATCTGGGAACAGAATTACTACAAAAACGAGACCAAGTCAGCTCGCGCCACAGCACCTGCGGTACTAAGCGGGATTCAGTCTATTGGAGCCCTCGGCACAGATAAAACATCCGACGAAGCCTATAACAAACATACCGTCGAAAAAGATCAACCAAAATATATCGAAATCGAAAGATTAAGCGTTAAGGCAATCGTAAATCCAAGCAAAACTGAAGTCGCAGGCAAACTGCCACTCCCAAGCAATATCTATCAGCTCAGCTGGTATGGCGGTTCCACGAAACCAGGAAACGTTGGCGCAATCGTAATTAGTGGCATTAGCCAATATGTCGACCAACCTGGAATCTTCAAGAACTTGGATAGCCTAGAAAAAGGCGACAAGATCAAGCTCACGCGTGGCGATAACGAAGTATTTGAATATACAATCGAATCTATCAGCATTACATCTTACAAAGATTCAACAAAAACCTTACCACTTGCACAGCAAGGCATTAATGGCAAAGAAACTTTGTCTCTAGTTTCGGTAGGGAACAGCGATACTTCCGTAGTTATAATTAAAGCTACAAGATAATAACAAATAGCTGCCTCAAAAAGCAGCTATTTTTGTATTTACATCTTGAAAAATTCTTGATTTTTTGATATAATTGAGCTTGTAATTTATGGCTAGTCAAAAGAAATCGGCACGCCCTAAAAAGGGCTCTGCTAACCGTTCCGCTGAAAATGCGTCGAACAGTAGCAAAAAAGAAGTTATTAAGCTCACGGGAAAAGTCATCGAGGCTCTACCGGGGACTAAATTTCATGTCGAGCTTGAGAATGGTCATGTTATAGTTGCTCACATGTCGGGTAAAATGCGAAAGAATTATATCCGCCTCGTGCCGGGCGACAAGGTGGAAGTTGAGCTAACCCCTTATGATCTCACGAAGGGTCGCATCAGCTACCGCCAAAAAGATTAAATTTAATCGAAAACAAGAATGGCTTTAGTGGAGGTACTAAGCTAGCCTTTGGCTAGTTTTTATCTGTATCTAAAGACCGTAAGTTTTCGGAAAGGAAATTTTCATTTACATGAAAGTACGTGCAAGTGTAAAGAAAATTAGCCCTGACGATATTATTGTGCGCCGTAAAGGTGTGCTTCGTATCATCAACAAGAAGAAACCTAAGAATAAACAAAGGCAGGGTTAAGCATGGCAAGAATCGCCGGTGTCACAATTCCTAGCGAAAAGCAGGTCTGGATTGGACTTACTTACGTTTATGGTATTGGACGCACCACAAGCAAAGCCATCCTTGCGGCGGCTAAAATTGAGCCGACCACTCGGGTGAAGGATCTCACCGAGGCTGAAGAGCAAAAGCTCAACGATATTATTTCTAGTAAATATTCCGTTGAAGGAGACTTGAAGCGCCTCGTGACGAACAATATTAAACGTATCAAGGATATTAATTCCTACAAGGGGCTCCGCCACAAAGCCGGTCTTCCAGTAAACGGTCAGCGCACCCGCACGAATGCGCGCACCCGCAAAGGTAAGGCTATCGCCGTTGGTGGCGCACAACCAAAAGCAGCAAGTAAAACTTAAGGAGTATAGGAAGTTAGTATGGCAGAAGATACAACTAAAGCTCCTGAAGTGGAGCAAGCAGTTAAAGCACCAAAAGCCAAAGGCAAAAAGGGCAAACGTGTTGTCCAGTCTGGCGAGGTGCACATTCAAGCAACCTTTAATAACACCATTATCAGCGTAAGCGATAAGAGCGGTCAGGTCTTGGCTGCATCATCCGCTGGCGCAAATGGCTTCCGTGGTTCCAAGAAGGGTACCGCATACGCTGCACAGGTTGCTGCAGAAAAAGTTGCCGAAATCGCAAAACGCGATCATGGCATGAGCAGCGTCGATGTCTTCGTTAAGGGTATCGGTCTTGGTCGCGATAGCGCCATCCGCGCCTTTAGCACCCTAGGCATGACAATCAATAGCATTACGGACAAGACACCAATCAAGCACGGTGGCTGCCGTCCTAAAGGAGAAAGGAAACCATAATGGCACGTGATTTATCACCTATTGGAAAACAATCTCGCCGTGAAGGTTATGCACTTGCTCCAAAAGCGCAGAAAGTCATGGCAAAGAAGACCGGTATTCCAGGTCAACACGCCGATATGCGAATCCGTGGCGGTAGTCTTTACCTAACCCAGCTTCGCGAAAAGCAGAAAGTTCGCCGCATTTACGGACTACTCGAAAAGCAGTTCGCAAAATTGATGCGCGAAGCACAGCGTGCAGAAGGTATGACAGGTGAAAACCTTCTTAACTTCCTAGAACGCCGCGCAGACAACGTTGTCTACCGTGCAGGTCTAGCCAGCACTCGTCGTGCTGCACGTCAGCTCGTTTCTCATGGACACTTCACACTAAACGGCAAGCGTATCGATATTCCATCCATCCGCCTAAGTGCCGGCGATGTTCTTGAAGTACGTCCAAAATCCAAGAAGAACAGCTACTTCACCAATATTAATGGCGAAGCACAGCCGCTATCTTGGATGAAATCCGACCTCAAGAATCTTAAAATTGAGATTACAGGTACACCAAAGCGCGAAGAAGCAGAGGTGGGCATCAACGAACAGTTAATCGTCGAGTATTACTCACGCTAAAGGAGAACTATGACAAAAGTAATTCATGAAGCAGAACTAGCAGAGATCAAAGACCTTGGTGAAAACAGTTCAAGCTTTATTATCAAGCCACTTTACTATGGCTATGGTAATACTCTTGGTAATTCACTACGTCGTGTTCTTCTATCCAGCATTAAAGGTGCCGCAATCGTTGCTTTCCGCATCGAAGGTACCACCCACGAATTTTCCGCCATTCCAGGCATCAAGGAAGATACCGTGGACATCATGCTCAATCTTAAAAACATTCACTTCAAGTCTCACTCTGACGAGCCAGTTGAAGTACACTTCGAAAAGAAGGGTGCTGGCATAGTCAAAGCTGGTGATATCAAACTCCCAGCAGAGCTTGAACTATCCAACCCACAGCAGCAAATCTGTACTATCGATGATCCAAACTTCACCCTAAAGATGGATTTTGTCGTCGATACTGGCCGTGGCTACCTAAGTATCGAACAGGCTGGTCAGGAACGCATCCACAGCGACATGATCGCTCTAGATGCTGTCTTTACCCCAGTTCTACGCGTACGCTACAACGCAGAAAATACTCGTGTTGGACAGGATACTAACTTGCAGCAGCTCACTCTTACGATTGATACCGATGGTACTATTACACCACGCGAAGCTTTCGAAGAAGCAGCAGCAATTCTAGTAAACCAGTACAAGGCACTTGCCGGCAGCACAACTGTCGAATCCGCACCAGCTCCAACTGCTGGCAAAGATGAAGCAGAAGCAGGTTCTACAACTCCAATTGAAGAGCTTGGTCTTTCGGCTCGTACCGCAAACGCTTTGCTAAACAACGATATTCATACCGTTGCTCAGCTCAAAGCACTTTCGGACAGCGATTTAAAGGAGCTCAAGGGCTTCGGTGCTAAAGCGCTCGACGAAGTTAAAGATAAACTTACGGAGTTAAATATCTAATATGCATCGCCATGGATATAAAGGGCGCAAGTTCGGTCGCGAAACCGACCAACGCACTGCACTAACTCGCGGTCTGATGCGCTCCTTGTTTAAATACCAGGCAATCAATACGACTCTAGCAAAAGCTAAGGAAATTCGCCGCCCAGCCGAAAAGCTTATTACGCTTGCAAAGCGCGGCGACCTAGCTTCCCGCAGACTCGTGATTGCTCGTCTTGACGATACTGAAATGGGCAACTACCTCGTAGATGTTATCGCACCACAGGTCAAGCGCGACAGCGGTTATCTCCGCATCGAACGCAACGGCTTCCGTGTTGGCGACAACACCGAAATGGCAACCATTTCCTTCGTTGATGACATCAAAGACATGCCAAAGCCAGCAAAGAAAGCTGCTACAAAAGCTGCTCCAAAAGCTGAGAAAAAGGCAGATAAGAAGGAGGAGAAATAAGTATGAAAACTTATAGCCAAAAGTCCTCCGAGATCGCACGTGAATGGTGGATTATCGACGCTTCCACTTTGCCACTAGGTAAATTGGCCGTCGTAATCGCAGACAAGCTCATGGGCAAGTCTAAAGTTACCTACACGCCTCACACCGATAACGGTGACTATGTCGTCGTTGTTAACGCTAAGAACATCAAAGTTACTGGCGACAAGATGACAGACAAGCATTACTACCGCCACTCTGGCTTCCCAGGCGGCTTGACTGATCTTACTCTCGCTGAAATCATCGAGAAAGATCCAACTCTAGCTGTTAAAAGCGCAGTTGCCGGTATGCTCCCAAAGAACAAACTTCAAGCTGAACGCATGAAGCGTCTCCGCGTCTTCGCAGGTGCAGAGCACACTCATACCGCTCAGACCCCAAAGGAGATTAAGTAATGCCAGCAAAGAATGCTAAATACACCTACGGCAACGGTAGCCGCAAGGCTGCTACTGCCTCTGCTCGTCTTTACAAGGGCAAGGGTGAACTTACTATCAACGGCAAGAGCGCTGCAGATTACTTCTGCAACAACAAGAGCCTTATCGCTGAAGTAACAGATCCACTAGCTCTAGTTCAGAAGCAGAAAGAGTTCGACGTTACTGTACTCGTAAAAGGCGGCGGTTCCGCCGGCCAGGTCGACGCAATCAAGCTAGCTATCTCTCGTGCATTGGTCCTCGAATTCCCAGAATTCCGCCCAGTACTCAAGAAGGCAGGCCTCATGAAGCGCGATCCACGCGAAAAGGAACGCAAGCACTACGGTCTTCGTGGCGCTCGCAAACGCGAACAGTTCAGCAAGCGTTAATCTTATTAACGAAGAGAACACAAGAACCACTCCGAAAGGGGTGGTTCTTGGTTTGGATAAAAACAGCAATCAAAAAAGTTCCTCCGAAGAGGAACTTTTTAGCTAGCTATTGATTATCCGTGCAGTAAACAGAATTACCTTCAAGGAGATATCTCAAGGCAAAATCATTTACGCCAGCACTCGATAAAACGGACTCTTCATTATCCGGATTACACTTAGCATGAGTATATACATGGATGACATGCCTATTACCATCAGCAGAAAAAGCAATATCATAATTCCAAATCGTATTAGGCGTCTGCTTTACGTCGTACTGATAATATAAAATATACGGCGTGCCATCAGGATCGCTGAACTGATCACCGCAGGTTGAATAAGAAACGCTAGGTACATGAGTAGTGCTTCCAACCTTAACATCGCTCAGTGCACCAGAGCAATCATTATCAATATAGTGAGTAATAAAGTCGGAATCAATCTTTAGAGTAGAACCATCAACATATGTCGGCAAGTGATTATTCGCTGCTAAATAATCAGTGAAAGCACTATTGATCCTGGAAAGATCCTGCCTGCGGCGAGTATTTCTTTGGCTTCGCTGCAAGGCCGGAAGCGCAATGAATACCATCAAGAAAATAAGGCCAGCGATCGCAAGAACCAAGACAACCTCGATAATCGTGAAGCCTTTTTTGTTATTTTTAGTCATAGCTTTTATATAACTCCATTAAGCTTATGTTTATCTTTTAAAATAATAGCATATTCATAAGCACAGGTCGAGCTTATGCTAAAATAGATACAAGCATAGGAGGTTTATGAGCACTACTCAACGGATCAAAAATGTATTCAAGATCCTATCAAATATCTTTTTCATTCTCATTTTTATCGCATTCTTCGCGATTATCATATATATGGCGGCAACTGGCCTCTTTCGTGGCCATGAAGCCCTAGAAGAAAAGCAAAGCCTAATTACGACCCAAGCTAGCTACGAGAAAGAATTCACGACAGACGGCACCAGTTTCGACAATCCAAAAGTCATCCTAAACCCTTACAAAAACTCGCCTCTTACCGCCCTAGTAATCTTTCATAGCGATAAAGAAATCGCACCAACTATCAAAGTAGAAGGCAAAGACGACAAAACCAGCATTACTCATAGCTTCAAATCTGGCACAGACCACCTCCTACCAATTTATGGCCTCTATGCAGATTACGACAATAAAATCACGATCAGCTACGAAGATTCCGGCGAGGCAAAGAGCAAAGAAATCAGCATCAAAACCGACCCGCTCCCAGAAAACATCGCAAAAGCAGAAATTACTACCGCAAACAAAGAACAGCTAGACGATAGCCTGTATTTCTTCTCCCCAAGTAGCAATTCACTAGCCGCAGCTTACGACATCAATGGCGAGGTTCGCTGGTATCTTACTCAAAAGACTTCCTGGGATAACAAGAGACTCAAAAACGGCCACATCCTAATCAGCACCGAACGCATAATTAACACCCCATACTACATGTCTGGCATGTATGAGATAGATTTACTCGGCAAAACCTACAAGGAATACAGCATTCCTGGCGGTTATCATCATGATTATTTCGAGATGCCAAATGGCAACCTTCTTGTCGCAAGCGACAATTTTGACTCCACTAACAACACCGTCGAGGATTACATCGTAGAGATTGACCGCGAATCAGGCGAAGTAGTCAAAGAATTCGACCTAAAGAAACTAATTCCAGCAGATAGTACTGGCAACGAAAACTACTCCACGGCAGATTGGTTCCACAACAACTCTATCTGGTACGACGAAGTCACTAATAGCGTATTATTATCTGGCAGGCATGCCGACGCAGTTCTTAGCCTAGACTACGAAAGCGCAACACTCAACTGGATTATTGGCGACCCGACAGGTTGGCCAGAATCCATGCAAAAATACTTCTTTACGCCAGTCGGCGAAGGCTTCGAATGGCAATGGAGTCAGCACGCCGCCATGGTTACCCCAGAAGGCTATATCTTCCTCTTTGATAACGGCAACAACAAAAGCAAAAATAAAGAGAACTACATCTCGGCAGAAAACAGCTATTCCCGTGGCGTCATGTACAAAATCGATACAGAGAACAAAACCATCGAGCAAGTCTATCAATACGGCAAGGAGCGAGGCAGCGATTTCTATTCACCATACATCTCCGATGTAGATTATTTAGAGGCAAATCATTACCTAATATCTAGCGGTGGCATCGTCAAAAAAGATGGCGTACCACAAAACCAACCATCGTCAGTCGCTGGTGCAAATGAACTCTTATCGGATACCGTAGAAATCAAAGACGGGGAAGTCATCTTCGAAATTAAGCTAAACAGCAATACCTATCGCGCTGAAAAGCTTAGCGCATACTACGAAGGCGAAAACTTCGAACATACAGAAGGCAAAAAGCTTGGCCACCTCGCAAAGAGCGAACCAATCAGCATCGAAACTGGGCTCTTGTCTGGTACAAAAAGCATAGATAACGAATATAAAAAGCATAATATCAAGCTAAGCAAAGAAGAAGATAGGCTCGTAATTAGCGGAAGCTTTACCAAAAACAGCAATCTCCGCGCCATCTTAACCAAAGGCTTCGAAAAGAGATATTACCGTTTCAAAGTAACCAACGAAATGCACGCCGCAATGTGCATATCCGTCTTCGATGAGAGAGCAGACGAGAATGCTGAAAGCATAGATATTACAAGATATATCAATGCCGAAGGCCTAGATGGAACATATAACATCTACCTAGAAATCGGCAACACGGTTTACGACACAGGGAAAAGCGTAAAATTCTAATAATAATCCACCGGCTAGCGTCGGTGGTATTTTTTATTTAATACGGATTTTATCTCCAGCAAATATTAAATCTGGATCCATAATATTATTCCAGACACAAAGCTGAGTCATATCTACACGAAACTTTGCACTAATCTCACTCAAGGTGTCGCCAGGTTGAATTTCATAAAATTCATCACCAGGTAAAGACAAAACCGTAGGTTGTTCATCATCTTTAACTTCTGCTTCAGACTCAACCATATCAGAAGGAACAGCATCGACATTGACGCACTCAAAAATATTTGGCAAAGGATAAATCTCGGCCATCTGAATATCCATCAAAACATCATTCTTTTGCAAGCTCGGCAAAACATTATCCTCGGCACTAATCGAGATTTTACGCCCAGAATCTAAGTTCTTCTGTTTTCTCTTAACGTCTATTTTCTGTAAAGACATAAGCCTATTATACCAACATTCCAGCAAAATCTATCGCGAAGTATTAAATTGACATCTCGAATAAATATGTTGTACAATAGACCCATCGTTCATCGAACGAAATACGCACATTACAGGAGGCAAGGCCATGGAAAATCTGATCAAAATTCAGAAACAGACCACTCAGAAGATTAACGATGCTGCAAAGCACGTAATCGAGACTAAGGAGGAGCTCCAGACGATGCTCAACTTCGCCACTCATCACAAGCACGCTTATGACGAGTCCGAAAACCAGAGTGAGCGCAGAAAGGCGCTCCGCTACTACGCCAAGGCTTGGAGATGTTATAACAGAATCATCGCCAGCCAGGAAGAGATGCGCTGGAACTGCAGAAGTGCTGCAGAGATCACCAAGAGCAAGATCAACCACATCATTCCGACACTCGAAGACGAAGTAGCTCTCAAGTCCGATTACGACTACTACACCCGCATGTTCGAACGCGTCACTGCAGAGCAGCAGGAGTTTATGAAGCAGAAAAGAGAAATTCTCGCTCTCGTTCGCGAACTTCGTGTAAGCGTAAGACCGGTCGCCGTAGCCGTTTAAGTACGCTAACCTCCATTTAGTAACAAACCCCGTAAGAAATTACGGGGTTTCTTTTGTTTGGTTATCTTGAGCCATCTTGACATTTTGGCTTGACGTTATATAATATAGTTACTAGTCGTCACGAATCAAAAGGGAGGTGATTATATGACGGTACTAGAGTATATTCAGCAAATCTCTAGCCTTATCTTCGAAACAAAAGCTAAGCTTTCAAAAGACGAAGAAGAGTTGGACCAGATCACTCTGGCCTATCTCGTAAGCAAGGACCCCAGACTCCTCGAACAAATCAAAACACAGAAAAACATCGTAATCAGGGGTTATCAGCTTATTTCCGCCTGCTACGAAGACCAATCTATCAAATATCTTGAGCTGGCCGCACTAGAAAACGATTCTTTCGACAAACAAAACATCATCAAGCTGGCGGGCGAACGCATGAGATTAGCAGAAGAGGCTACAGCAAAAGCTAAAAAAGTTGCTGATAGCCACAAATTCTAAGACCCCTCACTCGAGGGGTCTTTTTCAATATCAGCTAATCGTTTCGTTTTCTGTATTCTTCTTTCATCTCTTCAAGTAGAGATTTCGCTTCATTTATCTTGAATAAAGCTTCCTTCTTTGTTTGCAATAGATCATTCTTAGTTTTCTCTAACTTGTCAGAAGTCTTAGCGGACATGCCAAAAGTAAAGCTATTCTTCATATCCATAGCGCGAACCTTCATATCCAAAGAATTAATCTTATTTCTATAAGATTCTTTAATGGTCGATAACTTACTTTTCTGCAAAGAAATATAAGACTTTAGCTCTTTTTTAGACAGAGATTTGTAATCAATCGACGCATCATCCAATACCGCATTATTCTCATTAATATCTTCTTCGTCATGGTCAATCTCGATATTCTCCAAAAGACATGGATAGAGCTTAATATATAGAGGTATTTTCTTTAATGCTTCTTCACGCAAGGACAACTGCTTATTTACAAATTCTCTTGAAGCCAAAGCCTTTTTCTTTGAAGAAATATTATTAGAATATTCAAATTCAAAAGCAGTCAATCTACCAATAAAATCATTTTCTTCAGGATGATTTTTAAGCCATTCATTAAGCTGTTCGCGAAGCTGAAACAATTCCTTATCGTCTGTAGACTCTTTCTTTTTTGATTCTTCATTGGATGACACCGGAATAGCCGGAGCAGCAACGGACGCAGAAGAAATACTGGCCTTAATCATAGTCGCATAATATACAGTACATCGACGGGATCGATCAAAATCCGACGTAATATTGCCCTGCATAACATAGCCCTTGCGCATGTATTTTTGCGTTTCGCTAGATAAGCCACTGGTTGTGGTAGCCTGAAGCATAATAACATCATCATTCTTAGCCCACCCGGCCATCTTATTCATAGACCAATCATAAAAACCCATAAATAACCCTCGAATAATTATCTTTTACCTATTATTATAGCGAGAAATCTACATATCTAGCATCATCTAATAAAAATCAGGACTCAAGAAGTCATAAGTATCAAAACTACACTAGCTGTTTCTATCAGCACATGTGTTAGTGACCTAAACATACCGACTCGTCCTATATTGCACTCGTAAACCAACTATACTCAGAAAAAAAAATAAAAGGCCTCCAAAGAGGGCCTATTCGTTAAATGGTGGACCTTAGTGCGAGAAGTTGGAACCATAATCCGAGCAGATCTCCTAGGCAATCAAGCCAAAGTAGAGGAGGCGAGTATGAAATAGTAGCTCAAATCCAAGAACAAACTAATTAAAAGGAGAAGTATGATTTCAATTCACGGAAGACAGGTAAGCCAACAATGTAGTATGTGCGGCCAAAAATCAGCAATAGACCTCTCAGAAGAGGAATTAGAGGCCTTCAGGAGCTATTTAGTGAAGCACAATAAGCCAATCCAGGACTGCCTACCCACGCTCAATAACTGCGAACGCGAGTTTCTTAAGAGTGGCTACTGCAAAAACTGCCAAAAACTATTGTTTAATAACGGGAAAAGTGCAAGAATATCCTACATATCCTAAATATTTTTCCATGGATACAATATAATGGGGCCATTCCCATTATATTTTTTTGCTTTGGCTATTCGAGGGGGCGAGAGACCCCCCATCTCAGAAGAACTATCACCCTGCTACCGCAAGGGTGATTTAAGTTATAATATCAACATCCTAAAAGACGTCGCCGCCATTAATGATTAGTATTTACTCTAGTAAAAATAATTCCATCTTCAGACAAAAGAGAGGAGCCACCATCCGCTATAGTATATACTTTTTCCTCATACTGCTTTTCGTACAGAATCGTATAGCTATCACCTTCAATCTCTCCAGTCCAGCCATCTCTCCTCTCGCCATACCGCTCCTCGAAAGAAGACTCATAAAAATGCCCCTCACTCTCCTCTAGACGCGCCCTCATCTCTTCATTCGCAAAAGCAGAATAGATATGCCATGTAACAACTACAGCTCCATTCTTAATCTCGTACACGTATTCCGACCAGGACATAAACCATATACTATCGTCAAATCTTAAATAAGTCTTATTGTAATCAACCTTTTTCTCAGCATCAGACCCTTCTATATATTTTCCGTCTTTCAACCAAAACATATCATACGTACCATCTTTATTAGGAGTCTCGGAACGCCAAAGACCAACAAACTTTTCTTTTTGCTTCTCATCTCCTCGCGCTTCCAAGAGGCTAGGTGAATCCTTATTTATTAAGAATAGGCCGCCTCCAATCACTAATCCAATCCCCAAAAGACTAATTATTATTAGACATACTGTCTTTTTCTTCATTGTAAAATCTCTTCTTCTCTTAATTGAATGCCGGTTCTATTTGTAAATCTGGCTAGGCTTCAACTCCTCGGCATAGTATTCGCCATTGCTCCCCTTATAAGCTAAATATAGACGAATCTTTAGCTTCTTTAGGCCCTTATTATTTCTCATCAGTCTCAGGCAATCTTCCTTCTCGGTCATTGGCACAGCAATACCAAAGACCGAAGCACTGGATAATTCGCTCATCTGGAGAACAATCTGGGATATCGCCCAGCGAAATTCAGTTTCGAACTTTGATTTCTTCTCCGAATCGTCCTTAGCTCGAAGAGTGCCCTTCGCTTCGATATAATATCGATTAGACTGACGCCTACCCGAATAGGCAACGCCCTTCAAATCAATCCCATGATCTCCATCTTTTGCATATGAACGATGTATTATCTTAAAGCCGTCACGATGACGGTTCTTGTCTTTTAGGTAGTTAATCACACCATCAATAACATTATCTTCATTCATAATTAACTTTCATTCCTCTCATTGTACTTTAGCTCAGCCTGCTTAACGACAGTTTCTACGGCCTTAGCACTCTTATTTGGCGGATAGTTATACTTGATTAGTAAACGCTTAATTTCCATGCGCATATGTGCCTGAGAGCTACGTTTAATGAAGCAGTCTACGGTTAGATTGTTATTTACGGTATCGACGAGCTCCTTTGCGATTTTAACAAGAGTCTCATCCTTCATCAGTTCCTTGACTTCTGGATCATCACCCAGAGCATCAAAGAATGCAATTTCTTCAGTCGACAGATTATAGTTATTGGTGCGATCTATATCCTTCTCGACATCTTGCTTAAGCGCAATCATATCCTCGATAATCTTCTCAATATCGGTAACCATTGTGCGATTGTTATAGAGATCAACAATCTTCTTGAACCTTTCAGAGAACTTCTGAGCTTTTACGTAGTTAGTCTTTGCAATTTCGTCGATGTATTGCTTGAGGGCTTTCCTTAAAATCTCGGCCGCAATATTTTTGTTCTCCATAGTAGCAAGGCGCTGAAGCATCTGATCGCTAAGCATACTAAGAGCTTTGCCGTGTTTGATTTTGCCAATTTGAATCAATTCATCGTCTTGGATAGCCTGTTGAAGCATTTGTGCGACATCGCGATTAATTTCAGTAACATCAAGCTTGCCATCAATGAAAGTAAGCTTATTGATGAATGAGCGGACGGAAATAATAAACAAAGATTCCCATCTATCCTCATAAGTAACCGAACCCGTCGAAATGGTATATAAGTTTTTAACGTCGCGACTATGGCGCATGAAACGCTTCTTTATGTCTTCGCTCTTCAAGATAAAGTTTGCCGCTTTGTTGAGCATTTGGTATTTGCCAAGATTATCGAGATTGTCATAATTCGAGTAATCAAAACCGTGAAGTAGAGCACGAATAAGCTCGATCTTATCACGCAAGACCTTAATTACTTGATCAGTATCAACGATCTTGCCTTGGTCACGCTTGGTATAAGTGCTAAGAGCCTCCATGAGCCACTTCTTGAGACCGATGTAATCAACAATAAGACCGCCCGTCTTATCTTTATACACGCGGTTCGTGCGAGCGATAGCCTGCATTAGGTTATGCGCTTTCATTGGCTTATCAACATACATTGTCCCGAGACAAGGAACATCAAAGCCGGTAAGCCACATATCGACCACAATAACGATCACGAACTCCGAATTCGGATCTTTAAAAAGCCTTTCTCGATCGCGCTTATCATTCTTGCTACCAATGGCTAATGCCATTTCCTCGGTATCCTTATTACTTGGCGTCATTACCATATATACCTTATTCTTGAGGTCCGGACGAAGCTCAAGAATTTTCTTATACATTGTATAGCCACTGTTACGAGAATAGGCGACAATCATTGCTTTGTTGGCTACTAAATCCTTGCGGCTTTCGTAGTGGGCGAGAATATCTCTTACGATCATTTCTAGGCGATCTGGATCTTCTATAACCTGCGAGATGCGAGTCATCATTTGCTTTGAGCGGTATATCTTTTCCTCATCCGCTAAGCCTTCAGCCTCGATAGTATCGTAGTATGCGTCAATTTCCTGAAGAATCTTATCATTTAGGCCAACCTTCGCCATGCGAGCTTCATATGTAATGGGAACGGTCGCACCATCATCAATCGCCTGTGTCATATCGTAGACATCAATAATGTCACCAAACACATTAGAAGTGGAATGATCCTTGTTTTCGATTGGAGTGCCAGTGAAACCCACATATTTAGCGTTTGGTAGGGCGTCATGTAGGTATTTAGCGGTGCCATATTTTTCGACCGCAATCATCTTTTCCATATCCAGCTTAGTAGTTGGATCGATACCGTAGTGACTGCGGTGAGCCTCATCTGCAATTACGATAATATCGTCGCGATTCGATAACAGACCGGTTTCTTCCTCAAATTTTTGAAGGGTAGTAAAAATAATACCGCCAACCTGCTTATTCTCGAGACGATCAATCAAATCTTTGCGACTATCAACATGCTCAGGCTTTTGACGCAGATAATCGGAGCACTTAGCGAATGTTCCATACAACTGGTCATCCAAATCGTTGCGATCGGTCACTACTACAATAGTCGGATTCTTAAGTAGCTTAATCATATTACCGGCATAGAATACCATAGAGAAACTCTTACCAGAGCCCTGAGTGTGCCAAAATATGCCAATTCGACCATCCTCAGTTGTCAGAGTTCGCTCGATTGCTTTCTTGACGCCATAATACTGATGATAAGCCGGGAGAATCTTTGCGTCTTCTTGGTAGAGGATAAAATTGCCAATCAAGTCAAGCAAAGTTTTACGATCTAGCATGCCATGAATCATCGGCTCAAGGGTATTTAAGTTCTCTGGATTGTCGTCAGTGCTAGCTTTCTTCCAATCGGAAAAACGCTCCCATTTACATGTAATAGTACCAGCTTTAGCTGAGACACCATCGGAGGCGATAAGAATCTGGTTATAGTAGAAGAGGCTAGGGATGTGAACTTTCTTATAGTTGTTTAGTTGATTATATGCGGCTTCTGGGGTAGTATCTTCTTCGTCGCGCGTTGCACTCTTAAGCTCCATAACAACTAGCGGCATACCATTAATAAAGATAATAATGTCTGGGCGCTTCTCGCTGTGTTCGATGATAGTGAACTGATTTACTACTAAGAATTCGTTATTGTCGATATTATCGTAATCGATAAGCTTCACAGTTTTATACTCAGTACCGCGATCGGTATGCTCGGGCACTTTTACGCCCTCATGAAGCATGCGACTAAACTCTTGGTTATTGCGAATGAGATTATTCTGGTCTAGGTTCTTGATTTTACGAATCGCTTCAGTAATCGTGTTTTCTTGTAAGTCTGGGTTAAGCCTAGAAAGGGAGTTTTCTAAATGAGAGAGAAGAAGCACATCGTGATAATCGCGTTCGATTTCTTCGCCAGGTCGATAGCTATAACCCTGGTTTTGCAGGGTCTCAATGATCATTCTTTCTAATGCTTCTTCATTAAAGTTCATCGATTGCCTTTCTTTTTAAACTTTTCCAAGAATGTTTTATCCAAACGGATAAGATCTTCTACGCTATTCATGATTGATTTATCATTTGATAGTCTCTTTTCGGCTTCCTCTATTTTCTTGTATATTTTCCCAAACGAATAAAAATCACCTACAGCTCTTAAATCTTCGTCGCTCTCTACGGATAGTTTATAATCAAGCAGAGTAAGTAAATAGTCTCGATAGGAGGCTAAAAACAACTTTACGTATTTTATATCTTTCCCATTACGGAATAGCGGTTCAAGCTGGATGATCGCCTCATCTAAATCATCTATGTACTCAGTTGCGATTTTTTCAACATTTGAATTTGTAATTTTTTCAAATAGGTACTTCTTGGCAATAACCACCTTATGCCCAGTCATTAAATATAGTAGCGGCGTAGATTGTTCAACGAGGCCTTCGAGAAAATCATTTTCATTATCCCCACAAAACATCATTTTTTTACTACGAGCATAATTATCTAATGTCTTGCGCAGCAATGTATATACTTTTATTCTTTTATCAAATAAGTTTTGCTTATTCTGTATTTTTATGGAATATCTGGTCATAAGAATTGCAACGACCGCTACTATGGCGCTAGCTATTCCAGCTATCGCCATAGCTTTTTCCCAGCCAGTTGGCTGTTGTATTGCCTCGGTTATTTTCTGGAGACCTTCTTCCATAATTATATTTTGACCTTCTCTAAACTAATTTCGCCAGACATAAGTCTTGGAAGCAATGCATCTCGAATTGTTTCTAGTGCCGTATTTTCGTGCATAATATTGTTTCTACGCTGAAGTGCCTTTTTAGCGATATCTACGAAACGATTTATTGCCGCATCGTCAGGCAAAACAAACTCATAGTTTTCGATAATGTCTTTCGGCAAGAATAAGACCGTAGTTCCGGTTGCACCACCGCCAGCAGCATCCGAAAAATCCTTTCTTAAGAGTAGATAGTACAAAAATAATGTAGGTATTTTTTCACTTTTAATGCTGTAGATATGGTGAGAAAAGATAACATCGCCGTCATAAATGCTTGGAACGATAAGAGGCGTGCCTAAAACTTCTCGTTTTTGTGTCATATCGGTATTTGCCATCACTAAATCACCTGCTTTTACTACAACTTTATTTTTGAATTCGCCAGTATAATATTTGTTTTTCTCCGATCTAAAAATTCCGCCAGGCATAATATTGCCCAAATTTATCATTGGGGTTCCCGAATCAGACAAAAACTGCCCTTTGTATGATAAGCCTCGATTAATTGTTACGAAATTACCGAGCTTTTCTTTTCTCCATTCACTTTGATCGCCATTGTAGTTTTTACGGATGAACCAGTCTTCAAAAATAGCATTTAGATTATTGTGGATTGTAAGGTCTAGCTGGTTATTTAATTCTATTTTTTGGTCGAGGGCGGAGAGGATGCGGACAATTTTTTTCTGAGTTTCTAAATCAGGCAAAATGACAGGCATATTCCGAAGGGTCTGTTCGTTAATGTTCCCACGAGTACTTCCAGTGATGGCACCACTAATCCAGTTGCGATACGTATTTGATATACAATAGTATTTCAAAAATCTAGGATGAACTTTTGTCTCATCCGGAGTAAACTTAATTAAAAATCCTGCAAATACCATATTTGGTATCGTGCCTTCGTAGTAATATGATCTACCGGTACTAGCGCCAGTTCTTGCAAAAACAATATCCCCAGGGGACAATAGGTATTTTTCAGCATCGGGATCATTAAGCGATTTCAGGTCAGCTGTATTTAGCGTGCCATCATCATTTATATCAGTGATGCGAAGATAGGTATATTTTGTTGTGCCATAGGGCTCCGCGCTGGCACCAATTCCGTATCGGCCCTTGCCGCCTATACATAGTTCGCCTAATGTATGTTCGCTATATTCCATACCCGATTTCGCCTAAAACTTCTTTAATTTCAGTGTCTAACTTAGCAGATTTTTTCATTTGTTCGGAAAGTTCAGAAGTTAGCCTTTTCATTTTTTCTTCAAATGGCTCGCCATCATCTTCGTCCTCTTTAAACCCAACATAGCGTCCTGGGGTTAGAACACAATCATTTGCCTTGATATCATCAAGCGTTGCTTTCTTGCAGAATCCTGCAACGTCTTCATAGCCATCATTGCTTGCGTGTGCGTGGTATGTCTCGGCAATTTTTGTAATATCATCATCAGAAAGCTCGCGTAGTTTGCGAGTTACCATCGTACCCATGTCATTGGCATTAATAAACAACGTGCAGCCTTTTTGCTTCTTGTTGCGGTTCAAAATCCAAATCGAGCACGGCACGGTAACGGTATAGAAAAGGTTTGCCGGCATAGAAAGAATGCAGTCTACCAAATCCGCCTCGATAAGTTTTTTACGAATTTCGGCTTCTTGGCCACTAGCAGAGAGCGAGCCATTTGCTAGAATGATTGCTGCTTTGCCGTTTTGGCTAAGCTTCGAAACCATGTGCTCAATCCAGGCATAGTTCGCGTTACCTTTTGGAGGCGTACCGTATTCCCAACGATAATCGTTAAGTAGTTTTTCTTGACCCCAATCGCTTAGATTGAAAGGCGGATTAGCCATGACAAAATCAGCTTTGAGATCTTTGTGGAGATCTTCTGTAAAAGTATCGGCCGCAAATTTGCCAAGATTACCATCAATAGAGCGGATAGCTAGGTTCATTTTTGCTAGCTTCCAGGTTGTAGGATTCTTCTCTTGGCCGTAAATCGATAGGTTATGGACATTACCCTGGTGCTGCTGAATAAACTTCAAAGACTGCACAAACATACCGCCCGAACCGCAGGCCGGATCATATACACGACCTTCGTACGGCTCAAGGATCTCAACCATAGTACGGACTAGGCAGGCAGGAGTGTAGAATTCGCCACCCTTCTGCAACTCATGTGCGGCAAACTCGCCAAGGAAGTATTCATAGATACGACCAAGCAGATCCTTCTCGACTGCTTCTTTGGTGCCGACTTTGATATTGGTAAAGAGGTCGATGATTTCGCCAAGGTTAACATTGCGATTGTCCGGATCGTTGTAGACCTTAAAAAGCACGCCTTTGAGCGAAGCGTTTTCGTTCTCGATATCATCCATCGCCTTATCAAGAATCTCGCCAATATTATAGTCTTTAGCGTGTTCAACCAAGTATTGCCAGCGTGCCGTTTCTGGCACCCAGAAGACATTGGACTCAATATATGCATCGCGATCTTCCTCGAAGCCAAGCCCTTCTGCTTTAAGCTGCTGATAACGCTCCTCGAACGAATCAGAGATGTACTTGAGAAAAATAATCCCAAGCACGATAAATTTATACTGTGAAACCGGGATACCGCCAATCATCTTATCGGCAGCAGCCCAGAGAGTCTTTTCTAGATCCTTGATATTACTACTCAAAACCAGTCCTCCACAACAATTCGTATTACCTGTATTTACAAAAATTATACCACGCCGTTCCCAATACTTTAGCTTGCAAATTTACGCAAACATTATATAATATTCTTAATATGGCGACCAGGAAAGCAGCTGTAGAGATTATGATGTTCAAAGATTCGGATGCGGCTATTTTTGATACCGTAGTAAAACAGCGTAACGAGAATTACGGCGAAGAACCCTTTATATACAGCATCAAAAAAGGTCTAGAGGCCTTAAAGAAAAGCGGAAAAGCCGACGAGCTAGGAATTGGCATAGATCAAATTCGAGACTCAATTCACAGCATGGCCAACAATAGAATTCTTAATGCCGACTGGATAGTCGAAAGAAAATGTCTTGATCCAAGGACATATAAATTCGCTTTTCATGACCCGTGCTATATGTACAACACATACTGCGGCGAAACAGTCACCGATAGCGAAGAAGAGGAAGAAGACCGGATTTTTATAGATGTTACTTATAAGCGCATAAAAGATATTAGAGATAATTGCATTCCGAAATATCAATGCGCCCTAACGTACGACGATACAGAAAAACGCTTCGTCGTAAAATGCAAGGAGCTCGGCGTCGCTTACATTATCAAAAGAATAAACTACGGCGCACAGGCAGCCGAGGTGCTACGCATCGCATTAGCCGAAAGTCCAAATCCAGTTACTAGGGGCGATCTTAAGAAAAAAGATATCAATGTAATGAAAATTTCGATTGCTACAAGAGTTTTCGACGACAATAGCGTGGCCAGAAACGAGCTTAAGTCTTTCGTGAAGCTAACAAGCAGTAGCATTACTGTTCATTCTGTAGCAGTGCTCACTCTTGCCCAGATAAGAGCAATCGCAAAAGCAAGTTTCTAGGCTGAATTTCGGTTAAAACCTAGCTATATTTCTGTCGCTAAAGATAATGGCGACAAATTTTTTATGGATTTTTACGGCTAGCATATTAACTAAACTAGGCAATTGCTAAGATTGCGCGTAGGAAAGCAGACAGGGCTGCTGGACAAATAGCTTTCCTGGTCAAGCGGCCCTCCGTAAACAGGAGAAGATTAGCATATGCGAATCTCCACATCGCTCATTGAGGCATATCAAAACCTCTACGAGCAACGCTTCTGTCAAAGCATAACCACTAGCGAGGCAGAGCATCAACTATTAGATTTAGTGGAATTAGTTCGGCTAATTACCGAAAGAAAGAAGAATTACTATGCTAAATAGCCATGATCACTTAGACGAAGGCGAGTTTATTGAATACCTTGCCCAAAACAGAATTACGGATATTGAACGCAAGACTAACAGCAAAGGCGAAACAGAAATCTACTTCCCATGCCCATTCAATGGATGTGACGACGATCGGCGTCGCGGCGAAGAGGGGCACTGTTCGTACAATCTGGACAAAGGTGTCTATAACTGTTTTAAATGCAAAGAAAAAGGCAACTTCGTTACACTACAAAAGCATTTCGGCGACTATCAAGCAAAGACAGTCACGCAGGCTCCAAAGAAGAAAAAACGCGAAGCGTCACTAGATACTATCACGCGGAAAGCGTTCGAACGAGACCCAGAATATGTCAAGAAGTACTTCAATGCTCGCGGGATCAACGACGATAGTATCAGGAAGTATAAGCTCGGTATCGGAGAATTCTATGGACACAAAATGTTCGTAATTCCAATCAACGACAGAAATGGAAATATTGCCTATCTGAAACTTCGCAGGACGCCTGAAGACGAACGGATTGCGGATGCTATGCAGAAAGACAGCGTAGTGCAGAAATATATGAAATATCCGACAGGGTCAGAGACGTTGCTTGTTGGAGAAGATGAATTAGTCAAAAGCTCGTCAAGCGACGTTTTGATTTGCGAAGGCGAGCTAGATCGCATTACTGCAATCCAGAACGGGGTAAAGATGCCTGTGGTGTCGGGTGGAGGCGGAGCTCAGACCTTTAAAGACGAGTGGCTCGATTCATTGCGGAGTATGAGAAATATATACATCTGTATGGATCGCGATAAAACGGGCGAAAGCGGCGTAGGTAAGCTAGCTCAACGAATCGCAGAGCGAATTCCAAATGCGTCAGTTTTCAAAATCGCATTGCCATATCCAGAAGATTCAAAGGCAGACCTCTCGAACTATTTCGAAGACGAAAAAGGTACTACCGATGAATTGTTTAGCAAATATGCCGAGTTTTATGCTGGAGCACAACCGATCGATGCGAGCAAATTTAAAGAGCTGACTGTGAATGATATTGCCGATATTCTTGATCTCACAATCAAGAAAAACCGCATCAACAAGGTAATTACCTTTTTAGCAATGCTTCTCGCTTACACAGAAGATTCCCAGCTCAACGTCATGTTTAATGCACAAAGTTCTTCCGGTAAAACCTATATTACAACAGAAGTATCAAACTACTTCCCACAACAGGACGTAAAAGTCTACGGCAGGACGAGCAAAACGGCTTTCTATTACAACGAAAGCCTAATGAAAACCGACGAAAAAGGCAGGCCTTTTATCGACCTCGAACGTCGAATCCTCGTGTTCGCCGAGCAGCCTGACATGCAGTTGTTGGAAAATTTAAGATCGTTCCTGTCTCATGACATGAAGATGACCCCGTACATTATCACCAACAAAAGCAAAAACGGCAGGAATACAGCCAGAGAAAGTTATCTTCGCGGCTTCTCGACCGTACTATTCTGTTCGGCAAATCTCAGAATTGATGAGCAAGAACAAACTCGCTGCCTGCTACTTAGCCCTGAGAGCACAGAGGAAACCGTTCGTGCCGGCGTAGACCTAAGCATATCTCGCAATAGTGACAAGAAAGCCTATATTGAGCAACTCAATAGCAACGAGAATCGCAGGCAGCTGATGGATCGCATTCTTTACATCAAAAGCCTAAACGTCGACCAAATCGACATCGATGATAGCGATTATCTCAGGAAACGCTTCTACGAGAAAAGACGTTCGGTACCTCCACGCACGCAACGCGAAATCGGACACTTTATTTCTTTGGTCAAAGGCTTGGCACTAGTAAATGCGCCTTTCCGTACCAAGAATGGCAAAATCATCGCGAGCAACAAAGATATAGACGAAGCAATGAAACTATGGGCGGGCATTAGCGAGAGTATGTTCTATGGTGTCCCACCTCAGGCTTTGGACTACTACAAGAAATACATCTTGCCGGCTTACACCAAAGCAAACGAAGGTCGAGCCAAAAAGAAGGGTGTTACGTATGATCAGATTGCGGCGGAGTATTTCAAGCAAACCGGTAGCTATCCGAACCTCGACATGGTTCGCAAGATGATCATTCCAGCGCTCCAATGCGCGACACTAATCAGCTATGACAAGGACGAAGACGACAGGCGTCAAATGCTAGTCACTCCACTTATCACGATTGGCGGCGAACTGGAAAAATCCGACGAAAAATAGTAAAATATAAGTGTTCTCACTTCCAATATTAAACATAAAACCGCTATTATTTTCTGCCCAATCTAGGGTGCTGATGCGGAAAGGTTTTGTGCCTGGAAGTGAGAACAATCAGCACCCTTTTTGGTAAAGGAATAATAATATGAAATTCGATAATTTTAGCTACAAAGCAGTGTTATATGCACGCAAGTCTACTGAATCGGAAGACAAACAGGTTCAGTCGATTGATGACCAAATTCGAATAATGAAACAGGTCGCGAAGACTGAAGGCTTAAGAATCATCGACATCATCTACGAGGCAAAAAGCGCTAAAGCTCCAGGCAAGCGCCCTGTGTTTAAACAGATGATGCGTGATATTGAAGATGGCAAATATAACGTCATACTTGCATGGGATACAAGTCGCTTATCGCGCAACCCAAAAGACGGTGGCGACCTTCAGTGGCTCCTAAGTGAAGGCTCGCTACGCGGCATACGCACTCATGAAAAATGGTACCATGACGACGACGATCTACTATTCTCGATCGAAAATAGTATGAACGGACGATACATCAAAGAGCTTAGCGTAAAAGTAACGCGAGGAATGTCCTCAAAGGCAGATAAGGGCGACTATCCAGGATCAGCACCAGTAGGTTACCTAAATGACAGAATCAACCGCAAGATTCTCAAAGATCCCGTAATGTTCGATCGCGTGGCAAAACTTTGGCAGTATGCCCTAACTGGCACATATTCCGTATCAGAACTTACAAGAATCGCAAAGAAGCTAGGAATTAAAACTCCGCAGCACAAGAGAAGGGGCGGAAATGACCTTTCGTACAATTGTGTGTTAAAGCTACTTCAAAGCCCTTTCTATGCAGGGAAACTAAAATGGGGTAAGAAAATATATAATGGGAACCACCCCGCTATGGTTTCTGATGCGGAGTTCAAAAAGATGCAAAACATCTTACATCCCAACAAGCACGCGAGCAGGCCAAAAACAAACCCACTAGATTTTATCCTCAGAGGATTGCTAACATGTTCTGAATGCGGTTATGCTATAGTCACCGAAAAGAAATACAAAAAGCTTAGCGACGGAACCACGAAAGAATACCGTTATTGTCATTGTTGCGGCAAAAATCGCAAACAGAAATGCAAATACAAAAAAATTTACGTTCGCGAAGAAGAGCTTCTTAGCCAAATCAAAAATGAATTATCAAAATATACCATCGACGAAGACTTCTATAAGCTAGCCATTGAAGCACTAATAGAAGAGGACGAGCTTGAGGTTTCTCAACAAAACCTAAAGATTTCAGAAATCAATGCTAGCATTGCTAAGAAGAAAACGGAGCTCGACGGACTAAGACGAGCTCTTTACACCGGTCTCATAACAGATCAGGGCTACTTTATAATCGAGCAAGAGAATCTCGAAAAGGAATTAGCACGCCTAGAAGAAGAGCGAAATAAAGTAGCAGATATAGCTAAAGACTGGAAAGAAATCGCAAATGACGTGTTCTTGTTTGCTAGATATGCAAAAGAAGATTTCGATTCCGACGATTGGGAACGCAAAAGGGCGGTCATTAAAAGGCTCGGTGCCAACCTGAAATTATCGGGTCGAACCATCGAATTCACCCCTGTTAAATACCTAGTTCCGATCGCCGAAAACCGCGATTCTCTAGAAGCTAAAAAAGAGGCGGCTCGAACCGCTCCCCAACAGATTAAAAAAGACCTCAAAGAGGACTTAATTGAAAAATGGTGGAGCACAGGAGATTCGAACTCCTCACCTCTTCCATGCCATGGAAGCGCTCTACCAAATGAGCTAGTGCCCCGAAATATGTAATTATCTTAGCACAAATGTACCGCCAGCTCAAGCGTCAGGGGCAAAGCCAGCTTCCTTGAGTTTTAAGCCATTTTATGGTATAATATATATGTTCTTTTTGCACTTTTTACTACTTAAGGAGGTTGAGCAAACAATGAAAAAGGACAAGAAAAACACTGACTTCCTGGATACCATGGAACTCCCGGTTATTCGACCCAGGCCTACTAGCAAGAGCAAAATCGAGTACGACGGCAGCTACGACAGACACAACGACCCCGCCGAAGCAATCAGCAAAAGAGTCGAAGCAGAGGTCAAGCGTCTCAAAATTGCCAAAACTACCCAGAAAGCCAAGCAGGCCACAATCAAAAGAGCGAAAACTAGCAGTAGCAGTCGCTACGGCGAAACCAAAGCCTATAGCGATGAAGCTCCGCTCGACGCAAGGGCAATCGTGTCTATCATTATGGCTCTTATTCTCATCGCGATCTTTGCTATCGTCTTCATGGTTATTATGACCCAGACAAGAAAAGGCAGAGAATCTGATCCCAATGGCCCAAACCTGCCCGCATTCGTAGCTAGCGAAACAACGGAAGCCACAACTTCGGCTGCAACCGAAGCGCAGACAACCGAGGCAACTACGGAAGCCACGACTTCAGCTACAACCGAAGCTACGACCGAAACCACGGTCCCTACCACAGAAGCAACTACGCAGACAACACAAGCACAGCTGACCGAGGCTATCGTAACGGAAGCCCAGGCTACCAAAGCCACTGAGCTCGAAATTATCGTTACAGATCCGCCCATGCCAACTGAAGCAACAACGGAACCTGCAATCGAAACCACTCTCGAGCCGCCTCCGCCTGCAGACGTCGAAGATCTTGATCCGGACACACCCGGAATCCAAGGCGCATGGTAAGGTATCCCTCCAAAATCCCGCACATTACGTACGGGATTTTTTCTGCCTCAAAAAAATCAACAAAAACGCTTGCATTCTCTGAAAATAATGCTATACTATCATCTATCAGGCGCGCGAGCGCCTTTGAACATTATCTATTCTGGACCGAGCTGTTCGGCCCGTTTCTATATATTTGAAAGGAGGTAAGGACTATGACAATCCTTACTGCTATGATTAACGTACTGAAGAGCATCTTTGATCTCTTCAAAACCATCATCATCGAGTCCGCAAAGGCCATCACCGGCTTTTATAAGAAGCACCCTGTAATCGCTGCCTACCTTACTGGCGCAATTGCAGTTGCTATCACAGCGGTCGTAGCTTACAACTACGGTGCAAATGGCAGCGAAAACCCCTTTGCAGCTCTCCACTCATTCACAGAAACCACCACGACAGCTCAGAGCGAGGACAACAAGTCTTCCGCTCAGGAAACTCACACAGAAGCAAACAACGAGTCTGAAGCCCCCGCGGCTAAGCCTCTTGTCGCTACTGACGAATGTGAGCCCAACGAAATCAGCGAAACGCCAATTCAGCAGCCGGTAAGTCCCGCCAAAAACGAGACTCACAGCCTGAAGGGAATCGACGTATCACAGCACAACCCACCTAGCGTTTGGGAAGACAAGGCCGACCAGTTCGACTTTGTTATCGTTAAGTTAACCGAAGGTTATACTTATACGGATCCTAAAGCCACCGAGAATATCGCAGCAGCAAAAGATTGCAACAAGCTTATCGGGGCTTATCACCTCGTACGACCCGACTCCGGTGTCGATGCAGTCACTGAAGCCAACTTCTTTGTGGAGCAGCTCAAAGCTAGCGGTTGGGACCATAACTGGCTCCTGGCTTGCGACTTTGAACCGCAGTTTTCCATCAAGAAAGACGGCAAAATTGACTACAAAGCTAACGCAGACTTCTGCAAAGCATTTCTCGACGAGGTTACACGTCTCACAGATGGCGTGAAACCTTTGATGTACGCTTGTGCTAGAGATATCAATAACGGCGGCGACAACTGGAAAGCTGTTGCTACAAGTTACGGTCTTTGGATGGCCGGATATCCCAACACTGAAACCACCGACTCAGGCACTTTTCTTGATTCGCAGGAAAACATGCCTTATCAGATTGGCCCTTGGAACTACTTGACCATCTGGCAGTATTCCAGCGCTGGACATCTCGACAAAGATGTCGCTTACATGTCCACAGAGGCATGGAGCAAATTCGCTAACCCAACCAGCTAAACGTTCAGCTCGGTTCAGATTAATATATATAGATAATGTAGGTAGCCGCTAGAAGAGCGGATTTTTTGTGTTTTAAGGTGTTCATGGTATAATTAATGGCATGAACTATCAATCCGCATTTATTCCTTATTGGCAAGACTAACTCCTCGCTGACTTAGTCAGTATTCTGATGCTAATAACAATAAACAAGGATAACTTATGAAAACTATATTAACTGGCGTACGCGCAAACGAAGAACCGACTATCGGCAACTTTCTTGGTGCTTATATGCCAATGATTAACCTCGCGCACAAGCATGCTGCAGACTGCAACATTAATATGTTTGTGCCAGATCTACACTCATTCACAACTCCAATCGACCACAGTAAGCTCTATGCTCAGGTTATCAAGGGAATTAAATACTACATGGCCGCTGGACTAGATACAGACAATCCAAACGTCCACATCTATAGACAATCGCACGTGCCAGCCCACAGCGAACTTGCATGGATATTAGATTGCTTCACGCCATTCGGTGAAGCTAGCCGCATGACGCAGTTCAAGGAAAAGTCCGAAGAACATCACGATGCTATTACTGTAGGCTTATTCAACTATCCAATCCTTATGGCCGCAGATATTTTGCTCTACGATGCAGAATATATTCCGCTTGGCGAAGATCAGTTCCAGCACCTAGAGCTTGCTCGCAATATCGCAATGCGCATGAATAACAAGTTCGAAACTGAACTATTCACGATTCCAGCTCCAGAAAAAGAGCAGGTCGCTTTCATGGGCCTAGACAAAGGCCTACGCATTCGCTCGCTTACTGAACCTACCAAGAAGATGAGCAAGAGTAGCAATAACGAAAAGTCTAAGATTTCTCTAAACGACGACCCAGCAGAAGCCAAGAAAAAGATCATGTCCGCCACGACCGATAGTGAAGGCGTAATTCACTTTGATATGCAAAAGCAGCCAGGCGTTAGCAATCTTCTCATGATCGAAGCCCTTATCAATAACAAGCCGCTCGAAGAAGTTATCGCACAATTTGATGGCCAGACTCGCTACGGCGATTTGAAGAAACAGGTAGCTGAAAGCGTTTCTAACTTCCTTACAAGTTTCCAAGCCAAAGTCGCAAGCATTTCCGACGAAGATGTCGAGAAAGTCCTAGAAAAGGGCGAAGCTTACGCTAACGAAGTCGCAAACAAGAAGCTTTACGAAATCCAAAAGCAAGTCGGAGTACGTAAATAATGAATCCGTACCCTGGGTGGGAGCTTGCTGGCGGCAACATTGGGCTATTCATCTGTATTTTAGCTATCCTTTTCTTTACATATAGCCTTTTTGGTTGGATTTGGGAATCCGCCATTCTTCCAATGGCGCGAGGCGAAAAATTCGTAAATAGAGGCTTCCTGACTGGCCCTTATTGCCCAATATATGGCGTAGGTGCACTCATTTTCCTACTTGTAGGTTGCTTTACAGATAACAAAATTGAGTTGTTTTTCCTTGGCGGCATTTTCGCCTGTATTCTCGAATATATCGTGTCCTGGGTGCTCGAAAAACTATTCCACGCCCGTTGGTGGGACTATTCGGATTTTCCAGCAAATCTCAACGGACGCATCTGCCTATATGGCTTCCTGGTTTTTGGGCTCTTTTCAGTTCTAATCCAATACGTAAATAATCTACCAATACAGCTACTACAAAACCTACCGCTCAACACAATTTACCTAAGCGGCATCACAATAATCGTAGCTATCATAATTGATACCGTCGTCACAACCGAGAGCATCAAGAAGATTAACTTCAGGCTAAAGAAATACCAGGTCATGCTCGAACAAAAGCACCCAGAACTTTACGATTTCTTTACAAAGAACCGCAAGTTAACGTTCAAGCAGACGATCCTAGACAAGCAGTTCCATCGTATTTTGAAGGCCTTCCCGAAGTTTAAATCTACTAGATATAATGAGGCTCTAAAAGAACTCATTAACTTCCAAAAAAATCTACGCGCCAAAATCAAGAAATCCAAGTTCAAACCAATCAAGAAGAAATAAAATAATTCTTGCATTTTGCCAAGCGTTAGCGTTTTTAATTCTATCTGTTTTTTGCTAAAATACTCTTATGGCAAAGAAATTCAGCAAGCCGGAATTATCAAGGAAAATCAACGGAGATATTCCTTTTGATACCCCAAAAGACAACAAAGAAGAAGATAGTCGCAAGCGCCTAGATGTTGCATTGCTGAATTTTTATCCTCGCTATAGCCGTGGAGATTTACAAAAGTTCATCCGCCTTGGCCATGTTACTGTAAATGGCGAAGTCGAGACTATTTCTAGCACACTCGTCGATGATGATGCTGAGCTAGTACTGAGTCTCCCTGCTAACGATTCTGACCGCCCAGAAGTCATTTATGAAGACGACAATGTAACCGTCTTCAACAAGCCAAAAGGCATGCTTTCAATTAAAAAGGGTGCATACGTTCCAGAAGCTTCCATTGATGATTTTGGCGAGATTGTACATCGCCTAGACCGCGATACGTCTGGCGTTATTATTACTGCCAAGAATCTTGAAACTAAAGGCTTTTTACAGAAGCAGTTCCAAGAGCGCCATGCGCACAAAGTTTATTACGCCATCACAACCAGCATTCCTCAGGTCCCACACGCAATTATTAGCGTTCCGCTAACTAGAAACCTCAAGCGTCCAACCACTTTCATTCCTGATCCAGATGGTCGTGAAGCAATTACCGAATATGAAGTCATTAAGACTGGTGAAAAATACGCCCTTATCAAATTAAAGCCAAAGACTGGCCGCACTCATCAGTTGCGCATCCATCTTGCACACATTGGCTGCCCAATTCTTGGCGACCCAATCTATAATCCAAAAGGTCCAAAAGCCGACAGAATGTATCTCCATGCCGCATCGCTAGAGATTACCATTCCAGGCAAGCCTAACAACATCCGAAAAACCTTCGAAGCCAGCCTTCCGGAGCATTTTCTAGATGCACTTAAGTAGCATTAAAGCTATAGATAATATCGTAGAAAAGTGCGGTTTTTGTATTTTTGATATTGCCGCAAATATCGACCAAAGCAAAATTCTGCCAAAATCCATACATATTAGGCCAGCGGACGACGAAAACTCAATCAAAATTGAGCAAATCCGCGATATCTCCGAGCTAACCAATACCAAGCAGCTACAAAGCATCTCGATTGTTATCGAAAATGCCGAGCTCATGACCTTATCCGCCAATAACTGCTTCCTGAAGAAGCTCGAAGAGCCCGGCGAGAATATTCACTACGTTTTCCTAACCAGTCAAAGCGGCAAGATCATCCCAACCATCCGTTCGCGCGCCTTTTTGTTCTATATTAACCGCGAGAAGTTTAGCCCAGACCACTACGATAAAGATATTTTCGAAGAAGCAAAGCTCTATCTAGCCGCGAAACCAGAAAAAATCGACGAAATAGCAAACAAAATAGCTAAAGACAAGAAAAATCCACCACGCATTCATGCTTTAAAGATGCTAGAAACTGCCATAGATCTCGCATTAGCAAGCTACAGCAAAACCTCGCAGAAAGCTTTCGCACAGAAAATAGAAAAACTAATTAACGCTCATCAAGCTATCACTAATGGCGGAAACGTCCGTTTACAGCTAGTAGCAAACATGCTCTAGGCATTTGGGCGATAAAAGAGCTTGTGATATAATAAACCTATGTTAGCAGCAGTGCTTCTACTTGTATTATGTCTTTTTATTGTATTTTTCATACCCAATTATCATGGCGGCGAAAAGCAAAAAGTAGCCGAAAAAGACCCTCGTTTCAAGAAACTATGGAACGTTGCTCAGACTGCAATCCGCGAAAAGAAACCAGTCCGCGCCGAAAAAGCCTTGCTTACAATCCTTCAATTTGACGAAAAGAATGCCGCAGCATACAACCGCCTAGGTATTATTTATGCTAAGGAAAGAAAATACGACGAAGCTATCGAATGCTTCGAGATTGCTCAGAGCCTAGATAATAACGCATCTAGCCTTCATAACGTTGGTCTAATTTACTACGAAACAGGCAATTATGATAAAGCCGCTCAGGCTTTCGAGCATGCCCTAGAACTTGATGGCGGCGAGCCAGCAAGATACATCGCCTATGCAAAAGCTCTAGAAAAACTCGGCAAGCGCAGCAAAGCCATCGAATCCCTCGAAGGCGCATACGAACTTAAGCCAGATACAGCCATCTTGAAGCATCTTTTGCAGTTCTACGAAAACAATAACGACGAAAAGAATATCGAGCTAACCAAGCAGCGTATCCAAAGAACCGCGCAAAGAGAGAAGAAGCTTTTTGGTTTCACAATCGATAGTACGAGCGAAAAAATGGCAAAGAGCAGCGATCGCAAATCAATCAGCAAAGAAGAACGCGCTCAGCTCGCAAAGCAAGTCAAAGAAGAGCACAAGAAAGCCAAAGAATTAAAGGCCCAAAAGAAAGCAGAAGCAAAGAAAGCTGCTGCTATTGCTAAGGCCGCAAAGAAAACTAGCGGACAGAACGCCCGCGTAGCCAACAAAAAGCTTCCCAAAAATAAGAAAATAGTATAGAATATAAACATTACGCCGCAATAGCTCAGTTGGTAGAGCAGCCGCCTTGTAAGCGGCAGGTCATCAGTTCAAGTCTGATTTGCGGCTCCATGCGAATAAGAAGCGAGCAATAAAAAACGCTCGCGTTTTTATTGGAGCTTATTTGAGCATGCAGGCAAATATCAAAAATGTTTGCTTACTCCTGCGAGAGTCAAAACGGGTAAAGATACCCGTATTTTTATGTCTTAAGTATTTAAAAAGTGTATGCTTTAACTTGCCATTTCGGAAAGTTAATACACCTTAGCATTATTGGCTCATCTGTTAAAACTTTCCATTTTGGCAAGTTAATCCATATATAGCGAAGCAAAATAGCCTACAGCAAAAAAACTAGAACAAGTCTACAAAATTGACTAAACACCCTAAAAATGATATAATATACGAATACGTTTCTATTCATCAGATTAGGAGGGATATTATGAATAAAACGATAGCTCTTACCATCCGGAATGGTAGATGCACAGGAAAGGCAATTGTCAATGTCGCCTACGAAACCAAAGACTTCGGCGAGATGCTTGCTTCGTCCGATCCAACCACCAAATACCTCGTACTCTTCGACCCCAAGACCAAGACAATCTATGTCGACAATCGAGCGGACGCAAAGTACAAGACTTTTGCGGCTCTACACGAAGAAATCTGCTGCGGTGGCTTACACAGCGACCTTATCAGTCTCAAAGACGTCGATGCAACGCAGAGATGCCGCGAAGTCGAGAAGTTCATCGCAAGTGCCTGCGGAGATTACGGACGGGAATACCTCAAGAAGCGAAAAGCAATGTTCGAGTACATCATCAACGAGAAACTCAACAACGACCCCGCACTTACGGTAACCCTGGACTGGATCAACGAAGCCCTGACATCTACCTAATTCCAGCCCGCCACTCATGGCGGGCAATTCTTTTCTTTCGAACCTATAGAACTCTTTATTTTTCTTAAATCTTTTGCTAAAATAAACATATCGCTGGGATAGCGAAGTGGTCAAACGCATCAGACTGTAAATCTGCCGGCTCACGCCTTCGTAGGTTCGACTCCTACTCCCAGCACCAAAAGAAAACCCCGAACTTAGGTTCGGGTTTTTCTTTTGTTCTGAACCAAGCAATTCTTGAAAAGAATTGCGCTCTCATACTTCGCTCATAATAAGTAAATCATAAACGAAGAGTGCATTAACTTAGAAATAGTTATAGAATATAACAAATATAGGAGCAAGAAAGATGAAAAGATATATAATTACGGCCCTAGCTTGCACTGGTCTCATAGCGACTATCGGTTTTGCATTTATTAATCTTCATAAAGATTCCGAGGAATCTGAAATAGTTGGAAAAGATTTCGAATGGTACAAGGCTTACGTAGATAAGTATTTATACATGGATAATGTTGGACTAAATATATTTAGAGATGGCCTTACCGAAGAGGCGAAATTATATATTACTTGGACCAAGTTTACGCCTACGAACTACAATAGTTTTTCATATGACGAAATCAACGAAGTATATAAGTCACTATTCGAAGGTAATTTGCCAAAAGAAAACATAGAGAACAAAAAGTATTGTATGTCTATTTATGACTACGACGAAAAAGATAATACTTTCAAAGCCCGACCTATCGCAATGGGATGCGGAGGCACAGATCCAACGCCAAGATATTCTTCAATTTCGAAAATAGAAGACTTCGGCAACTACTTTGTAGCAGAGGTAGCTTTTGGAAAAGGCGAACTAGAAGAGAGCTCATATTTCGTTAGCAACAATACAAGCTTTCAGCTACCACTAATCAATAATGAAACCGTAGAAATAAAATGCGATTACGAAAACTGCGACAATGAATTCATTTCTAGATATAGCAAATTAAAAAAATATTATTTTACCTTTACTAAAAAAGGGGACGATTACGTTCTTAAAGACCTAAGCAATACTCTTGAAGAGAAGAAGCAAACAATAGAACCCTATGTTATTTCATTTAGTAGGCACCCTCAATCGTGGTACTTAGAAAATACAGAAAACCAAATAGTTGCAGATGATAATTACAATATTTTTAATAGCAATGGCGAAATAGACGACAAGATAAAAATCTATATGTCTATAGATAAACAAAATAAATACACTGATTATCTAAACGCCAATGATAACTACGAAGAATTAACAGGCGAATATCTAAAGAAACAAAACTACTCTTTGGACAATTGCTATGATTTAGAATTTCAAAATCGAGACGAATTATTAAGCGACGAAATGGGTTACCATTACGAATCGGGCGCTTTTAAAAACAAAAAGGCAAAAAAATTGGACGAATGGCGCAAGGATTGTAATACGAACAAAACAGGCACGATACGAATCAGTAAGGTAAAAAGTGTAACCGAAAACAATGATGGATATATAGCTGAAGTCGAATACCTTGAAGCCAGCATAAAAACAAACGAAGAAACATCCGAGGTATGGTATGAGCTAGATCTCAAAAATAATAAAGAAAAAATAGAATGCGGCTACGACAAGAATAGCTGCAAGGCAGAAAAAGTAAAAAAATTCTTCGAAGAAAATAAGCAAAAAGTTAAACTATATACTTTAAAATTCAATACCAACAAAGAAAGAGAAGTATTGAAATCTATTGAGCTAATAGAAGACTATCAAGACAAGGCGAAACAGCATTAAATCTATACTATATCAGAAAGAAAGATAATCTATTTCTTAATCTTCGCCATCTTCTTCAAGCTACATTTCTTACACCTATACTGCGGATGTTTATCCTCAGTGCGATCATAATTCCCCCAAGAAACAATCCTGTATCCACGCTTTTTCTTGCCGCAATCGTAGCATTTTACGTGATCCTTAATTTCCCAAAGCGGCACATCGCTCTTCTTTTTAAAGATAATCTTGTCCACCCAAAAGAAAATCAGGCCGCCAATAAAATTGGCAATAATCGTAGCCCACAAAGTCGACATATTAGATAGCAACTTCAAGACAATCGCCAAGATTGGAGTGCTCAACTGCCAACGAATAAGATATAAGGAATACTTCTTTGCTAACTCCATAATAACCTCCAAATAATATAACTAATATAATAGCACAAGCCTTACCTGTATTTCTTGATATAATCATAAATACAATGCACGCAATAATCCGTCTAGGTCAAGGAAAGTTTTATACCTCAGCAGTTTTCGGTAAATACCATGACGAAAATGGCGATTATTATATTGTTTACGATCAAACAAAAACAAAACTAGTCAAAATCCATAGCATCAATACTAACCTCCTAGACAGAAGTCTCGCATCCCGTATTATTATCTTCGACGATAGTGATATTGGCTGGAAGTTCGAAATGGGCTCAAACCGCAAATACGGAGGCCTCAGCTTCTTATCCAAAAACGAAGCACTAAACCTAGTAAAATCGGGCAAAATGCCAGGGCTACCAAGCACACTCGCTACAGAATGTCAGCTGGCAGACAACGCAACAGTACTTCCAAAATGGTTCACAGTTGCGTCAGAAAGGGAAGCGGAGCGCCTCAAAATCATTTCTGACGGCTTCAAGGACGCCTTTGTTTCTGAGTGCCAAAAGCATACCAAAACCGGAGATATTCGCGTTCTATTCGAAGGTCTACCAGGCTATCAGCTAGAATTAATCTTCACGGGCGATGCCTACTGCCACCTTCACGATCCAGAACAAGACCAGCCATGGTGGTACGATTCCTTAATCGAGTATAAAAACGGCTATATATATTTGATAGATTCAGCTGAGGCTAGCATCTCCCAATTCTTCAACTGGAGCACAGACTGCTTCCGCGCCAAAAAACTATTTTATAGAATTCATATTCTATAGATTGACATATATACCTTTTTGATGCATAATATCATCTATCGTTTTATGCGATAGTTCTTCGAAAAGGAGGTGTAAACATGGGAAAAGTCATTTTTGGCATTAGCCTCGTACTTGCTGCAGCCGCTGGCGTTATGCTTTATTGCGTATGCAAAGGCGGAGACAAGGAAGATGACATTGATTTCGACTTTACTCCGAGTAACCCCGAAGAGGGCGAAAACGATTTCGATATCGATGTTAACGTACCTGAGGAAAGCGGCGAGGAAAACACTGCAGAAACAGAAGAAGAGGAGTCTTGAGTTTTATAAGCTCCCCACATAATTCATTTTCGAAAACACCATCCTATTATTATTACCCCACGCTTCTCCGTGGGGATTTTTTTGTAAAATTTCTCAAATCTCTAGAGTTTTGATTGGTTATCATATAAAATCTGTCTAAAGGGTGAGTACATTACACAGAAGGGGTGATATGAATGAGCAAAAACAAGAAAACTAGCGGCGAAGCTTTAACTCTCGACCAGAGAGCAAAGGTATTCTGCCAGATTTTCAACACTTTGCTTGAGTCAAATACCGTAAACCGCATGGGATTTCTTGCACTTGGATACGTTTCTAACTCAGACGACATCCAGGAATTTTCCGCTTCGGAACGCTGCGAGTCCGATAGTGAGCACATGATCAGCTTTGTATGGGCTGCATGGCTCATGGGAGCGCTCTTCAAAGACGAACTCCCTGGATTCAAGCCCGGAAAGGTTAAATATATCGGGGCATTACATGATGGCGCCGAATACCTGATTGGCGGCGACATTCCCGACGACGGCAACCGCAACAACGAGCTGAAGGACGAGCGCGAGCTCGAAGCCATGAAGCTCCTCGTTAAAGACTTGCCCAAGAAAGCTCGTAAGAAGGCCATTAAAGCCTTCGCGGACTTCCAGAAGAAAGACAGTTACGCTTACGTTATCGACAAAATGCTGTTTCCTCTCGTTCAGCTCTGGCGAATCAAGCAGGGTTGGCCCGAAGGCAGCATGAAGACAAAGGAAAGTTTCGGTATCCTCACGGGTACCGACGCTGATTTTATGAAGATTACCGAATCAGACGAACCGGTTATCGTCACAACCGCTCACACGCTGTCCATCACTAAAGGGAAACCTGGATATGATGTTGCATGCGCAATTATCAAGGCTCAGTTCGCTGAGGCCGAAAAGGAAATTCCCGATTCGCTGATGAACTTGTTCTAAACCTCACCCTATACTTTAAAGCCCTCTCTTAGGAGAGGGCTATTTTTATATTACGGTTGGATTTATATCAGTTTTTGGCGCTTCGGTATTTTGCAGCTCAGCAGTTAACGGCGTAGCATTAACTGGAGTAATGGTAGCAGGCGCGACATTTGCCGTATTTGCAGGAGTCGTTTCTATTGGGGTTGCACTAAGCACTGGTGGCAAATCTGCAGGCTTCGCTACTACCGGAACAGGACTGACAACAGGCGCATTCACGGCCGGAACCGCACCATAAGTAACCACTGTACTCTGTACAAAATTAACTTCTTCTAGAATATTTTTACCGTAGAAATCTGTTTTAATCTGAGAAGTCCTATTAATCAGAACTAGAGCAATCGAAATCGCAAAGATAAAGCTAAGAATAAACAATGCGATATATAACACCGAGTTAGCATTATTGCCAAGATAACCAGAAGCCGTAGACATCATCAAAGCCCAGTCATAAACCGTATGTACGAACACTGGCATCACTAGCGCAAGAACTACATTGCCAGTATATCCTACAGACTTCTTAATTTTTGCCTCTTTTGCTTTGCCAATGAAGTAACCCATAATCACACCAAACATGGCATGACCAGGAATAGAGAATATTGCACGTCCAATCACAGTAGTAATAACACCGCTAATTGCGGTACTACTCATGACGTAAAGGAAGTTTTCAACAAAAGCAAAGCCAAGCGAACTATATACGCAGTAAACTATAGCATCGTAACGACAGTCAAACTCAGCATTCTTCATCGCAAGCAGCATCACGCCAGAAAGTTTCATACCTTCTTCGATCAATGCAATACCAAGAAATACATACGTAAACATCAGGCCAGGATTAGTAGTGCTATCAACTGGAACAAAATAGCCCATAAACATTTCAAGGAAAAGTACAGATACAGAGCTCAAACATCCATAGATAAAAATCTTCCTAAGAAGCGAGCGTGGCTCTTTTACTAAATCCTTTTTGTTTACATAATACAAGACGCCAAGCACAGGAAGAGCCGCAAGAAGTACGATAATGTATAGCATACTAATATTATACATTAGCATAATGCCCAAAATGATATAATTAACTCATGTTTAAGGCCCTAAAAACGGATTTCTTAAATCTACCAAAAGCGGACCGTAATTGGCTCACGATCTGGAGCCTTATTTATATTACCTTCCTGACCATCGACGCAGTTTACGTGAATTTTTGGGGCAGCTCGGTTCTAAAATATATCGGCATTTTTCTTTGCATCATCTATGCTTACCAAAAATCCAGCAACGACGCCCCGCTAATCCTAGCCTTATTCTTTACCTTCCTAGCCGACACCATCCTGGTCTGGACAAAATGGGAAGTCTTTGGCGTCTTTTGTTTCTGCTTCGCACAGTTCATGCATCTAATCCGTCATGGTTTGATTCAGCCAAAGAACATCGGCATCTTTACTTTACTCGTTGCCGTGTTCTTTATTTACGCCACAACTCAAAACATTCCGGCTATCTACGCAATTACCGCAGTTTATGCCGTCATGCTCGTAACGAACGTAGTTCTATCCATCAATCGGTATAGCAAAAACAAAAAAGATATTCATGCAAGATATGGCATGTACGGCTTCTTGGCATTCATAGCTTGCGACATCTGCGTCGGCACCAGGCACCTAATTCTAGATGGTGCTCTGCCGGCTACAGCACTCCCGCTCATCGCGTATTTGGTCTGGTTTTTCTACTATCCATCACAAGTTTTAATCGCCAACAGTTCGAACAAAACTCAAACAGATACAAAATTGCAAAAAGCCAAAGATTAAGGTAAACTCAAATATATATGAATGGGAAGTCTAAGCCATACGCAATCCTAGTTTTCGGTGCTCCGATGAGCGGCAAGACAACTTTCGCAGAAAAATTTAGCGAACGTTTTAATGCGCCATACTTGAATCTATCCGAGCTTCACGAACAATACCGCGTCAGTAGAAAAGTCGCACTTATTTTGATTACTCAAATTACAAAATGTAAACAAACTCTTATTATCGAGGGTGCTATCGATAGCGAACGCCAGCGCAACGAAGTTCGCGATCTACTTACCAAAGCTGGATATATCCCAGTACTCGTATGGGTTCAGACCGACCTTAATGCCATCAAGCAACGCATGCGCCACAAATACAGCCGCGCATCCGAAGCTAAGGCCGTCCTTGAAGAATCTTATCGCAAGATCGAAGCTCCAGCAGACTACGAAGACCCTATCGTTATCTCTGGCAAACATATGTTCCAGACGCAATGCCGCAACATCTTGACCGGCATCTCTGATCGCAGAAAAGCAAAACGCTAATCATGATTCTCATTGATAAAGAATTTGGCGAAGTCATCGTGCGCAAAAACGCATTCTCGACAGGCGCCAGATTTAGCGTGTCTACATCGGGCAGACTATCTATTTCTATCCCAAGCAGCAGAAGCGAGCGCTACGCCAAGAAAGCGCTAGAATCTTGCCGTGAACAAATCCGAGAAAAACTACTCGTCAAAGATCCAGCTACACAACGCGCTCGTGACGCACAAAAGAAAATCCTACAGAAAAAGGCAAAGGAGTATCTACCATACCGCCTAGATTTTTGGGCAAAAAAGTTTGGTTATAGTTATTCCGGCATTCGATTATCTCATGCCAACACTCGATGGGGAAGTCGCTCAAGTACAGGCACAATATCTTTAAATATTGGCCTCATGAAACTTCCAGAACCGCTACGAGATTATGTCATTATTCATGAGCTAGCCCACATTAACCACATGGATCATTCTAGTGCATTCTGGCATGAAGTTGGCGAGCATGACCCCAACTATAAACGCCATGAAAAAGCTCTCAAGATGTTTAGCCCTGGTGTTTAGCAAAAATTCAAATATGTTACAATAAAATTATGAATACAATCTCGGAATTGGTGGGTCCGATTTACCAGAAGCTACTCGCGCTTTTTGCGAAGTACGATATTTCTCTTAATCTAGACATTCAAGATCCATCACTTAGCTTTGACGATTTATCTCAAGTCCGAGACTTTTTGCGCGAACAACTTTCCCGCGCCATCCGCAACTGCGAACCAGGCGATACAATTACGATTTCCGAACAGCACAACGACAAGCAAGTTCGCTTTTCTGTCAGAGATAGCGGCCGCAGTCTAACTAAAGACGAACAAGAAGAACTACGCGCCAAAGATTACGAAGTCCGCGCCAGGTACGGCTATGACAATATCGTAACGATTAAATTTGATATCGTTTAAGCAGTCTCCTGCGAGACAGAACAATAATTCCCAAACCCGCAGCGATGATTAGTAGCGGAAAGAATAATCCGCTCGAAATAAGATCAATATCTACGAAACCAAAGCCTACGCAATAAAATCTGCGATACTTTTTCATTTTCCTTACATCGAGCCTAACCATTGTTTTATTTCCTTTCTTTTTGCCGTACTTAAGTTTTGCATGCCAATATATAAAAAATATTTTTCAAACGCAAACACAAGCAAGATGAGTTTAATAAATCAAAAAATCACCCTTGCAACGATACGGGTTCGGTGCTTTAATTAGGAAATCTCAAGAAATTAACTCCATGTCTCTGGAACCGCATAGAAGAAAAGCTAGAGAAATCGGACTTTAATAATCTTTTTAGTATTTATGAATTTCTAATGCAAAACCACCACCAGGCGCCATATAGACTTCGAGCTTATCGCCACGGCGAAGAACCTTTTCTTCGACCACATGACCAAGCTGATTATCGCGATAATGCGCATCGTCAGAATCACGATATAGCTTTGCCTTATAGCTCGAGCCTTCTTCAAGGAAATCAAAATTAAGCATTACTCTGCGGCCATCTTCGTTAGTTACACCACCAACATACCAATCCTGCGAATTCCAAGCCTGTCTTGCCACAACATAACTCTTTCCAATCTCGCCAACTAGCGGAAGAGTCCTTTCCCAACTCGTAGGCAAGTTACGAATGAACTCGAAGAGATCAGGGAAGTTTTCTTCATAGAAACGCGGTCTATCTGCAGCCATCTGCATACCAGAGTAAATCGTGACATAATAAGCAATCTGCCTTGTAACGGTAGTCGCAATACGTTTCGTAGGGTTACCGACATCAAAAATACCAGAAGTGTAATCCATGCCACCAGCAAGCAATCGGGTGTATGGCAAGAAGCAAGTGTGAGACGGAGTTAAACCGCCACCTTCATATTCTTGACCACGAGCACCTTCGCGCGTCATAAGGTTTGGCCAAGTTCTCTCGATGCCTGTGCTCTTGATAGGTTCGTGAACATCGAGCATAATGCCGTACTTTGCGGCAAGCTCAAGTGCATACTGGTAATGCATAACGCCAAGCTGTGAATGATGGTATTCGCGCTGACCATTGATAACCATGCGAGAACCAGCATATCCAGACTTGATATACTTCACGCCATGATCGCGCATGTATTTATAGGCGTTCTCGATTTGCTCTTCATAATTGTCAACAAAGCCAACCGTCTCGTGATGACCAACAATCTCGACACCTTTTTCTTTGGCATAATTACAAACTTCATCCAGATCAAAATCTGGTGTTGGATCTAGGAATTTGTTATTGACACCATTCTGGAGCCAATCACCCTCCCAACCGTCATTCCAGCCTTCAATAAGTAGTCCAGAAATACCAAGCCTTACACAAGCATCGATATATTCCTTGGCATGTTCAGTCGTCGCGCCATGTCTATCCCCAAGCGCCCAAGTCCATTCGCCAACAAACATCGCCCACCAAATGCCCAAGAATTTAATAGGTTTAACCCAAGAGAAATCCTCGCGCGGAGCAGGGTTAAGGTTCAGCATCAAGCGGCTCGTCGTAAGATCGAGCGGATTCTCGGCAACAATCATCATGCGCCAAGGCGTACTAAACGGCAAGCTAACGTGAGCCTTCGTGCCATCCGAAAGCGGAGTAATATCCGCCTGCAAAGCACGCTTATTCATCTTCAAAGTCATACCGCCATAGTTATAAAGCGCAGCTTCATGCACAGCGACATAAAAGCCATCGGTTGTAAGAACCGTCATTGGCGTATGAACAGAATCACGCAAATCAAAAACCGGCTTTTCGGTATAGCAATATTCGTAGCGATCAGGCTGGTAAGCAGGAATACTCCAAGAACGATCATTAGAGTTAAAGGCGAATTCTGTTAACTCTTCTGTAATCACCAAACGAGACATCTGAGGCTGAACTGGGATTTCATAGCGGAAAGCTACGCCATCATCATAGGCACGAAAGCGCAAAGTTAAAAGCCTGGCAGGCTTAATAACTTCTTCGAGATAAATCACGGTTTCGGAATAGTTATTACGAATATAGTGCTCTTCGCCCCAATAGGCTTCCCAAGTTTCGTCAAACTGCCTATTAAAAGCACGAACTACGCTCATACCATGCTCAAAGGAGCGTTCACCGCGTAGCTCTAGACCAAGCTTAGATCGTTTAATAATAATCTTGTCATCCTTGCGAACATAGTAGGACATTTCGCCATGCTCGATAACAAAAACAATCTTCAAACGACCGTTTGGAGAAGCAGTCTCAAAAACAGCATCAGTCTTTGGTTTTTTGAAAAGCTTACTAAGAATTCCCACTAAAATTCCCTCGTTTGCATAAGTCAATTATAACACGCTTATGCTATATTTAGATTAATGCATTGGATTATTCTATGCCTAATAGCCGCGTTTGGCTACTCGATTGCCGCTTTTATCGATAACTACAATACCGATATTATTTTCAAGAGCAGAAAACCTCAAGCCATCAAAGTAATAAATGGTTTTCATTATCTCATAATCGCCGCAATTGTCTTTATCTTCATCGGCATAAAAGAGAGCTCACTAGAAATCATCCTACTGTCGGCTTTAGCTGGCGCAATCGCTTCGATCGCATCAATCCCATACTATCTTGGCCTAAGAAAAGAAGAATCAACCACTGCCGCCATCTATTATCAGCTAATCCCAGTATTTTGTATCTTCGCCGACGTCTTCTTACTCGGCAAAACTCTAACAACTCTCCAGGTATTCGGCTTTTGCATAATACTAACCGCACCATTCATTATGATCTTGGCGCGCAGGCGTAAATCTGCCCGCAAGTTCGAAATTCAAGCCTCGCTATTCTTCTTGGCATACGCAGCACTAGTAAGCGTCAGCGACATTATCTTTGCTAAAACCGAGCAACAAAATACCGATCAAATAACCATGTTCTTTTGGTTTGCTTTAGGTCGCGCTGCCTTCGATATTATCTCAGCCGCCATAATGCCATCTTGGCGCAAACGCATCAAACAAGTCCGCAAAGATTTCCCGATCAAGCTATTTGTAATGACCGCACTCACAGTCGGAATTTGTAGCGCAGCGGATTTCCTTATCATGCTCAGCTTTACCATAACAAACACATCTTTTGCGACCGTAGTATCAAACACGTCAGAATTGATCATGACCTTCATGTTAGGCATCATACTAACTGTAATATGGCCAAACTTCGGCAGAGAAAAGCTCAATAGGCATATTGTACTTTCACACCTCATTGCAATAGTAATTGTTGTTGTAGGCGTAATTCTAACACAAATTTAAGCTACTGCTTTTGTTGTGTTACACTAAAATTATGATAAACACAGCGATAGTTATACCAGAAGCAGTCGTGACGCTTATCTTAGCGATTCTAGTCTGCCTCTTTGGTTACAAGCTAAAGAAAATAGCGTTCTTTATAATTTGGTTTATTATTGGCTATCACGTAGGAAAGCTAATACCGCCAAGCGTCTTTAATAACGACCAGATTTGGGGATTCGTTATTCCAATCGCTATCGGTATTTTATTCTCGATGATAGGTCTAAGCGTCGAACGCCTCTGCGTAGCCTTGCTCGCTGGCGCCATCGGCTTCTTCCTAACTATCGACTATCTTGGCGGAGCATACACCTTTATGCCGAACGTTCTAATCGCAGTTATCGTAGCGGTCATTCTTGGTTGCATTGCAGTAGCAGCAATCAAGCCAATGATCATCTTCGTAACAGCGGTCGGCGGTGCGTACTACATAGGCTTAACACTAATCCCACTCTTTGGATTAGCAACGGTACCATTCTTCTATATCATCACAATCGCATCCGCAGTCTTTGGCCTAGGATTCCAGTTTACACAAAATAAAGGGCAAATATAATTTAATCAAAAAAGACGCTCTACAAGGGGCGTCTTTTTGTTTCTAAACAGATTTCTTTGCCGCCTGACTAATATTATTGCCAGCATACTTTACCATATCAACAACAAGCTTTTTGCTTTCTTCGTCTACGGTCTTGAGATTCTTGGCAAGAGCAACTAGCTTTTTGGCGTTTGCGATATCTACCGTTTCTTTAATTCCAGATTTTTCAAACAAATCAAACACACCATCAATAATCTTCTTTCGATCTTTGTCAGAATGACCATCAAGCCACTCCGTCAAACTCTTTTCAAGCGCAAGACTCTTAGCAGTCAATTTGCTACGGCGAAGCTTATCATCAATAATCTCCCAGGTTAGCATCGAGTGAGCAAACACGCCATAAGTGTTACTCTTAATCGGGTAATGTTTATCGTGGCGAAGAAGCATACCAACAATACTGCAATGCGGAACAATATGGTTTAGTTTTGAACGAACCGTTCTATAAGCCTTCGACTCCATTTCGCGCTTTCTGAGACCCGGACCATCATTACTATAAACCTTAGAAATTTTTCGCTGCTTCAAGCCAGTAACTAACATAGCCGACACAAGGGCAGTATTGCCGCCCTTAGAGTGGCCACCAACAATCACATTCGGACCAGTAAGAGAAATATGTTTCTTCAGATATTCAGCGCCCAAAGTATGGCTCTCGACAGGGAAGCGACAAGCAAGCAAACAGTCTTCCTTCCAGCCACTCATCGTCTGGTCAGTGCCCTCAAAAGCCACGAAAGATAACTTCGGCGTAATCGTAAAAGTCATAGCGCCAAACTGCGTCTCTTCGTCAAGCAAATAAACATAGTCATACATACCGACATTAGCAAAACGTGGCGCATTTATAACTTCAACAAGAGTTTTATAGGCATCTTTTATAGAAAGGCCAAGCTTCGACACATCCTTAAAACGATGCGTCTTTAAATAATCTTGACCAATCTCTTTGATACTATGAAGTCCAGAATCAACACAGGTCCCAGAATAATCGAGGTAAGCAAGGGAACAAAAAACCAAATTATCCAAATCATTAAAAGACATCTTCTTAAAGCTAATCTGCCCGTATTTTTGAATATAGTTAATTAGATTCATATGACTCCTAAATGGATGTATTATATCATTCTACGCGTGGTGATAAGGATGTCCTAGATATATCTCCTGCGCACGGTAAATCTGCTCAGCCAAAATCAAGCGGCAAATCTGATGTGGGAACACCATCTTAGAAAAACTTAGAATCAGATCTGCGCGAGCCTGCATTTCTGGCGAAAAATGCCCAAATGCACCGCCAACCACAAAAACAATATTCTTGGCAGACCCAAAAGCATCCGCCATCTTCTCGGAAAGTTCAGGCGAGCTCAAAATCTTACCGCGCTCATCAAGCAAGATTACGAAGTTATCTCTATCTAGAGATAAAACCTTAGAATCAAGTTCGGATTCTTCAACAAACTGCCAAGTAAGGTCAAAAGGCTTACGGAGGCGCTTCTCATATTCGCCACAAGCCTCAGCTAGCCAATCTTTGTTCTTTTTGCCGCCTGCAAGAATCTTTATCATAAGATAAATATAACATATTTTGCTTTGACGAACCAGCAAAAACATTATATAATTATACAATCCGCGCGCCAGATACAGTCTTGGCGTACCGCACATTTTTAGAAAGGATGATTAGAATGGATTATCTAAAAATCGCATGCGATGTCCTTGGCGTCGAAGATGCCGCGCTGACCAGAAAGCAAATCGATTACCTCAAAGGCTGCATTGCTGGTCTTCAGGGTATCGAGCAACGTGCCCTTGAGGACGACAAGTTTTCAGAATACGGCAAAAAGGAAAGCTCACTGCATACCCGCGCTATCCAGGAACTCAAGAATAATAAAGTCCTGTATTCTATCCTCGCGCTCAGCACTCTCGACCATAGTGATCTCCTTGGTGTCACAATCGACTTCTTAACAGGAGAGATTGCAGACGGCGAAGAAATCGAGATCGAAGATGTAAGAGAAATCCCCGCAACTGACAACGAAGCCAATACGGAAGCTTCCACTACAAGCGAAGACAAAACCCACAAGCGCCCTAAGCCTATCGAGGACTTCCTCGATGCAAAAGTCTGCATTCGTATGCCAACATTCGACCATGACTGCGGAGGATATGTCGACGACGATAACTGTCCGCTCGATACCGCTTATAGCGAACTCTGGAAAACACGCGAGAAAAGAGCGGTTTGGCTCGAAGATGTATCTATCGATATTCTCGAACTTAAGGCCTATTACAATAATGCCAACAAGAAGTTCACAAATAGAGAACTCTTCAAAATTCTCACTGAAGGAGTTGCTGATAACAAAAAGCCTATCAAGCGCGAGACCGAAAAAGCAATCGAGAGATACCTCAGATTCTGGCTCGCCGATTGGTTCACCTATTGCCAGCGCAACCTCAGTTAATCATCCTCTTGGGTCCTCTCCGGAGGACCCTTTTTATATCTTTGACGAATTTAATAGATTATTGTATAATATCTAAATCCGCGCGCCAGATTCTTTTTGGCGTACCGCACATTGAGAGAAAGGATCTAACTATGGACGAGAGAATCAACTACTATGCCCTCGCAAGCGTGTTGCTTGCCGCACCAGGAAGAAACGGCATCCTCTTGACCCCGATGCAGCTCGAGTATCTCGATGCAAGCATCAACGAACTCCTGACGGAAGAAGAGAAGGACGCCCTCAGAAACAACGATGAGGACTGGGTCCTCAAAATCAAAGGCCAGAGCGCTATTAACAAGCTCAGAAAAGACCCCGAGCTAATGGTAGTCCTCACCCTGGGAGAAGTCCCCGTCAAACAGCTTATTGATGCTATGGTCTGCGTAATCTCCGGAGAATACAAAGCAGTAATCGGAGAGGACAAGGAAAATGGCGGCTACAGCCTCGAATTCGAGCTCAAAGAGCCAAAGGAATATGAGAGTGAAGACGACAGAATCATTAACGACTTCATGAACGCAAGAGTCTATCACGGCCCCTTCAGACCTTACCAGGGAGGCAGCTACATGGACGCCGACGGCGAAGTGATCGACTCTATCTACGGCGAAATCATCCACAAGAAGTCCGATTATGTCTACTCCGCGCAGTATCTCAACCTCAGCAAAGAGCAGAGCAAAGCGATCGCGCCAAGCGGCAATCTCATAAACTCCCAGCTCCTGGATTATTACGTCTGCAATGAAGCCAAACCTATCGCCCCCTTTACGGCAGAACATTTCGAGCAGATCAAAGCATATCTCGAGTACTGGGTTGGCGCAGATTTCCACGAGTACACGCCTTGAGCATCCTTTTCTATTAGAGTCCTCAAAAGAGGGCTCTTTTTCTTGCATTTTGAAGTCCTATCTGTTATAATACTCCCAGTTACCAAAGACAGCGGCGGCTGAGCAATCAGCTTAATCACGCCGCCGAGGATAAATATTCTTATATATTCTTGGTGACGCGCTATATCTAGCGCTTTTTAAGTGCTAAATAGCAATTAACAATCTGGCTAAAACGAATAAACCAAAAGGAGATTTCTATCTATGGCAATTAGCAAAGATAAGAAACAACAATTGGTTGCCGACTTAAACGAGCTTCTCAGCGATGCAAAGATGACAGTTTTTGCTAAATACCAGGGCCTTACGGTCGCTGAAATGCAGGAACTTCGCAAAGCTGCTCGCGAGAACGACGTAAAAATCAAGATTGTCAAGAACCGCCTCGTCCGTGTCGCCATGGGCGAAATCGCAGTTTACAAAGACACCGATACAAGCGCTCTAGAAGGTCAGCTACTTTATGCCGTTTCTAATAACGACGAAGTCGCTCCAGCACAGGTTCTAGCAAAGTTTGCTAAGAATCATGCCGCCCTAGAACTTAAGGGTGCTTTCTCTGGTGACGGTAAAGCTCTCAACGAAGAAGATGTCGTTGCGCTTTCCAAGCTTCCAAGCAAGGAACAGCTCATCGGCCAGGTCGTCGATATGCTTCTCAGCCCAGTCAACGATGTCACGAATGCACTTTCTGGCAATCTACACGCCTTGCTCGACGGTATCGCCGACAAAGCAACCAATTAATTATTATTTATCAACCGTTAAATCATAAAGGAGTCCAATAAAATGGCTGCTGATGTAAAGAAAATCGCAGAGGAATTGGTTAAGCTCACCGTCCTCGAAGTTAACGAGCTAAAGAATGTCCTAAAGGACGAATACGGCATCGAGCCAGCTGCTGCTGCTGTTGCTGTTGCTGCTGCACCTGCTGAAGGTGGCGCTGCTGCTGAAGAAAAATCTGAATTCGACGTCGTTTTGAAAGACGCCGGTGCTTCCAAGATCCCAGTCATCAAGGCTGTTAAGGAAGCTACTGGTCTTGGTCTCGGTGAGGCTAAGGCTCTCGTTGATGGTGCTCCAGCTACCATCAAGGAAAAGGTTGCAAAGGAAGAAGCTGAAGCTCTTAAGAAGACTTTGGAAGAAGCTGGCGCAACAATCGAACTCGCTTAAGTTATTAAAAATTATTAGCCAGATTGTAAACAAAATTGAGCCTCGTAAGGGGCTCTTTTTTGTGCTTTCAATTTGACAGTTTTAGGATAAAAGCGTGTAATTATAATATTAAACGTCCAATCGTAGCACCTTAGAAAAGGAGATGACATTATGAACAATCGCGGAATCTTCATCGAAATGACAAAGTCGCTTTTCGCGTCTGGCGCAAGAAGAGTCACAACCGATCCCTTCAAAGCGGGGGAAGGCAACGAGTTTGCAATCCCTATCAATGACCTCGTGATCATTGATGGCCATTGCAACTCAAAGACAATCCTCGAGCACAATGGCACTACAAAATACGTCATTGTGTCCGACAACAAATTTATCTTTAATGGTCTCGAGTATGCTACTGTCTACACCATTGAAGAAAGCCCCGGAAAAAGCGCCAAGCTCTATACCGCGCTATCCAATGCCGAGACACTTGCACTCCACTGCGAATCGAACCCAACACCCGTATTACCGATAGGAGGCGACGCGAACTTCATTAGCTCACCAAGCGATTTTCATATGACCAGATACGCTAAGACTAAGCAGGAAGGCGTTTATCTGCGCCAAGACCTTAACCTTGATATAACAAGCAAACTTAGCGTTTCTATCAAAGACTCGAAAATCTTCGTCACTCCTAAAACCACTCAGCCCTCGCAGTAACCGAGGGCTTTTTCTTTTTCATAAAAGCAAAAAGAGATTAAACAAAAGCACAATAGTCAATGGTAATATTTACAACAAATTTCATCCCACCTCTGTTATGGCTGTGGAAAAAGCGAATTTTACAACATTGACACTAGTGCTAGAGTCATATATTATAGACTTAGTAATATTAAATACAGACAGAGGATGCGAGGTATGTCTGATCTACCAGAAAAACAAATAAAACGTCTGCGAAGTCTTTTGACCGAAGCAGAGACCAACTTAGCAGCAGCTAAGGAACTTTTGACTTCAATGTTGGGTGATGGCGGCACAATTACCGCTCCAACCCAGACTATAACTGATAGCCCAGAAGGTAAAATTATCGAAGGTGTCTTCGATGGACAAATTATGATTGGTCCTGACGGCAAGAACTATCCAGTTCCAGCGAACTACGCCAGCAAGTCCAAGCTAGTCGAAGGTGACATCTTGAAGCTAACAATTGGCGAAACCGGCAAGTTCATGTACAAACAAATTGGCCCAGTCGAGCGCCGCACAGTTATCGGCACATTGACTAGCCACGACGATCAGTACTTCGTCGAAGTAAACGGCAAAGAGTACAAAATTCTTTACGCATCCGTTACTTATTTCCGCCTAAAGGTTGGCGATCAGGTTAGCGTCGTAATCCCAGCAGACAACGACGAAGCAACCTGGGCAGCAGTCGAAGCAAGCTTATAATAAAAAATAAAACCATATCTTCTGAAGATATGGTTTTTTGCTCAATTAACTAATCTTTCTTACAATACCTAACCGAGCCGTCTTCGTAAGTAATCTCAATATTTCTAAAATCATTTACCTTAACGTTGTAGCTAGTGGCATCAAGATTCATCTTAGATCCTTTAGCATGATTCTCGGCAATTAATGAGTGAACCTTAATTTCATCATCAGATAGCCTATCGATACTAAAACTACCATTTACATAAGTATCGCCGTTGTAGTAATTCCAGAAACGGAACTCTTTACCAGAAAACTGCATCGTAACAGAATATCTGTTGTTCTCAAGTAATTCCTGATGATCAGCACAGTCATAGCGACCAGAAAGTCTAATATCAGAATCTCTAAGACCATTCGGCATGATGGCCGCCAATACTAAAATCAATAGTTCTGCACAGAAGCACAAACCAGCAATCGCCAAAACTACAATCGAAGCCGCAAGCTCAAACTTCCTGGACTTATACTTAACAATGTTTCTAAGCGCCAAAGCGGAAGCAAGCACAGCTAGAGCCGGAGCAAGCACCATCAAGCTTGGTTCAAGATCGTCCTGTCCACCGGTAAAGAAGAGAGTAAAATTGAAAGCAAGAACAGCAAGCGACAAAAACATCACACAGTAGCTTGCCATGCGCCAAGTATGAGCTTTATCTCGCACTTCGGAGGCCGACAATCTTTTCTTTTTAATAGCAAAAGACTTCAGCGACTTTTTCGTGCTGTTTATTTTTGTTTTACTAGCCATAAATTACGATATAATTATATCATAAGCATTATAAATAAGGACATAATCTTATGAAAAAATCTATCAAAAAATATATCGCCGAGTTTATCGGTACCTTTATTTTAGTACTCTTTGGCTGCGGCGTAGCAGCAATAACATCGGGCAGCCTAGTAGCCACATCACTCGCATTTGGCCTCAGCATCGTAGCGGCCGCCTATGCAATCGGGGACGTCTCTGGCTGTCACGTAAACCCAGCAGTATCTCTAGCAATGCTCATTACAAAGAGAATGAACATTAAAGATTTCTGCGGCTATGTACTAGCTCAAATCGCAGGCGCATTTGCAGGTGCAGGCGTACTTTACGCAATCTTTAGCTCAACAAGTGTCGGCGTGTCTGGTTTTGGCCTTGGCGCCAACACGTTAACCGAAGAGCTTGGCATTACAGCCTGCGCAGGCTTCCTAATCGAGCTTATCCTAACCTTCGTATTCGTTTATACGATCCTAGGCGTAACAGCAGATAGCAAGAAATCCCACATGGCCGGAATCGTAATCGGTCTAACGCTTTGCTTCGTGCATCTACTAGGCATTTTATTTACCGGCACTTCCGTAAACCCAGCAAGAAGTCTTGCTCCAGCAATCCTTACTGGTGGCGCAGCTTTGAGCCAGCTCTGGATCTTCCTTACAGCTCCGCTATGTGGTGCAGCCGTAGCGGCTTGCGCATATTCTCTAATCAATAAGAAATAGCTAAGCTCATGCAAAATACCCGACTTCCATGCCGGGTATTTTTGTTTCATATATATCTTTATTTATCAAGAGCGACAGAGAGAGTTTCAAGTGTTAAAATAATAAGTATGAAAGCGTTATATAGGAGGTACCGCCCAAAAACTCTTGCCGAAGTCATCGGACAAGAAAATGTCACAGAGCCGCTAGCAAGCTCTATCAAAAAAGGCAACTTTGGACACGCTTTTCTTTTGACTGGCCCACGCGGTTGCGGTAAAACGTCCGTTGCGCGTATTTTAGCTCATGAAGTCAACGGTTTTAAATACGAGCTCGAAGATAGCTATATCGACATCATAGAAATCGATGCCGCCAGCAACACTGGCGTAGACAATATTCGCGACCTCCGCGAAAAGGCTATTATCGCTCCAGTAGAAGGCAAATATAAGGTATACATCATCGACGAGGTGCACATGCTCTCGAAATCCGCCTTCAACGCTCTTCTTAAAACCCTCGAGGAACCACCAGAGCACGTTATCTTTATCATGGCTACGACCGACCCACAAAAAGTCCCAGTAACCATCATGTCGCGCTGCCAGGTATACAATTTCCAGCTCGCTTCACCAAAAGCAATGCTAAAGTATATCAAGGATGTCTGCAAAAAAGAAAAAATCGACATCGAGGACGAAGCCCTAGAAATCATCGTCAAACGCGGCGGCTATTCTTTTCGCGATACTTTGTCTCTACTCGACCAAATCTCGACCATTAGCGACAAGAAAATCACCGCCAAACAGGTACAAGATATCTTGGGCTTACCTCAGAACGTCTTTATTTCTGACCTAGTTAGTAGCTACAAAAACCAAGATCTAGCCGCAATTCACCAAGCTATCGAAAAAATCCAGAACGACAATATTTCGCCAGACGTTATCGCTGAAGAACTTATTCGTCAAGCTGTAGATTCTATAGACTTACAGCTACTTTCACTCGTACCAAAGCTTAGCGAAGTAAAGCTATCGCCATTCCCACTAGCCAAACTCGTTGTCGCGCTAACTACGCCAAGCATCAATGCACCAGTAGTTCAGGTCATTCAACAGAACGCGCCCGTTGTCGCTCCTGCGCCAGCTCCAGTCAAAGCCGAGCCAGTAAAAACACCAGAGCCAGTAAAAGTCCCTGAGACGCCAAAAGAAGAGCCAAAAGCCGAAGCCCCAAGCGCCCCAGCTCCAGAACCGGCCAAAACTCCAACACCAAAGCCAACTGATGCCCCAAAAGAAGAATCACCAAAAGCAGAAGCAGCAACAACCGTCAATATTTCTACTGAGTTCTCGTCTCCTGCCGAACTTTGGTCACATATTATTGAAAACATCACAAAAAAAGCAAAGCCGATGCTTACGTTTTTCAAAGACAGTGAATATGAGCTTCTAAACAACACGCTAACAATCTATGCCAATCACAAATTCAACAAAAACCAGATCGAGAAGAAACGTGGCATTATTTCAGAGGTCGTGCCGAAAGAGATTGAGATTGTTATTAGCGAGGATTCCCTAAGAAGCGACGACACGATGTCTAATATTGCGGATTTAATGGGTGGGGGAGAGGAAATTCAAATCGATGAATGATGAAGAAGGCTTCGAAGACGTAAAAAAGCGCGCCGAGCGTATACCGCCACAGAATATCGACGCCGAAAAATCACTCCTAAGCTCCATTTTGATTTCCGAAGAATCATTGCCAGATATTACCGAAATCGTAAAGCCGCTAGATTTTTATGACGAAAGAAACCAGCACATCTACAATGCAATGTGGAATCTCTACGAACGCCACCAGCCAGTAGATTTGCTTACCGTAACCGATGAATTAAAACGCCACAAGCTAATCACAAAAGCTGGCGGCGCAGCATATATTTCCGAGCTTTCGACCTACGCACCAACCGCCGCCCACGCAAAAGCCTACGCAGAACTTATTGCAAACTGCGCCGTTCGTCGACGTCTTATTGGCGCCGCCGCAGATATTACCGAATCTGCCTACAACGAATCCATCGAAACCGACGAGATCCTTGGCGATGCCGAACAATCACTCTTTAAGGTTTCCGAGCAGAATACTCATGGCGACATGATCTCCATGGCGGACCTTCTTTCAGATACTTGGAATCACCTTGAGGAACTCCATGAAAAGAAGGGCTCTATTGCAGGCTACAAAACCGGCTATCCAGATCTCGATCGCATGACGGCAGGCTTCCACAAATCCGACCTCGTGATCTTGGCTGCACGTCCTGCTATGGGCAAGACCGCTTTGGCTCTAAACTTCGCACAGAACGTCGCAAACATCAATAAAAAAGCTGTTTTGATTTTCTCCCTTGAGATGGGTAAAGAGCAGCTAATCAACCGTATGCTTGCCGATGCTTCTGGCGTTGATTCCTTCAAACTTGAAACTGGTAATTTTGATGTCGAAGATTTCGAAAAGATCGCCGAAGCTATGTCCGAGATGAGCGAATCAGATATCTTTATTGACGATACACCAGGTCTAACCGTCCTTCAGATGCGCACAAAAGCTCGCCGCGTTGCTCACAATAACGAGCTAGGTCTAATCATCGTAGACTACCTCCAGCTTATGTCTGGCAGCTCAAGAAAAGCACAGGACAACCGCGTACAGGAAATCTCCGAGATTTCTCGTGGTCTAAAGCTTGTTGCGCGCGAATTAAACGTACCAGTTATTGCCTTGTCACAGCTATCCCGTTCCGTAGAAAACCGCGTTCCACAGATTCCAATGCTATCCGACCTTCGTGAATCTGGTTCCATCGAGCAGGATGCCGACATCGTCATGTTCTTGTACCGCGAAGATTACTACAACCCAGAAACCGACCGCCAAAACATTACGGATTTGATTCTTGCCAAGCACCGCCGCGGTGCGACTGGCTCCGTTGGCCTATACTTCGATAAGGCTCGCGTCCGCTTTATGTCACTCGATACGCATCACGACGAAATGGAGATGTAGCCGCCTGAAGCTTGACCATATTTGCCAAGCAAAAACATTATGCTAAAATAATAGCAGTGAAAGACAAAACAAAGGAATTTTTTCTTTTCCGCCACCGTTTCATAATTGGCTACATTCTAATAATGGTGATTTTTGTGGCACTACTATTTATCTTGCCATCAATCGCGCCAGAAGGTCTTAGTCATGATGAAATGAATTCTGCCGTCACTTCAGATAATCTTCACTTGGATTTCATGAAGCAGGGAAACGTCGTAAACCTTCCGTATTATGCTTTGCAAAAATTAAGCATCAAGATATTCGGTTTAACACTTTACGCTATTAAAATCCCTTCCATCATCTTTGGCGCATTTTCTGCATTATTTATTACCTTACTCCTAAACCGTTGGTTTAAATCTGATGTCGCTATTATTGGCTCTGCTCTAGCGACACTTTCTACAGCCTTTTTGTCGCTTGCAAACTTCGGTACGCCAGATATTCTATATATCTTCTGGATCTCTCTAATCCTCTGGCTTGGCAGTAAAATTGTTGGCAATAAGAATATTCACCCATTCTTCGTAATACTATTCACGAGCTCAATCGCATTGTCTCTATACACGCCACATCTTTGCTATATCGCACTTGCAATCCTTATCGCAGGTATCGCGCACCCACATCTTCGCTACTCGATTAAGGTCCTAAAGCCATGGCAGCTGATCCTTGCGATTCTTATCTTCGCTGTCGGCGTAGCCCCACTTGGCATTTCTGTTTTCTATCATCACAACCTCATCCAAGAACTTGCGTTCATGGAGAACTTCTCCCAGAGAGCTTACATCCAGAACCTAAAGAACGCCTTTGCACCATATTTCTCATTTACACTTGCTTACGACAGCGTGCATCTAGCACCACTATTTGGCCTAGCGACAGTAGCGCTTATCGCAATTGGCTTTATTAGCTCGCTAGACAAGCTATTTGCATCGCGCAACTCTGTTACATATATGCTCATAGCTTTTGCAGTGATTATTTCTGGCCTTAACGTAACCTGCGCTGCAATTATTATTGTCCCAGTAGCAATTATGTGTTCCGCTGCCATCGATTCTATGATCATGCGCTGGAAGAGCATCTTCCCAAAAAATCCGTACGCACACCTTATCGGCGCAGCTCCGATTGTCATCATCTTAGCTATTATGCTCATTTCTGGCCTCGCTCATTATATTCAGGGCTATCATTACACGCCGCGCGTCACGAAGAACTTTAGCGAAGATCTAGCCTTGTTTACAAAAGAGCTAAAAGCTGGCGACACGCTAATCTTGAATACAGAGGACGAGAACCACGACTTCTATAAACTATTTGCAAAGAAGAACAATATTAAAGTTAACTATGAGTTCCCAAAGAATAGCGAAGGTCGCGTAGCGGTTATTGAAGCACCAGTCGAAGCTAAAGGATATGAACTATCCCATATCTCAACATCGTCAAAAAGCCGAAACTCTGATAGACTATACATATATACCAAAGTTACAGATAAGCAAGAAACAGGAGAATAAATACTATGGGTCAGACAATGGACCAGATGAAAATGCTTAACGAACTCCGCAAAGCCCAGAAGAGTCTCAAGAACGAAATCGTAGAAGTTGAAGCTGGCGACGGCGCAGTCGTTATCCAGATTACCGGCGAACTAAAAATCAAGAAGGTCTCCCTTGATCCAAAAAAAATCGATCTAGACGACATCCACGAGACTGAACGCTGGATCGAAAACGCATTGCGTGATGGCTATGCAAAGGCACAGGAAATCGCAACAGACAAGATGAAGCCATTGATGGGTTCACTAGGAAATCTAGGTTTGTAGTCAAAAAAATAGCTCTTATTTAAGAAAAGAACATCTTAAATAAAGAGCTATTTTTTATTCTTCATAAATCCTAGATTTCTAGAGGGCCTTTATTATTTGCGCAGGTTGGACTAGTTTGACAAGTTTGACTAGCTTGACAGGTTGGACTAGCTTGACAAGTTTGACTAGTTAACCTGTCAAACCTGCGCGCCGCCAGAATTCTAATGATTAATTTATGCTTTCCGAGCTCTGTTTGTTTTTTGCTACGGATTAATTAGCTTTTGCTTTTTATACATAATATGAACTTAGCTATACGATCTGCGATTCTATAGCTTTCGATAGTTTGTTCTTTAACTAGAGAAAGCTATAGAATCTAGATGATATAATAAGTTCATGTTACCATCCGCCCTCAATGACCTAATTGAATGTCTTGGCAGGCTACCTGGAGTTGGCCCACGTACTGCCGAGCGCTATGCATATTTCTTGCTCAAGAACGACCGAGTCATTTCCAAAAACCTCGCGAACGCCCTAGATAAACTTCACGACAGCGTCAAAACCTGCCCAAAGACCTTCGCACTTATTAGCGAAGAAAACGAGCTATCTCCGCTTTACGATAGTCCAGACAGAGACAAATCTACCATCCTAGTCGTAGAAGAGCCGCTAGATATTTATGCTATCGAGCATACTAAGTCTTATCATGGTACCTATCATGTCCTTGGCGGCGCAATCTCCCCAATGGATGGAATTACGGCAGACCAGTTGCACATCAAAGAGCTAATCGACCGCGTCAAGGAAGATTCCGTAAAAGAAATCATTATTGCCACAAACCCATCAGTCGAGGGAGAATCCACAGCAGTATTGCTCGAGAAATTGCTCCACGAAAAATACCCAGAACTCCAAATCACACGCCTAGCTCGTGGTCTACCTCTTGGTATTAGTCTAGAATACGCCGACCAAATCACGCTCGCATCAGCACTAAACAACCGCACAAAAATCTAACAAAAATCCCCCGATCGCTCGGGGGATTTTCTAATGCTTTAATCTTATTTCTTATCGCTTGGCAATGGATGAGCTAGAGCCATCTTGCGAACTTCTTCGCGAAGCCTACCATCAGTAACAGCATCCTGCCTCTTATCCTTGCAGATATCTACGACCTGCTTCATCCAATCGGCAATCTGAACCATATCCTTCTCGTTCAAGCCGCGAGAAGTAATCGCTGGCGTACCAAGGCGAACACCGGAAGGCGTAAAGCGAGGCATTGTATCGTTTGGAATTGCGTTTGCGTTCAAAGTTAAACCAATACGATCAAGCGCACGCTCATAAGTCTTGCCATCAACACCAAAGGAAGACATAATATCGATCAAGATTAGATGGTTTTCCGTACCATCGCCGACAAGCTTAAAACCGCGTTCCTTGAGTGCCTCAGCCAAAGCCTTGGCGTTCTTTACGATATTCTTAGCATATTCCTTAAACTCTGGCTGCTCAGCTTCATACAAAGCAACTGCTTTAGCCGCAACAACATGCATCAATGGGCCACCCTGAGTACCAGGGAAGACGGAGCGATCAATAAGAGTAGGAATATTCTCGATCGTATGTTCAGGCTTCTTGAGCGGGTTAGTGACCTTACCCTTAGAAAGAATCATACCGCCGCGTGGGCCACGAAGCGTCTTGTGGGTCGTAGTTGTCATAACATTGAAACCAAAATCTAGTGGATTTGGATGTACACCACCAGCAATCAAACCAGCGACGTGAGCCATATCTGCCATAAGCAAAGCATCAGGGCAGAACTCGTCACGAATCTTTACGACACGCTCAAAATCAGGAATCTTCATAAAGGCAGAATAACCAATCAAGATAATCTTTGGCTGATATTCCTTAACCTTTGCCTCGATATCATCGTAGTCCAAATCGCCAGTCTCAGGATTTGTGCCATAGTTTACAAAGTTGTAAATCTGAGCACTTTGAGTAACCTTTGCACCATGAGTTAAATGACCACCCTGTGCCAAATCCATACCAAGGACAGTATCGCCAGGCTGAAGCCATGCGTTATAAACTGCGTTGTTTGCCTGAGCGCCGCTATGTGGCTGAACGTTTGCATGATCAGCATGAAAAATCCTACGCGCACGAGCAATTGCTAGACGCTCAATCTTGTCAGTATTGTCCTGACCACCGTAGTAGCGATAATCTTCCGTAGTAGCAAGAAGAGCCAAATCATCATCGCCGTCTAGGCCAGCAAAATTTGGATAACCTTCAGAATACTTGTTCGTAAGTACAGAACCCATTGCTTCGAGAACTTCTGCTGAAACATAGTTCTCGCTTGGGATAAGTTCAAGTCCTTCGCTCTGGCGTTTTTGCTCAGATTTGATTAAGTTTAATACTTTCTCGTCCATATAACCTCCGTTGAAACTGCAAAAATATGCATAATGTTAGTAATAAACTTTTTGCGAAAAGCTATTCTATTCCATGAGGTCATTATAGCATGCAAGAGAAGAAATATAGCGTTTTATAAAAAACAATAGCATCTTGATTTTTTAGCCCAAATCTGGTATAATATAGGTACGACTGTCACATATACACTATAGGAGGTGATCATATGACAATGACAGTAGCAATCCTTTGGCTTGGCGTAGCAATCGAAGCGCTTACTCTTGCCAAGGTTTTACAGAGGAACTCATATTCACCCAAAGAATTCGCTTATTCTACACCCGAAATAGACCTCACTTACGCAGACTCCTGTCAGGCCATGGAAGTACCGGACAACGTTATGCTTATCGGACCCTACGGTGGGCCTCCTGGTGGAGGACCTCCTCCTGGCGCACCTGGCGGACCTCCTCCTGGAGGACCTTGGGGCGGCTCAAATGGTTTCGGTAGCTACGGAGGCTATTGGGGAGGCTTCGGCGGCTACGGCTACGGCATGGGCCCATGGGGCCCTAACGGCCTTACTCCTGGCGGAGAACAGAAGGGCGGCAAAGTCGCTCATCCTCCAAAAGTAAAGAGAAGCGCCTGGACCCGCTTTTGCGAAAGCCTCGACAGATTCTTCAAGTAACAACCGAGTTCCTACTACAAAAATCCCGCAAGTTCGCTTGCGGGATTTTTCATTTCACGCTAAAGATTCTTCATTAGCTCTTTAGTATATTCTAACGTCATGCCTTTTGCCGTAGAAAGACGACCTTCCTTCAAATGCACAAAATTAGCGAACATTATAGATATTCCACCACAATAACTTAGACATTTAGAATTATTAATCCAATCGTCGAGTTCTTCATCAGAGATATCGTCGACGCTCATTCTGGCCGTATCTGTAATATTAATACTTTGAAGAACCTTGCCTTTCTCGGCTAGAAGTATTGCATTTCCAGTATAGGCATAGACTTCTTCCGAGCCACGCATTTGTTTTAGTAACTCACGCGCAGCATGCTTGTCCTTTGGTTTACCATACATTTTTCCATCAAAGACAATATTTTGATCAGCCGCAACAATCAGGCGACGACCGCGAGTCTTGGTTTTAGACAAGACAGCCTGCGCCTTGCGCATGGATATTTCCGCCAATTGATCCCTGAAAGACTTAGAATTATCTGGCGTCTCATCAGCATCGCTAACCATAACCTCAAAAGGAATATCCGCATCGACCATCTGCTGTTTGCGCACGGCGGACTTTGAAGCTAAAATTACGCGCGGAAAATTCTTCGCAATCTCCGTAAATGGTTTTACTAGGTCACTCGGCTTATCGTAAAAGATAACCTTGGTTGCGATATTTGCCATCGTAGTAGAGATGTCGCTACCTTTTTTCGCGATAACATATACCGGCTTTTCGGCAGCATAACAAAAGCCACCATTCATACCAAGGCCAACGCCTTTTTCGCTAAACTCAATAATATTACAGTCACACTGAAGCATCGCAGGGAAGGCAAAATCTTTCATCAAGGTCTTTCCTTCTGGAATTTCCGCCTGGCCCCATTTCTCAACATCACGAGCCATTACGGTAATAGTAATGCCAGCCTTATTTAAAGCTTTCTCTATCGCCTCAAGTTTAGTTTTATCCTGGTCGCCATCATGAAATTTTAGAGCAAAGAAAGAATGAAGCGTTCCTGGCTTCCTTTCTTTAGAAATCTTTACTGGCTTAGCAATATCCGTCACAAATAACCCCTGTTATATTTGGTTAAACTATAGCACGAAAATAGCCAAATTACTTATGCGATATTATAAAAAGCAGAAACACGATACAAGGAAGAAATAATGGAGAATCAAGCAAATAATCCAATAACGCCTGGAACTAACAACGCAACGGATACTGGAGCTGAGCAGTTAAATAATCCAGCCAATATCCAGCCATCAATCCCTATCACGAACACCGCAAATACTAGTAATACAACTACTAACCCGCCCATACCTATAGTGCAACCCAAAATGGACGACTATAGTAAATACGCTATCGCATCACTCATAATTGCTTTGATCCCTATCGTGCTTTCTCTCTATTGCTACATAGTCTCAGGCGGTAGCCAAAATGAGAGTGGCGCAGGGGCAGTCTGGTGGATGGTAATTTTCTATTATTGGTCTCTAGGCATCCCACTAGCAATCGCATCCATAGTTCTTGGCATTATGGGCTTAAAATCAAACTTACGCTGGGTATCTATTATCAGTTTATCGTCTAAGGCATTCCTACTTGTCTTGCTTTTGCTTCCTAGATTCTTCTAAGATACCTAAATAATCACCTAATGCACAGGTGGGTATTAGTAGCTGCATAGGCGCAGCTATTTCTCAGCAATTGTTTTTAAACTCTTGTTTTTAGCAAGACATAATAGTCCAGTTATTGTATGATAAAGAAAATGAGTGTGAAGAATATATTACTTTTTATACCAGGCTATAATTGCGAAAAACAAATTCCGCGCGTCTTAGAGAAAGTTAAAAAGTCAGGCGCAATGGAATATATTAATGAAATTATTTTTGTTAATAACCGTAGCACCGACAATACGGAAAAAGCCGTACTAGATTTCAAGAACAAGAATAAGCTCCCAATCCACGTATTAAGAAATGACGATAATTATAATTTAGGCGGTTCGCATAAAGTAGCTTTTGATTATGCAATACAGAATAAATACAAATATGTAATTATTCTTCACGGCGACGATCAGGGTGATATTAACGACATTATGCCGATCTTAAAATCTAGAGAGTACAAGAAACACGATTGCATGCTCGGCGCACGTTTTATGAAGGGCTCAAAGCTAAATGGCTATTCAGGATTCCGAACATTTGGCAACCGTGTCTATAATATTTTGTTCTCAATTGTAGTGCGTCGCCGTATCTACGATTTAGGCTCTGGTCTTAATATATATTCAACTAAGATGCTTACAAACAAATACTATTTCAAGTTCCCAGATCGCCTTACTTTCAACTATCTAATGGTGCTTTCTTTGCAATATTACAAGCAGAATGCTAAATTCTTCCCAATTACTTGGAGTGAAGACGATCAAAAGTCCAACGTAAAGATGACCAGCCAGGCACTTTCTGTTTTAAAAATGTTGTTTTGCTACGCTTTCCATCATAAATATATCGAGCGCGAATTTCGCGATAAAGTAATTGAAGAATATACCTACAAAGAAATAAAGAAATGAGAAGATTAATATACAATCTAATTAATATAGCAGTAATCGCAGCATCGCTAATATTTATTAATCTCGACGCTTTTACCATACTAAATAATTTTCAAGCAGGCATTTTAATCTCTCTTTTCATAATCATTTTCCTGATTCATGGTATTAAATTTTTGCGTTTATATTTTATTATCCTCGAAGAGAAAATGATTATTCCTGACGCGCTACGTCTTTATATAAAAACTACTTTTGTAAATATCTTGTTACCATTTAAAATCGGCGAACTATTCAAGATGTATTGTATAGGCTATAAAACACGCAATTATCGCAAAGGCGTGTCGGTAGTCCTGATCGAAAAGTTCTTTGACGCAATTATGGTATTGTCGAGCGTAGCACTATGTTTACTGCTTGGCGGCACCATAACATGGAATGTCCTAATTGCGATACTAATCATATTCATGATTATATTTATTCTTTTCTACTATTTTTTCGGTCAAACTTACGAATATATGAATCGCTTCTTCATGTCCAAATCTAGCGGCAAGAAAAGCTTGAATAGTTTGCGTGCACTAGATTGGATGAATAACTTTCATAAATCCCTGCAAAAAATGTTGCATGGTCGCCAGCTAGTCGTATTCCTACTAACGTTCTTGAGCTGGGCGATGGAATTTGTTTTTGTAAGTCTTGTCCAAAATGGCCTGAAGATTAACATAGACTTTAATAGCTTTGTTTCCTACATATCCAGCGCATTCGTGGGCGACCAGAACACGATTATTCAATACTATATTTACACATGCATTTTAATGTTAGTTAGTGCGCTGATTTTGTCGTACGTTTGGAAACTATTAAGTATGCGCAGGAGGAATAAATAATGAAAAATGTAATCGTTATATATGATGATACAGTACCAGTAGTTGGACGTATTAAAAATATTCTCGGCAAGAAGAGTTTTGGCGAGATGGTCTTGAAACGCCGTTCAATGTTTGTACGCCTGAAGGATGCTTTAAAAAAATGCGACTGCTCACCGAAGGTTGTGCGCGTTTTTGATAAAGCTCAATTTGACGAGATAACAAAGAATCCGGTCGATGCTATATATGTACACATTCTGGCCAATGCAGCAATTTTGAACGATGAAGAATTAGCCATCAGCATCGATAAAGCACAGTTCGCCGTAAAAACCACCATTTTCAGTAACAACAATCATACATCTGGTGCAATTTTCCCAGACACGAAGGCTTACGCTTCCTTCCTTGCGAAGTATCGCGATAACGGTAATATGGATTTCGTGAACGGCGATACGCTAGATGCACCGATCTTCATTGATATCTCTAATTATGATGCGCTTTTAATGTATATTTCTGGCGGCTTTGACGCTCGTTATTTTAACTCTCTTTCTGGCGATAATTACACGGTAACAAAGCGCAGTGCAGATAAAAAGAAAATGGAAGCAGAATACAGATACTATTGGTTGTTGCCGGAGCGCATGCGCAGCTTTATGGTAATGCCATATGACTTTAAAGATGAGGGCGATACAGCTTGCTACACAATGGAGCGCATGCCAATGACAGACATCGCGATTCGTTGGACACACGGCGCCATAGATCTAGACGAGCTTGACGCTATTTTAGACAAATCCTTCTATTTTATTAACCAACGAGAAAGCCAAGCAGTCGACAAAGAAGAATATCTAACTCGCGCCAATAAGCTATATCTCAACAAGCTCGAAGAGCGCATACAAAAGCTTAAAACCTTGCCAGAATATGCACAAATTGCCGAAATGATAAAGACTGGTACTAGTTACGACAATATCGATGAAATCGTGGCGGACTACAAAAAATTATACGAAAAAGCAATCAAGAAAATACTAAAGTCAAAGAAGACTGTTTCCGTAATTGGTCACGGTGATATGTTCTTCGCTAATATGCTTTATAGTAAGGAAGTAAATTTATTGCGTTTAATTGACCCGAAGGGTGCCATAAAAGAACAAGACCTATGGACGGACCCATACTATGATATCGCAAAACTATCGCATTCGATTTGCGGTAACTACGATTTCTTCAATACTGGTTCCTATGATATCTGCCTCGGAAAAGATATGCACTATATTCTGCACGTTCATACCGACAATCAACACGCAAAGGAACTGTTCGCAGCTTATCTAGACAAGAATGGCTTCGATTATACCGCCGTACGCATCTTTGAGGCGAGCCTATTCTTATCAATGTTGCCACTACATATCGATAATCCACATAAAGTATTCGGCTTTATTTTAAACGCAATTAATATAATGGAGGAAAATAAAAATGTATGAAGGCATTAGCTTAGTTTTTGATGTCGACGGTACACTTTGCCCAATCAAAGAAACTGGCGAAGAATATATCGATTTACCACCAGACGAAGAAATGGTCAAAAAATTACGCGAATACAAAGCTGGCGGCGCACGTATCGTATTACTTACTAGTCGCAATATGAGAACTTATAACGGCAATCTTGGTCTTATTAATGCAAATACTGCAGTCGTGATGCAAGAATGGCTAAAAAAGAACGATATTCCTTATGACGAAATCTATTTCGCAAAGCCTTGGCCAGGCCATCGCGGCATCTATATCGACGATCGCGCCGTGCGTCCAGATGAATTCCTAAAGCACGATTTCGACGAGCTAGAGGAGATTTGCCGTAAGTCTACTCGCGTACGCAAAAACGCTAAAAAAGGAGAGAGATAATGAATATCGTAATTACGATGGCAGGCCTCGGTTCAAGATTCCGCAAGGTTGGCTACACCGTACCAAAGTTCGAGATTGAAGTTAAAGGCAAAACACTTTTTGAGTGGTCAATGCTAAGCCTAAGCGATTATTTTAATGACGACGAATCGCGTTTCATCTTTATTGTTCGCAAAGAAGACAAAGCAAAAGATTTTATCTTAGATAAGTGCGAAGCGCTCAATATCAAGAATCCAGCCATCATCGAAATTGACGCGTTAACCGATGGTCAAGCCACTACCGCAATGCTTGCAAAAGACAAGTGTGCCTCTGAAGATGGCATGGTTGTTTATAATATCGACACCTATATTGAACCAGGCTATCTCTTGAAGAAAAATATAATCGGCGATGGCTTTATTCCATGTTTCAAAGCAGAAGGTGATCACTGGAGCTTTGTAAAGCTCGACGAGAATGGTAATGCGATTGAAGTGCGCGAAAAGCAACGCATTTCCGACAACTGCACACTCGGACTGTATTACTTTAAGAACTTTGCACTCTATGAGCAAATTTATAACGAATATTACTCTAACGACGCAAATCTCGAAAAGGGCGAGAAGTATATCGCTCCGCTCTATAACTATATGATTAGCAAGGGCTATGAAGTTAAGATTGATAACGTTCCATCTGAACGCGTTCATGTTTTAGGAACGCCAGAAGAGGTGGAAATATTTAAGAATGAAAAATAGCAAGAAAAAAGCCCTCGAATTATATAAGAAAAACGAAGAAGTTATTAAATATCTCTTTTTCGGCGGCTGCGGTTTCTTTGTCGCGTTGATTTCGTTCGAAATTCCACGCATGCTCGGCATAAGTATCGTTACGTCGAATATAATTTCTTGGATTATCGCTGTTATCTTTATGTACTTCACGAATCGTAAGTTCGTGTTTAAGAGTAACAAAAAAGACAAAAAGAGCGTTACGATTGAAATTGTCAGTTTCTTTGCAGCACGCGTATTTACTCTTATATTAGAAACGCTTTGTATTCTCTTAATTGCGAACGTACTGCGCTGGGGCGATCTCTTCGCGAAGTGCGTAGGGCAATTTGTTGTTATTGTAACAAACTATATCTTGAGTAAGTTTTGGATATTCAGAAAGAAAGATTAATTATTTCTGCTTTTTAGCTACCGTTTTCTTGGCGGTAGCTTTTTTCTTTGTTCTATCTTCGTAGAAGACAACAATAAATATAATAATCGATGACAAATAAAACGGCATAAAATACATAAGATATGACGCCATACCAGTAGCAGAGACAATTACAGCACGCCCCGCAATTAGAACTATAATCCAAAGTAAGATCCATTTTTTGCGACGAATCGCGATAATAAACGCAGCAACAATTGCAACAGTTGGAATGATTAGACTGTAAAATAGCTGGTAATAAACTGGAATAGCATAGGATGGCAACTCATATTTCTTGAGAAGATATTGCGAATTAAACTCAATATTCGGCATGCGGCCTGCAAGAAAGTTAACTATTGCATGACGAACGCGCGAGTTGCCCGGTTTATTAAGCGGTATATCGACACGATGGAAGAATGCAGACCCCACTTCTTCGGCTTGCGATGAAAAAAAGTAGTTTGACCAATCAGCTATAAAAGTAGCGCCGGTTTGGCCTGTATTATATACACCGCATTTAATACCTAAAAAAGCATCGCATAACACGTCTGAATATTTCTCAACAATAGAACCAAGGTATTTCGGAGCAAGTTTGATAGTAGTTTTTGTTACAAGTGAAATTACTTCATTGCCATCAGAACGAGAGCAGTCCCAAAAGATACGCTCTGGCATTTTAGCAATACCGTTTTCTTTAATACATTGAACATTAAAAGCCTTATCATAGATAGCAAGCGTTTTCTCGTCATTTGATTCAATAGCGCCATCAATAATGCCGCTAATAGGTACCATTAACGCGCCAAGCGAATAGCGGTCATTGCCAATAAGCCTATTATTGATTTTCGAGATACCAAGCGCAGCGACTACGAGAACAAGGCTATAAATAGCAATTTGACGCATCGTAAATAGCGGTTTGCGAATAATATAAAATAACACCGGCAAGCCAACTAGATAGTAGATACCCTCACTGCGCCATGAACAAAGCAAGATCATTAAGAATAACAAATAAACCATCTTTAGAGTATTGATTTTTTCCGCCTTCTTATAGTGGATATAAAGATATAGCAGGATAAAGATCTCAAAATACTGATAAATCGACATTCTGTAACCGCATAGAACATGAAGAATAACTGGTGGCAAAAGAAATACAACAAACAACGCGATGGTTAATTTCTTTTGTTTTTTAATGCCTTTAACTAGAACAGTTGGCACATAAGTTGAAATATAACCAACAATCAACGACGCAAACAAACACTGAAAAATCACCGGCGCGCTAGCGATTGGTAATAACATAATAGCCGTAATCATATGAAAGCTAGAGAGAAAATGTTGCCACGGGTCCATAATTAACATAGTAGCCTTACTGAAGACTCCAATATCGTCATGGACATAAATACCCGGCCATACCAATAACAAAAATACAAACATAATGCCGAAATATAACAATGAGCGTTTGAGGAAAGACTTATGAAGTTGATCAACCTTCGCTCTACGTATTTGCGCAGCAATAAAGTTAGCAAATGCAATGACAGCAATCAATGCCACACTTTTAAAAAAAGCTATAGTAAAGAGTGACGATTTACCATAGAAATACCCATCCACATAGACAATATTGATAAATAGCCAATAAGCAAAGGCTAACGCGGTTGGAATTTTTGCTTTACTGAGATACTTCAACATTATTAGGATTCCTTTGTTTTGCTGTTTTCAAGTTCTTACAATAAACTTTTACTAGCCGTTTCGGCCTGTTATGGCCTGGTAAACCCGATTCTCGGTACTACCGCCAACTTTGGCATTCATACACTATAGTATAGCACGGAAGATAAGCAATCTCCCTATGCAGAAATACCATACAAGCAACACATATAGCTCTAATATAAGAAACAATAAACTATAGATTTATCTCACAAAGCAATTCGTACATGCCTAGCCTGCCTAAACGCCACTCATTTGCATACAAAAAAAGAACACCCTTTCGGGTATTCTATTAAATGCGTCATATTTGGTGGTCACGGCTGGACTTGAACCAGCGACACGCGGCTCTTCAGGCCGCTGCTCTACCAACTGAGCTACATGACCAACTCAATAGTTAAACTTTATCACATATTCCCCCCGAACGCAAACAATTAGTTACCTACCAGTCCAAGACCAAAAGTAACAATCAAATCGATTAACTAAAAAAAACAACCTTCCAAAGTTTCTTTCCAAAGCTAATCTTTTCTTTTTCTGCCATTCACTAACATTATAGAATATTTTGACGTATTTATAAAAATATTGCCTAACAACAGATAAGATAAGATGCTATAATAGAATCATGAAAAAATTCAATACGTCGCCACTATCTGGCATGCAAGAACTCCTACCAACTGAGCAGGTCGTTTTTGACAAGCTCAAACAACAAATTAGCGACGTATACCATCATTACGGCTTCCAAAGTATCGAAACCCCACTTATCGACCGCACAGAAATTCTTTTTGCTAAGGCTGGCGGCGACACAGAGAAGCAAATCTATCGCGTCATGAAGACTGCCGAAACTGCAGATTCCGCCGATCAAGCTCTTCGCTTTGACCATACCGTGCCTCTAGCTCGCTACGTAGTAGAGCACAATAACGATCTAGCTTTTCCATTCAGCGTTACTCAGATCAACCGCAACTTCCGTGGCGAACGCGCCCAGCGTGGTCGTTTCCGCGAATTCTACCAGTGCGATGCGGATATTATTGGTCGCGACAGCCTTCCAATTGCCTACGACGCACAGGTTATTTCCTGCATCTACGAAGCACTCAAGGCTTTCAAGCTTCCAAACATGCAAGTTCGCATCAGTAACCGCAAGGTTCTTTCTGGCTTCCTTAGCGCTCTAGAGCTCGAAACAAAGAATGCCGAGATCGCAGAGATTATCGACCACATCGAAAAAGTTCCACTAGACGTTACTAGAGAAAAGCTAGCCAAGTTAGATGTCGACTCCGATAAAGTCGAAAAAATCATCAAGTTTACAGACATTAAGGGCGATTACGAAACTGTCGAGAAAGCCCTCACTGAGCTCCTTAGCGACACTTCAGCTATCGCAGAAGGCCTAAGCGAACTCAAAACCATATTTGACCTCCTAAACGCTCAGGAAAGCCTAGACGACGTCATTATCGACCTCATGATTATCCGTGGCCTAGATTACTACACTGGCACCGTCTTCGAAACTTTCATTACTGATCACCGCGAACTCGGTTCAATCTCAAGCGGCGGCCGCTACGACAACCTTGCCAGCAACTTCTCGAGCCAATCTTTCCCAGGCGTTGGCGGAAGCATCGGCCTAACTCGCCTCTTCTTCGTCTTGAAAGAATGCGGCCTTATCGACATCAACGAAGAGAAGAATCCAGTAGATTACTGTCTCTTACCGCTTAGTGAAAACGAATACAAATTCACTATGGCAACCGCAGCAAAGCTACGCAAACAGGGAAGCACCGTAGATATCGACTTTGAAACCAGAAAACTCGGCTCACGCATGAACCGCGCTGCAAAGATCGCAGAATATGCCATCGTTATCGGCGACAGCGAAGCTGCATCTGGCAAGCTCGCAGCCAAGAATCTAAAAACCGGCGAAAAAACCGAGATTAATCTCTAAAAACAAGAGTCGTCCATAAAAGGACGACTTTTTGTACCCCTTGAAAATTATGCATTTTGTTGTATAATAAAAGAACCTGTTTTTCAGGCGCAGTTTAAAAGTCAGCCGTCTGTCCACATTCGACTTCTCGCAAAAGCGAGAGAAAGGGGGAATTTTCCCATGATGAAAATCATTTTTATCTCAATGCTGATACTTCTGGCTCTCTTATCTTTGGCTTCATTCTACATAGAAGCCCAAAAATACGACGACACACCAGCAGCCAAAAAGGCGTCGGTTGCCAAAAAGGACAAGAGACTCATCATCGGCTTACTAGTTGCACTCGCGGTATTCTTCACGACAATAATGCTCTTACCCAAAGAATACATTGAGGATACTGACGATGCTTTTTTAAATGCAATACTTTCTGGTCCAGGTGTTGGCGCGATAATAACGATGGCCCTCAGCGAGGCAGCGAGAACATACCTCAAAAGCAAAATCAGAAGAGCCCCCATTACTATCGGTGATCTTAAAGATTTTGACGATCCGCCAGCAAAGAAAACCCCACGAAGAAGACAGCCCAGATCGAACTCCAGCTATTCAAGCGAAAGGAAAAGACCTCGAAGAAGACAGCCCAGATCGAACTCTAGCTATCCATACAGCCAGAGCAACGGACACGAAACCCCGAGAAAAGACACGAGCCCTGCAAGGCTCCTGATTCTTTCCGATGCATTACCGTTCGAGAATGTCGATCCGGAAGATTTCGACCCAGACGATCTCACGATCGCTGACGTCTTTTCGAATAGCGACGTCGTAAAAAGTTTCAACAACGTCGACGCCGCAAAAGCATATCTCAATACTCTCGACTTTGGCGACGTAATCATTATGTCAGACCATACCGTCGTAATGAGTTTCAATGGCTTCCGCACCAAGAGAAACTTCGCAATCGCAGACGCAATCGCTTACAACTATTCACACAAGAATACTCGCGGCAGAGATTGCACAATCGTAAGCTCCTACCACCATTATGTTGAGTTTACATATGGACTGGGTAATGATACAGACTTCTATCACGACCTCGTAAACGCTCTGATAGCTTGTCTCGATAGCGGCGACTAATCTCAAGCTGACGCCCCCGCATTAAAAGCGGGGGTATTTTTTGTCAAAAATCATAATAGCTTAACCACACTTTAAAATCTTTGTGCTAAACTAAAACCAAAGGGTTATTAGGAGTTATACAGAGTGGCACAATTATATTTCCGCTACGGCGCTATGGGCTGCGGTAAAACCATGCAGCTATTACAAGTAGCCTTCAATTACGAAGAGCGCGGCCAAAAAGTCTGCGTCATCAAGCCAGCAACAGATACCAAAAATGGCGATAAACTTTTGACTCGCATTGGGCCAGAGCGTGAAACCAACTTTACTTTCAAGAAACACGATAATATCTTTAATAAAATCAAGCACGAATACCGCGATGTCGCCTGCGTCTTATGTGACGAATCGCAGTTTATGACCCCAAAACAAGCTGACCAGCTCATGAAGGTTGTCACCAAGCTAGATATTCCAGTCATGTGCTATGGCCTTAGGCTTAACTTCCGTCAACAAGATGGCGGTTTCGAAGGCGCAACCAGACTTTTACAAATCGCCCACAAAGTCGAAGAATTAAAAACCATCTGCGATTGTGGTCGCAAAGCCACTATGAACACGCGTTGGCTCAATGGCAAACTTGTTGTTGATGGCCCAGATGTCCTCATTGATGGTACTAGCGAAATCGAATACCGCTCAATCTGTCCAAAATGTTTCTATAAATACCTAAGACGCGACGTCAAAAAAGCTAAAAAGGAGAAGAAGTAATGTTTATTGTTGTCGAAGGCCAAGACGCGACCGGCAAAGACACCCAGGCCGCCAAGCTAAAGGAATATTTTGAAGCCCAGGGCAAAAAAGTCGTTACTTACTCCGAATCTGGCACCACTAGCATCGATCCTTTCGTAAAAGGCATCGCCGAATTAAACTACGGCAAAGATTATGGTATCGAACGTCGCACCCGCGCCATGCTTTACCTCGTTAACCGCTACGAACAATGGAAGAAGCTCGCTGAACCAACCCTCAAAGAAAACGGCGTCGTCATTATTACGCGCAACTGGTTCTCAACTCTTATCTACGAAGGTTATATGCAGGGCGTTAGCCGTAGCTTTATCACGAAGATTCACAAACAGGTCATGCCTTCGCCGTATTTTAACCCAGACAAAATCGTCATTTTGACTCTAGACGAGAAAGAACAGGCCAAACGTCTAGAAAGCCAGGGCAAAGTCCGCCAAGGCGAATTCTTTAAGTCCAAAGGTTATGAATTCCAACACAAACTCAACCAAGCCTACCTTAAGGTTGCTAAAGAATTCGATATTCCAACTTTCGATACCAGCGGTACTATCGATGAAGTTTTTGAACGTCTAAAGAAATTCTGGCAAATCTAATGCACGAATCTTGGCAAGACTTTTTACAGCACGAGTTTAATCAGCCATATTTCAAAAAGCTGAGCAAGTTTTTGCATGAAGCTTACGAAACCAAGACGATTTATCCGCCAAAGCAACAAGTCTTTTCAGCTTTCTCAACAGACCTGAACGAAGTAAAAGTCGTAATCCTTGGCCAAGATCCATACCACGAACCAGGCCAAGCCCACGGGCTAGCTTTTTCGGTTCAAGACGGAGTCAAAATTCCACCTTCGCTCGTCAATATCTATAAAGAGATTCACGAAGAACTAGGTTCACCAATCCCAAAAACCGGCAAGCTTACCAACTGGCAAGAGCAAGGCGTTTTATTGCTTAATAACGTCCTGACCGTCGAAGCCCACAAAGCTGGTAGCCATCGTGGTTATGGCTGGGAAGATTTTACAAAACACTGCGTAGAATACTTATCCGAAACCCGCCCACATCTAGTTTTCTTACTCTGGGGCAGAGATGCCAGGAACAAAGCAGCATTAGTAGACAAAAGCAAACACCTTGTCCTAGAAGCCGCCCACCCATCGCCATTATCTGCTTACAACGGATTCTTTGGCTGTAACCACTTCAAAAAGTGCAATGAGCAGCTAGAAGAATGGGGATTAACCCCTATAAAATGGTAACCCTTCATAGCGCTTATGCTCGCTTTATCTTGAATAATCTGTTATAAAATCCTTATGAATGAATTTATCTGTCTCTTTTTGCCAGCTTTCCTAACCCTGACAAAGAAAGATCTCAAAGACACCCCTGTAAACGTTATCAAGAAGTACGCTACTTCCGTGCTTGCGATTAATTTTATCGCAATGCTAGTTATCTATGTCCTTCACTGCATTACTGGCAGTACTGCAATAGAATATACCTACACATTCACCCTAAAATATCTTGCCCTTACTTGTGCACTAGCCAAAATCCTTCCATCGATTCGCAAATTCATCAAGAAAAACATCAAAATCGAGGTACGCCGTGAAAATCGCGAGAAAAATTCTAAGCGTAGTTAATCTACTCGTTATCTTTTTTACCACGCTAGCTGTATATGCTACTCATTGGCTACGCGCCAACTATGGCGATATTAGCTTTGACGAAATTCTCTTCACACTAACCTCACCAATTCACGGAACAGAAGATGGCCTTATTGAATCTTTTAAAATCAACGCACTAAAGCCCGCTATTATAGTCTCTCTTGCGCTCTTTATTGCTCTAACAGCCCTTTATTCTTTCTTCGTATCATCGACATTCAAGTTTAAAATCCAATTATTTAAACATAAAGCTCACGAATTCAAGATCAGTGGCCTTATTCCATTCTTTTTGCTCGTCGTATTAAATATTGGTACTATTGCCGCTACCTTAAATAAATGCATAGATGAAGTGGGCATCAAAGAATACTATTTTAATCAAACTCAAAACTCCACCTTTATTGCAGACAACTATGTCGACCCAAACGACATTACGCTTACTTTTCCAGAGCAAAAAAGAAACCTTATTCATATCTATGTCGAATCGTTCGAATCTAGCTTCTTCTCAAAAGAACTAGGTGGTCAAGAAAGCGTCAACCTCCTCGAAGAACTAACCAAGCTTACTTCAGAAAACGTCAACTTCTCTAATACAGATAAGTTTGGCGGCGCCTATGTGACTTCCAATACCGGCTATACATCCGCAGGCCTTACCGCACAAATGCTTGGCATTCCAATCAAGATTAATAGCTATGCCATTGGCTTAACCGAACAACACGATCACTTCCTACAAGGCGCAACCGGAATCGGAAACATCCTCGAGCAGCAAGGTTATCGCCAGTATTTCATGATGGGCTCAGAAAAAGAATTCGGCAACCGCGATACGCTCCTAAAAGAGCATGGCAACTACATAATCTACGATCTAAATAGCGCAAAAGAAGATGGTAGTCTCCCGGAAGATTACCGTGAATTCTGGGGCTTCGAAGACAGCAAGCTATTTGCCTTCGCAAAAAAGCAGTTAACCGAGATCGCAAAAGATAACACTCCGTTCAACTACTCCTTCCTCACTGAGAATACCCATCACCCAGAAGGCTATATGGAATCCAGCTGCCCACAAAACTACAGCGAGCAATACTCTAACGTTATTAACTGCACTGCAGGGCAGATTCTAGACTTTATAAACTGGATCAAGAAACAAGACTTCTACAAAAACACCACTATCGTTATTACTGGCGACCACCTATCTATGACCAGCGAGCACTTCTCAGAGGACCAGCTTTCCGAGCGCCGCGTATATAACTTATTCATCAACTCCGCCGTAAAACCAAAGCAGGCCAAAAACCGCCAGTTTACCACGATGGATATTTTTCCAACCACACTCGCCGCCATGGGCGTAAAAATCGAAGGCAACCGCCTAGCACTCGGCACAAACCTATTCTCTGACGAGAAAACTCTCCTAGAGCAATATGGCACAGAAGAATTAAATGCAGAACTAGATAAGCGCAGCATCTTCTATAACGACAAGTTCCTCCTCGGAAGATAGTCTCCCGAAAGCCAATCCTCTTTGACTTAAAATACAAATCATTGTATAATATAGCCACGCAAGCGCCCTAGGTAGCATGTGTTAGAACATTTCAAAGGAGGATTCCTCAATGGATCAGCTGAAAGGAACAAATTTCGAGAAAACACTCACAGAAGGAGGCTTCGTTGTTTACAACATCCCTCCGAAAGGCAACCTGCCCGTACGCTGCACACCCGTCAGCAATGAGCTGAGCGCATGGCAGACAACACTCGGCAGCTGCAATCCCTATGTAGTCGCAGATCAGAATACAAAGACAATCGCCGTTCTCTACGACAAAATCGTCGGAGAGATAACCGAGCGAGCTATCTACACTACACTCGTCATCATTCGCAGATATCTTAAGCACTGGAACGTTAAGCCCGAGATTATTCGAGCCAGAACCCACTGCGCATACATCATCTGCGACGGCGGCAGCCCCATCACAAGCAGCGTCATCAAAGACACTCTTAACGAGCTGAGATCCATAATTATCTAATCTCCTTCAAAGACCCCTGCGCTAGCTAGGGTCTTTTTCTTTGCCAAAGATGCGCCATATCAAGCCAGATGATATAATAAGCATAGATGACAGAAGATTACTGTAAACTTATTGGACTAAAAATCCACTACGCCAAACAGGGTAGCGGAAGAGTTCTACTAGTCCTCGCTGGTTGGGGCACAACTATTGCTACCTACCAAAGCATTTTTGATGATTTCTCAGAAAACCACACCGTCTATTGTCTAGAAATGCCGGGCTGCGGTTCATCAGATGAGCCAAAACAGGCACTAACTTCTAGCGATTACGCAAAACTCGTCAAAGAATTCATCAAAAAAGAAGGCATTACCCGGCTAGACCTTATCGGTCACTCTAACGGTGGACGCACCATTATCAAGATGCTCGGCGAGAATCCAGACGAGCTAGATTTTAAAGTTGACCATATCGTTTTGACTGGCTGCGCTGGCCTCGTTCAGAAAAAGAGCGCCGCAACCAAAATCAAAACCAGTCTTATGAAAGCTGGTAAGAAAGCTATCAGTACCAAGCTAGCCAAGAAGCTCGCCCCAAATCTAGAAGAAGATCTAAAAAGCAGAATGGGATCCGACGATTATCGCGACGCAACTCCTGTCATGCGCGAAACTCTAGTCAATCTCGTAAACGAAGACCTCCGCGACCTACTGCCAAATCTATCCCAACCAACCCTTCTAATCTGGGGAGAAATCGACGACCAAACTCCGCTCCACGATGGCGAAGTTATGGAAAAGCTAATCGAAGATTCTGGACTAATCATGTTCGAGAATTGCGGGCATTTTGCATTCCTAGAAGACCGCGCACGTTTTGCTGCAATCGTAAAAAACTTTTTAGCAAGTTAATATGATATACGTTTTAATTGTTTTACTAATCATCAACTTAGCCCTAGCTTGTGCAAACTACTTGCACATGTTCCAGCTTAATTTCTACAAAACCGATATGCACCTCCATTGGTGCAAGAGTAATATCGGCAAGTTAATCTTCCGCAGTGTCTTGTCGCTTTGCGGTCTTCTAGTTTTAACCGAGCCTCTAATCCTACAAGTCTTCGCCATAGTAGTGCTCGCTTTTTCGATCTTCCTACTTGCCCCAAAGAAAAAATCCAAAGTTCCATTCAAAATCACCGGAAGGGTTCTTCGTCTTTTCGCACTCGAAGCCGTTATTACTGCACTAATCATCTTTATTAAACCAAGCCTAAACTGCACGATTATTCGCCTAGGCATCATTAATGTTCTTGCGCCATTCCTATGCCTCGCCGCAAACTTCGTGCTTTATCCAATCGAAAAAGTCGGCCAGAAACACTACATCGATAGTGCAAAAGCCATCCTTGAAAAACATCAAGATTTGACCATTATTGGCATCACTGGTAGTTATGGCAAAACCAGCATGAAGACCTTCCTAACAGAACTTTTGAAGCAAAAATACAACGTCCTGACAACTCCACAAAACTACAACACGCCTCTTGGTATCGCTAGAACAATCAAGACCGAGCTAAAACCGACCCATCAAATCTTCGTCTGTGAGATGGGCGCAATGTGGAAGGGCGAAATTGCCGAATGCTGCAAACTCGCCAACCCAGATCTTGGCATCATTACAGCTATTGGCCCACAACATCTTCAAACCTTCAAAACTATCGATACTATCATCAACACTAAGTTTGAGCTTGCTGATTCGGTCGCAAAGAACGACGGCGTCGTATTCCTAGATTACGATAACCAATACATTAAGAAACATCACACCAAAGCAAACGTTATTAGCTATGGCGTCGAGAACGAAAAGCTAGATTACTATGCCGATAAGCTAAAATCTTCAAGCGAAGGCCAGCGTTTTATAATCAATCACGAAGGCAAAAAACTAGAATGCCAAGCCAAACTGCTCGGCTTCCATAATACCGAGAACCTAACTGGCGCTATCGCCGTCGCGAAATACCTTGGCGTTTCAGACAAAGATATTCAGTATGCACTCAAACATATCAAAGGTGCGCCGCATCGCCTAGAGCTCAACAACAGAGGCAACCTTAGCATCATCGACGATACCTACAACTCTAACCCGGTCAGTTCCAAACTCGCCGTCGACACTCTATCCGAATTCGAGGGCAAACAAGTCGTTATTACTCCTGGCCTTATCGAGCTTGGCGACGACGAAGAGCGATACAATCAAGAGCTCGGCGAGCACATCGCAAAACAAGAAATCGATCACGTATACCTAGTTGGTCGCGGTAGCCAAACCGCCGCCATCGAAGCAGGGCTAACCGCAAAGAAATTCGACACAAGCAAGATTCAGTATGTCAAAAGTCCGCAGGAAGGCGTCAGCTATGCAACACGTCGCTTTCCATCAGAAAAGCTAAATATCCTACTATTAAACGATTTGCCAGATAACTATAATTAAGGAGTATTATGAAAATCAAAGTCGCAGTCTTCTTCGGCGGAAACAGCGTCGAACACGAAGTATCAATCATTACAGCCTTGCAGGCAATCGAAAACATCAATACCGAAAAGTATGATGTTATTCCTGTATATATCACCAAGAACAACAAGATGTTCGCTGGCGAATCTATTGCAGATATTAATTCATACAAAAACATCCCAGCCTTGCTCAAGAAGAGTACTCAGGTTGTCCCTGTAAACCTTGGCGAGAAAACCGTTCTCATGCGCTGCGAGAAGAAACTCCTCAAAGAGCAAATCTATACAGATATCGATATCGCATTCCCGATCGTTCACGGAACAAACGTCGAAGACGGCACAATCCAGGGCTATCTAAAGATGCTAAATATCCCATTCGTTGGCTGCGACGTCATTTCTTCCGCACTCGGCATGGACAAGTTTGCCTGTAAAGAAGTATTGCGCGAAAACAATATCCCAGTTATCGATGGTAAACTTTATAGTGTCAAAGAATACAAGGAAGACGAGAAGAAGCTTCGTGAAGATATCGAAAAATCTCTATCATTTCCAGTTATCGTAAAGCCAGTCAACCTTGGCTCTAGCGTCGGCATCAGCATCGCGAAGAATCAGAAAGAGCTCGAAGCATCTCTAGAGAACGCCTTTACTTACGCTTCAAAGATTTTGGTCGAAAAAGCCATCATGAACCTAAAGGAAGTAAACTGCTCAGTCCTCGGAGATTACGAAAATGCTTGGGCTTCAGAATGTGAATCCCCAATCAAGGTCGACGAAATCTTGAGTTACAAAGATAAGTATCTCGGCAATTCCGTCAAAGGCGGAACAAAGGGCGTAAAGGGAACAAAAGGCGCCAAGAACAGCGCCTGCAAGACAAGCTCCAAGGGCAACAAATTTGGTGGCACTATGGGTTCAGATAATTCCAATCCATCTCTCGAGCTTCCTGCCAAAATCTCGGACAAAACCAAAGAAAAGATCCAAGATTATGCCATCAAGACCTTCAATGCACTTGGCTGTTCTGGCGTGATCCGCATCGACTTTATTATCGACAAAGACACCGAAAAAATCTACGTCAACGAAGTAAACACCATTCCTGGTAGCCTTTCTAATCATCTCTGGCACCAAACTGGCACAGAATATTCAGTTCTTCTAGACAAGCTAATCCAGCTAGGCCTCAAGCGCGCTAGAGAAGAAGAGAATCTAACCTTCTCATTCGACACGAATATTCTATCCGGCTACTGGGGAACAAAAACTAAATAGTTTTATATCAAAAACGCTCATGTTCTTTTGAGCGTTTTTTGATATAAAATATTCTTAATATGCAAGACAATAACCACAAGAAAACGAACTATGCGGCAATAATAGCCGTTACAATAGCAGCATTAATTAGCATCTCCGCTATAGTGGCGGTGATCATTCTGGCGCCAAAAGGCTCACATAAAGACAGCAAACTAGAACAAGCCGAAGAAGCACTCGAAAGAAGCCAAAGAAACACAGACCGCCGTCAAGATATGAGTTATGTTCTATCAGCTTTCATAGATTACCAATCAAACAATAACGGGAATTTCCCAGAAGAGCAGGGCCTCCATGGCAAATTCCTCGAAAACTACATTCTTAAAGGTAATGATGAGTTCTTTACTGACCCAGACGGCACTATGTACCATTTTTCTAGCATTCATAATTGGACTGACGGAAAGCCGCAGAATTACATTCCAGCAGAAGGTTCGCACGAGATTTCAGTCAATTATTCTGCTAAATGCATCGAAAACGATGACGCACTTATCGCAAAAGCAGACGGTAAACGAGAAATAGCTATTATTTATGCTCTCGAAGGCGGCGCGTTTTATTGTGGGGATAATCAATAATTTTAATAATCTTATTGACAAAATAGCAATTTTGTGCTAATATTATAAACATAGAGTTAACTTTTGCGCAGATGCACCGCTACCAAGCGGTGCATTTCCGCTTTCTTGAGGCTTTTCTTATCAACAACAAATCCACCAGAAGTTCACAGCTTTTTCTACAAAATATCCACTTTTTCGACGTTTTGCCACAAATTAACAGGGTAAACTTGTCCACATAAGAACAACTTCAAAAATCTAAATTTCAAGACTAGCATAAGGATTATAGCTAAATATATAATATAAGTACGACATCAAACTTCGGTCACTGACGTCGAGAGATCTCGTCGCAACGTATTTGTCATTTGTACGGGCGGCACCGAGCCGAGTAATTCATGGCTCACATAAATGACTCCAAAATTCTAATCAAATAAAGGAGTAATTTATGAACAATAAAACATTAACAGGCGAGAAAGTAGAGGTCATGGCACTCTTCAACTACAGCAAGATTCCGTGCCAGCCGCTATACTTCCGCAAACGAGGGGGCGACGAAGTCGAGATTACTGAGACAACCAGTACTCGCATCAAATTCATCGGCGGCACCGCCAAGCATATCTTTGATTGCTTGATTGGTAAAAACCGCTGCCGACTAGAGTTTGATTCAAAGTCGCTTGCGTGGACACTATTCGCGTAGAGTGCCACTACTTCTCGTCGAGCGCTCAGGAGCTATCCGCTTCTGGGCGCTTTTTATTATCCAAATATCCCTAATTAGCTTTATGACCGATAATACTAGCCCGACACAAGCAAGAGAGAACAAGAATAGCCAACCACAAATATCTGGCAAAGTTAAAGCCGCATTTTCTTTATTATCCCGAATCTCTACTTCAACCCACTCGCCAAGATCACCATCCTTATCCATATAGGCTACAGCCACTTTTAGTTCAAAGTCATAATCCTCAACTATTAATTCTTTGTTAGATAAACCAGCATAGCCCAAGAAAACATCACCAATTTTAACCGCCAAAGACTCCGCGCCCCCTGGCGCATTATTCCAAGACAATCTAAACGAGCTATCATCACGCTTCGAAGCGGAGACTTCCGGAGCAGGGAGGGGTGATTCAAAACCATCCTTAACAACAACTTTTATCTTCCTCGAAGCTTCTATTCCAGCACTCGTCGAAGCCGTAACTTCTAATTCATACTCACCAATATCGCTAAATTCATAATCCAAGATCGCATCCTTCTCATCCAATTCCTGCCCATTTAGCGTCCAAGAATAGCTAAGCGTAGCACCACTTACAGAAAAGCTCTGCGAAGCATCAAAACTAATCCTATCTCCACGAATAATCCCATACTCATCCGCGGGCAAAATTAATATCACTTCATCTCTTATATCCCTTGAGCTAGACTTGACGGCATATATCTCCAAATGTGACCGCAAATACTTAATTCTAATCTCTGTAATACGAGACATAATATAAATCGACTGATTCTGCACATATCGAAGATGGCCATTATTAGACAGAGGACTACGCGAACCGCCACAGATAAAATCATTTGCATCACAAAACAAACCATAACGTCCACCGTACATTCCTTGCTCATACGGATTTCGTGCGCCAAGCGAGCCGCTATTTGTCTTACAATTACCTACCATCACCCTATATCTCGAAAAATTCCGCCCATAGCAAGCCGGCGGATAATCCCCAGATCCTTCAGGAAGATAAAGCTTCGGATCGCCGAACAAACCAACATATATCACTCGATCAGTTGGAAAATCTTTCAAAGCTTCCTGAATCACCATCGCGCCCTGAGAATATCCGCCCAAAACAAAATAACTATTCGAGCAAGCTTCGCTTCGGTGCCTCACATAATCCCTCAGCTTTATCACGCCAGTCCACACTGACTCCGCAAAATTCGTCGCCGCGCCAGCCGAACTATAAATCCCCAAAACATTATTGAGAGTAATTGCAACCGCTGGATAATCCAAATCCGTAGCCCGATAACTTACATGAGCATACTTAGATACCTCAGCCATACGCGCCTCGAACTCTTTCCACTCGGCGCCTTCATTTTGCTCCTGTCCGGAGCCACGCACAAAAATATATTCAATATCTCGACAACTATCTATCGAATTATTGCCATAGTGCCAATAATCCCGAGCACTCACACGATTGCCGAGGTTTACAAATAAGATCGCCGCCACGACCCCTAATAATACCCAAATTAGCCTCCTCAAATTTTTCATGCAAAGATATAACCAAAATATCCCAAAAATTAAAAGCGAAAGCACGATACTTGAAGAATGCGTAATAGTTCGCCAGATGGTAAAATATAAACATGCCAGAAAAGAAAAATATTATTTCTGTTCGAAATTTTCGCATTGGTTTTGGTGGCAAAACCGTCATCAAAAACCTCAGTTTTGACGTAAAACAGGGCGAAATCTTTGGCTTGCTCGGCAGCAACGGCTGCGGCAAGACTACTACTATCCGCGCTTTGCTCGGCATTTATCCGGCCGAAAGGGGAGAACTCCTTATTAATGGCGAACCTTTCACGCCAGGCAAAGGCATCAAGGTTGGCTATCTTCCAGAAGAGCGCGGTCTCTACAAAAAAGAGAGCGTCATTGACGTCATGAATTATTTCGGTAAGCTTCGAGGACTCAAGCAACCAAAGAGATGGTCTTTGAACTATCTCAAACGCGTCGGCCTAGAAGATCACGCCAAGACTCGCGTCGACAGGCTTTCTCAGGGTCAGCAACAAAAGGTTCAGCTCGGCATTACCATCATGAACGACCCAGACATCCTGATTCTCGACGAACCTACCAAGGGCTTCGACCCAGTCAACCGCCGCCTCCTTCTTGAGATTATTGACGAGCTCCATCAAAGAGGCACCACAATCATCATGATTACTCACTACATGGACGAAGTTGAGAAGCTTTGCGATCGAATCCTACTCCTCAAAGACGGCACTGCCTATGCCTATGGCACCGTCAGCGAAGTTCGCCGCAAGCACCGTTTCAAATCGCTTGATCAAATATTTGTAGATATCTATGGAGCAAAAGAGTGAGTAAAGTTGGACAAGTTGTAAAATTCGAAGTAGTTCGTAGTCTCAAAAAGCCTAGCTTTTGGATCGCTGCCATTTTGGTGCCAATTGCTTTTGCTATCTACATCCTAATCTGCGCTACGCTTGGCTATAACACTGGCACATCGCTAGAATCTGGCTCCGCCGTAGATGGCCTAAAGTTGGCTTATGTCGACGAAGCAAACTATCTCAAGGATAACACCTTCACAAACGAAGCCCAGAACGAACAAACGCTAGCAAAATACGAAAAACTCGATGTTGCTCTAAACGACCTAAAACAAGGCAAACTAAACGTTCTCTATCATATCCCAGAAGATTTCAAAGACAGTGGCCAGGTCAATATCTATACTAAAAACGAGAAAAACAGCGTTCTAGATGACTATAAAGCCCCGATAGCCGCACTTCTTACCGCGAGCGCCAAGAGCAACGTTTACGAGATTGATTACAAAATCATCTCCGAAGAAATTAACTACAACACAACCGCCTTCGCAAGCGACAATCACGTCATCGACCAAAAAGAATTAATCTCGAAGATTATTCCTCCTGCCGCCTGTCTCGCCTTGTTCTATATTCTTATGGTTGTGCTTGGTAACCGCCTCGCCATGGCCGTCACAGAAGAGAAGGAAAACCGCATTAGCGAGCTACTCCTAGTAAGTATCAAGCCAATAAGCCTTATCGTAGGCAAAATTATCTCTTTAATGCTTGTAGGTATTATTCAGCTTATTATTCTTCTAATTCCAGTCGGTGCTTTATATATTCTTGCGTCAAACCAAGGCATGATTCCACAAGAATTCAGCTTCGACCTAGATCCAACCAGAGTTATCCTATCTGCATTGGTCCTTATTGCATCCTATCTCATCTTCACGGCGGTCAGCGTTCTCTGTGGCGCACTCGTTTCTACCGCAAAGGAAGCCAGCAACTTTACGGGCATCATTGTCTTTATCATGATTATCCCGCTATTACTCCTCAATATCTTCCTAGACAACAGCAATCCAACCCTTTGCACAGTTCTAAGCTACTTCCCAATCTCCGCGCCAATGGCTTTGATGCTTAGGGCAATCTTCGATAACATTACCAACATCGAGCTAATTATTGGTATCATAGACCTAACCGTAGTCTCCGCATTAATTATCAGACTTGCAACCTATATCTTCTGCAAGAATGCAGTAGATTTCTCGGTGAAGAAAAACTTTAAGAATCTTCTAGGAAAGCCACGAAAATCATGGAAAGATTAAGTATTGTTCTAGGAAAAGGTGTCCGCGCGCTTGCAAAAATCCGCGGCACCGGCGGTTCCGCCTTGCCAGGCCTAGTCATAGAAAAAACCAACCCAGATTTTTTGCGCCACATTTTATCCAAACTGCCTTATGGCGTAATTGTTATTTCTGGTACAAACGGCAAAACCACTACGACCAAAATCGTCAGCGAGCTACTTACCAAACAAGGCCTCAAGGTCTTTACAAACAAGACCGGTAGTAACTTTGTTCGCGGTGTCATCTCTGAAGTTTTGGAAGATATTTCTATCACAGGTAAGTTCGATTACGATATTGCAGTCCTCGAGCTAGACGAAGCTCACGCCGTAAAATTCTGCGAGAAAGTTCCGATCAACTACGCCCTTATTTTGAACGTTCAGCGCGACCAACTTGACCGCTTCGGCGAAATTGACCATACGGCCGACCTTCTTCAAAAAGTTGCCAATAATGTCAGCAAATGCGCCATCCTTAACAGAGAAGATCCACGCGTCTCCAAGATTCAAGCCAAAAATCGCAAGTTCTTCGGCTTATCCGAAAAGCTTCTCAAAACTTTCCCATCCGACGATAGCCTCCTAGATAAAGATAAAGAGGCAATCAGAAAATCCAAACCACAGAAAGCCGAAGTTATCCTCAGCAAACTCAAAGGCCAAGTTGCAGAATACGAAATTGGTGGCCAAAAGTTTAGCTGCGACCTTACGCTCAAAGGCGTTTACAATGCTTTTAACGCCGCTGGCGCACTTGCTCTCTGTATGGAAGTTTTGCCAGACGTTCCAGCTAGCGAATTCATCAAATATCTCGACTGCATCGAGTCCGCTTTTGGTCGTGGCGAAATCTTCAAAGTTAATGGCGTAGACGTTGAGCTACTACTCGTCAAGAACCCAGCCGCCTTCCAGCTCAGCCTCGCAAGCTTCACGGACCCAAATTACGATTACATGATTGCTATCAATGATAAAACCGCTGATGGACACGATGTTAGCTGGCTCTGGAACGTAGATTTCTCGAAGCTACCACACGTCAGCTACACGACAGGCATTCGCGCCTCAGACATGGCTTTACGCCTCAAATACGACGGAATTAGCGTAGATTTTATCCGCGAAGACATCGCATCTGCGACTTCAGATTTCACGGCTAGCAGCAAGAAGCCAAAACGCATCTTTGCAACCTATACCGCAATGCTCGAGATACGCAAACTAATCTCCGGAAAGAGCCTAATATAATGACTACGATAAATATTCTTCACCTATACCCACACGAGATGAACCTTTATGGCGATCATGGCAACATTTTAACACTCGTCAAACGCTTAGAATGGCGCGGATACAAAGCCAAGGTTATCCCATACGAACCAGGCGATCCGTTCCCAAGAGACGTAGATATTATCTTTGGCGGCGGCGGACAAGATTCCGGCCAGAACAAGATCGAGGAAGATCTGCTCGAAATTGGTCCAAAGCTCAAAAAGCTTGTCGAGGACGAAACCCCATGTCTAGTCATCTGTGGCCTTTACCAGCTATTTGGCCGTTCATTCAAGACTTCAGACGGACATTTGATTCGTGGCACAGGTATTCTAAACCTAGAAACTGAAGCTGGCCCAGAACGTCTAATCGGCAACGTTGTAATTAATAGCGAGACCTTCGGCGAAGTTGTAGGTTACGAAAATCACTCCGGCTTAACAACTCTAGATAATCCAGAAGAATGCTTCGGCAAAGTCGTCTCCGGCGCAGGCAACAACGGCAAAGACCAGGGCGAAGGTTGCTTCTACAAGAACTGTATTGGCACCTATCTTCATGGCCCAATTCTGCCAAAGAATCCAAAAGTCGCAGACTTCCTAATCGAAAAGGCTCTAGCTAGAAAATCTCCAAACACGAAGGTAAAGCTAAAAGCCCTCGACGACACAATCGAAGAGTCTGCACACAAAAGCGCCGCAAGTAGGCCAAGATAACAATCATACGTCACGACTAGTAGAAATACGCAGGTTTGACTAGTTTGACAAGTTTGACTAGTTTGACAAGTTTGACAAGTTAGCCCGTCAAACCCGCGAACAAAAAACACCAAGCCCTAGACGCTCGGTGTTTTTATATGCTATTTCTTCAGTTCTGCTGGAATCGAGCCCCAGTTCAAACGTTCACCAATTGCCGCATCTTCCGCCTCGGTAGCAGCGCGAGGGATCAAAGAATTAGGATCAGTAGTCGTACCATGGTAATCATATTTCCAGGTCAGCTCAAGCTTTGGAAGATTTGCTGTCGCGATATCATCATAGCATTCACCATTTTTCTCTTTGCAGGTCTTAGCTAGCTTGTCCCAAGCCTCAAAATCTACACCATCCGTCTTTACCGAGATATCGGCTTCGATTGCAGCCGAACGCGCAGTCTCCATACCATTCTGGTCGAACATAAAGTTACCCATCGAGTAAACAATCAATCTACCGTTATAAGCCTCAGCATTCTGAGTCCAATGCGGATGGTCAGCAATAACCGCTTCAACACCACGATCAATCATATCGTGATACAAATTCATACGAAGTTCGTCTGCGGTAGCCTGGTATTCTGCACCCATGTGCGGCATAGCAACCGTTGGTACAATCTCGGCATATTTGCCCATATTTGCGCGAGCAGCCTCAACAGGAATACCATAGACACCGTGCGCACTACAAAAGCCCATCGGAATCTCATGATCCTCAGTCTCACCATTATCCAAAGTCACACGAAGCGGCAAACTAATGATTCCACAGTTATTCGTGCCATCAGAATAATCATAGCTACCAAAATACTGAATACCATTCTCTTGAAGATGTTCATGCGTCTCCGCAAAACCCTCAGACCCTTGGTTATCCGTATGGTTATTGCCTAAAAGAAAAGCCGTAAAGTATTTCTTTGCCTCCGTAAGATAATCTGGATCACAGTTAAACTCGAAAAGGTTTTCTTCCTTATAATCATCATGACCATTATTCGTAACAGGGCATTCCAAGCCAGCAATCCAAGCATCATAATCTTCACGATGCAAAGTATCAAGCTGCGAAAATGGATAAGCAACACCGAGTTCAGAAGCACGCGCCTTTGCATTCGTACGTCGACCCCAGAAAGTCGTACCTTCAAAAAGAACTTTCATTTCGGCGCTCACTGCGACTGGATCAGGCTCAGGTTCATAGATTGGCGCAATCGTCGGATCGGCCGGCTTTAACTCCTGATTATCTTTATTGTCTTTCTTTGACGCCATCAAACAGATGCCAAAAGTCACACCCGCTGCAAGCAATAGGCAAGCAGAGATGGCTGTAATCTTCGCAGTTTTCTTCATCTTAGTTTTATTTTAGAACATTTCGGTAGTTTGCGAAAATCCTATATAATAAAGCAAAAGGAGTTATAAATGTTCGATTTAAAAGATAATGTAGCTGTCGTAACAGGCGCATCCTCTGGCCTTGGCAAACAAATGGCCGAAGCTTTCGCAAAGCAGGGCGCAAATCTTGCAATCCTTGCTCGCCGCATGGAACGCCTCGAAGCCCTCAAAGCAGAGCTCGAAAAAAAGTACAAAGTCAAAGTCTTACCAGTTAGCTGCGACGTCACTAGTACCGAAGCTATCAATTCTGCGGCCGAAGCTGTCGAGAAAGAATTTGGCAAAGTAGACATCTTACTAAACTGCGCAGGCGCCAGCAAAGACAAAGGCGTACTAGAAATGGCTGACGACGAATGGGATTTTACTATCGCTACCGACCTTAGCTCTGTCTTTAAAATGACTCGCGCTTTCGCAAACATCATGGCCAAAAATAACTATGGCCGCATTATCAATATTGCCAGCATGTATGGCCTAGTTGGCAACGCCGAAATTCCAACCATCGCTTACCACTCTAGCAAAGGCGGCGTCGTAAACTTCACCCGTGCAGCCGCAGCCGAACTTGCTACCAAAGGCATCACCTGCAACGCAATCTGCCCAGGATACTTCGAAACCGAGCTCACAAAAGCCGTTCTAGATACCGAACAATTCCAAGCTTTCGCAAACAGTCACGTTCCAATGAAACGCTATGGCAAACCAGGCGAGCTCAACGCCGCAGCAATCTTCCTAGCAAGCCGCGAAGCAAGCTACGTAACTGGCGCAATTCTACCAGTCGATGGCGGATATACTGCCGTTTAATCTTGTTAATTAATAATAATTAAAGGAGTAAAAATGAAAGCACTCTTTCAAAAAACTAAAAAAGGCGTAATCTCGGTCGCCCTAATCGTCGTCCTAGCAATCGTCGCCATCATTGGTATTCTTGCCGCCAGCGTCATCGGCACATACAACAGCCTCGCAACTTCAAGAGAAGCCGTAACTTCCAAAGCCGCAGACATTGACACCGTGCTTCAACGCAGAGCAGATTTAATTCCGAACCTCGTTAACACCGTCAAAGGTTTCACTCAGCACGAAGACGAAGTTATCGAAAAGATTACAACCGCTCGCGAACATCTTGTTAATGCCCAGAGCCTAGAAGAAAAGTCCGCAGCCAACGCCGAGCTTACTAGCGGTCTTAACGCCCTCATGGTTGTCGTAGAGAACTACCCAGACCTAAAAAGCTCTGAAAACTTCATTGCACTTCAGGACGAACTATCTGGCACAGAAAACCGCATCGCAACCGCTCGCCACGATTATAACGAAGTCGCAAAGACCTACAATACAAAGATTCAGACCTTCCCAAGCAATATTATTGCTGGCATGTTTAACTTCGAAAAAGCTGCATACTTCGAAGCTGACGATTCCGCAAAGGAAGTCCCAGTCGTAGATTTTTCTAAATAATCTAATTCGGACAAATGCTTAAAACCTTATCCAAGACATTAGCAATTAGCTTGCTCGCCATCTTTGGCGCAAGCTTTTTGCTTGTCGGCGATTCTTTCGCAAGAGATCGCTATCCAGAGCAAAGCAAAGAGCTTTATGTTAACGATCTTGCTAACGTTATTAGCGAAGAAACTGAAAACTACATCATCGACTGCAATAAAAAACTAGCTCCACCGACTGGCGCTCAGATTGTCGTTATGACGGTCGAAAGCCTCGACGGCGAAGCCATCGAAACCTACGCACACGGCGTATTTGAGCAATATGGCATTGGTGCATCAGATAAAAATAACGGTACGTTAATTCTTTTGTCTGTCGGCGACAGGCAATCTCGTATCGAAGTAGGTTATGGCGCAGAAGGCTTTATTACTGATGCTGGCTCTGGCCGTATTCAAGATAACTACATGATCCCAGAATTCAAGAATGACAACTGGGAAGCAGGTCTAAAGAAAGGCTTCGATGTTATCTTGGCGCTCTACGAAAAAGAGTACGCAGTCGAGATTAGCGAAGGCGCAAATATCTACGATTACGATAATATGCCAGACAACAGCTCAAGCGAAGAAATGGACAATATTATCAACGGCTTCGAAACTGGCTTCTTCTTTACTATGATTTTCACTATAATCGGCAAAAACAACAAGAAGAATAGGATAATTCGCCTGATTCTTGGCGCTGGGGCTATCGTTTTTGGTATTTTCTGCAATGGCGCCTTAGCTTTACCAACCCTCGCAGCTTTCCTTATCCCGCTCGGTAGCGCATTAATTATTAGCGTTATTTTATCCGCAATGGATATCACATTTGGAAGCGGTAGTGGTGGCCGATACTATGGCGGACATAGCAGCGGAGGTCATAGCAGCTTCAGTAGTGGCGGAAGCCATGGTGGCGGCGGCCACTCTGGAGGCGGGGGAAGTTCGCGCAGCTTCTAATCTATCTTACCGTTCGCGTAGTTTCTAAACAAAAAGCATCCACAAAGAACAGTGGATGCATTTTTTGTTTAGAAACTAGCTCATGTTAAGATATAAATAGATCGTCACTTATTGACGATAGAATCTTATACCGAGGTGATTATATGCAAAAGCTCGAAAAAGCATGCACGAAGCCGCAGACCAACCTCTACGAGGAGCTCTATTTGATCCGCGACGCCATCGAAGGCCTGCAGTCTCAAGTAAAGCAGGCAAAGAGCAAAGTCCAGGAGCTCCACTCGGAGACTCTCTGGATGAAAGAGCAAAACGATTTGCTCTGCAAGAATTTCAAAGCATTTTCCAAGCAGCAAAAAGGCAAAATCAATGCAGTTAGGAACGAGATTTCGAGCCTGTACTCACAGACCGAGAATCCAAATGCTTCATCGGTCGCGCATCTCAAGAAAAGGATCGAGGAATTGAACGAGGAATTCAGGAACGAAAGACTCAGCATGCAGCAGAAACTCCACCCCGTAGATTGGGGTCAGCATAACCTGGCGAAAATCCAGCTCGAGAAGCTTGAAGGACAACTCAGAACACTCAGAAAGCGCGAAGAGAAATTGCTTAGCAAGATTAATTCCAGAAAAAGGAAGCAGTTAAAAAGCAATAACTATCTCGTAGCTACCGAATAATCATCACAACTAAAAAGAGGCCGCTCGTCGACCTCTTTTTTAAAAACATTTATTAATTAGAAGATTAGAAATGTGTGAGCTTTTGTTACACACTCATCGGTGATGATATCACAGGTAACTTTGTTCTTTGTCTGAGCTTCCTTACACTTGGTAGAAAGAATACCGTTCTCTCTACAGATTTTAGCAGTTTCGTCTACGCGGCGTTGCGCACTAGCATGAGAAATTAAAGTAAATACGACACTAACAAGAATACAAACACCAATTACAATACATGCAGTAATGATTGCTTTGTTGTCTTTTTTAGAGACTGGTGCGGTTACGTTTACGCTCGACTGCGTAGGAGTAGAACTGGTCGGTGTTACTGGTGCTACTGGCGTAGCTGAAGCATTATTATTTTCCATATAACTTACATTTTAGCATAGAAAGAGGGCTTTTCTAGAAAGAGCCGACGCTGAGCTTCGTTAAATCTCCGTTCAGAACCTTAACTCCAAAAGAATAAATCTCGTCATGAATATACTTCTGATTCGGCAGAGGATTATATGCATAAATAGGTTTCTCGCGATAATATGCAAAGCCAGCTTCAAGAAAAGTATTTGCGCCAATATAATTCTTAATACGCTTTTTCGTAAAGTTACAAATTAAAACCGCATCAGACTCAAGGATTTTATCAAAATGATCGCGAATCGCATTATAGCCATTACAAGTCTTGGCAGCCACAGGGTCAAAATTCGGATCATTCATTACATCGAGTAAAATACCATTCGGAAGCAATACTTCATGTCCCATTTCTTCAAGTTCTTTAGCGATTCTTTTTACCTCATCGCTAAAGCTCAGACTACAACAAATACAGATTTTCATACCCTTATTATAGCTAACAGGGCAACAAAAAGAGACCTTTCGGTCTTCTTCTAAATCCTAAATATGGTGGAGCGTATGAGATTCAAACTCATGACCTCCTGCTTGCAAAGCAGGCGCTCTAATCAGCTGAGCTAACGCCCCATATTTAAATCATAAAGGGATAGAACCAGGGGGGCGGTTCCATCCCAAAGACATTATAACATAGTTATCTCAAAAAATGCAAATCGGAGTAAAATAATTAAAGATTTACAAGAATAACCATAAGAGGAGAGCAAAGGCATGCTCAAATATTACAAGACCGATTTAGGTAAAAACCAAACAATCCTAATCCCACAAATAGAGGCAGATTGCTGGATAGACCTCTCTTCGCCAACCCAAAGCGAGGTCGAACAAGTTATCGCGGAAACCAATATCGACCGCGACCTTATCATGAAGATGCTCGATGAAGACGAGCTTCCACGTATCGAAAGCGCCGACGACGCCACCTTGGTAGTCATTGACGTACCGGCACAGATTGAACATGGCAAGAAATACGTCACCTATCCTCTAGGCGTCATTATTACTGGCAGCAAGCATATTATTACGATTTCGCCAAAAACCACACCAATCCTAAACGATTTCAAGAAAAACCTTATTAAAGATTTTCATACTGGTAAGAAAACCCGTTTCCTTATCCAGATTATTGCCGCCGCAGCCGCTGGCTATCTAAAAATCTTGAACGAAATCTACCGTCAAATCGAGGACAAGGAAGAGACTTTGAAGGTTTCCACTAAAAACGAAGATCTAATCGATCTCCTATCTACCGAAAAATCCCTCGTCTACTTCACGACATCTCTAAAAGAGAACGATCTAGTGCTAGAGCGCCTCAGTAAGGGCATTATGCTTCCGCTCTATGAGGGTGACCTAGATTTGCTTGAGGACGCCATGATCGAAAACCGCCAGGCTATCGATATGGCCGGCATCTATCGCGACATCTTGGGCTCCATTACAGAGACTTACGGCACGATCATTTCCAACAACCTCAACAACATCATGAAGTTCTTGGCGGGCGCCACAATTGTTATTTCTGTCCCAACCTTGATTTCGTCCTTCCTTGGCATGAACGTCTGGTTTGGCGATATTGGCGTCAACCATATTTCGGCCATCGCGGTTCTAATCTTCTCAATCATAGCCTCACTAATCGTGGCATATATTCTCAAGAAAAAAGGAATGTTATAATTTAATTATCATGGCTGAAGAAATAATTAAAGCAAAGAAAATAGAAGTAAAATCTAAAAAGTCCACGCCACTTTACGTCACTCTTATCATTGATGCCGTAATGCTAATCATTGGCGTTTGCATGTGTATCTGGGCAGACAAGGTTGTTGACACAATCGTCAAAGCAATTGGTGCCGTCTGTGTCGTCTATGCAGTATTTAATCTTGTTCAGTATCTCCGCACAGAGAACCGCAGCAACAAAGATTTGCCACTCCTTATCACAGCAATCGCTCTAGCAATCGCAGGCGTCTTCCTAATCATCCAGAGTGGTCTCGTAAACAGCATCGTAACAATCATCATTGGCGCACTTATCACGCTAATCAGCATCTTCCACTTGCAAGATGCGCTCAACATGAAGGGAAAGAGTAGTAAATACACCTACGCGCTCATTACTTCAGTTATCGGCCTAGTTTGTGGCGTTTGCTGTATGTTTGGCCTAATCCTTGCACAAGGAATCCCAATCATCCTTATTGGCATCGCCCTAATCATCTTTGCCGCTTCAGATATCTTTGGCGCAATCTCGCTAAAACTTAAATAATACAAATACCACCGAGACTTACTCGGTGGATTTTTGACACAAAAAAAGACCGGCCTCATGATGGGGCCGGCTTTAATTACAAATGAAGTTTTTCAGCTTGATATTAGTCCGGACAATACTCAGGGTTTCCGTTTCCATAGAAGTGGTTTCTCCAACCGTCTCCATAGAACATGTCGTATCCGCTACTCAGGTATCTTTCGCCGCCAAACAGCCAGTTATAAACCTGGTCGTAGGCCACCTGATAGTGTTCCTCCCTGTAGACCTTGTTGGGATAATATGCAAACTGTGCGGGCTTGGTAAGATTCTCGGCAATGGTATTGGGCCACTTCGAAGAATCCACTCTATTCAGCACCGTCCAGATTACGCATGCCTGCTGGGCATAACTACAATCGCCACCTTCTTGTGCGACAGTCTTGGCGAGCATAATTATATCCTCTTCGCTCACGTAATCATAAACTGAACCCTCCACAGGTGCAGGAGTTTCCTCGGTAACTTCGGTTTCTTCTACCTCAGCTTCGTAAGTTTCCTCCTCATCAGTAGCAATCTCCCTTGCGATGGGCACTGCTATAGCAGGGTCAATTTCGGTCGGTTCTGAAGACCAAGTTTCTTCCACAGAAGTAACAATCGTGGTTGTAGTTGCAGTAGTAGTCGTAGTTTCCGTAGTAGCCACAGCCGTCGTTGCGATCGACATAGCCGGAACTTCCGCAGTAAACATAGCCTTGAGATTGGCTCTTGTTGACGTTGCTACACCTATCATTTTTCCCGCCTCAACAGTATAAGCGCCGAGAGGAGAAGCCACGTTGTAATCCATATCGCCAGACGAATAATTAGCCACACTAGCAGCCTTGATTTCGTCGTTAGAAACACTTAATGCGCTGGCAGTCAAAGTAAGACTCAGGCCCATTATCAGTGCAGCGGCAAGACCGATAGCGGGAGCGCCTTCCTTTTTCAGGGCGCGTCTCAGCTTCATGCGGGTCAGCCTCATAGCAATACGGACTCTTCTGTGGGTTGTTGAATGCTTCATTTTAAAGTACCTCCAAATGGAATATATTTTGTTACTCAAGAGAGCAACCTGTCTATTCTAGCACAAATTTTGATTTTTGTCAAGATGCTTAAGATTTAACTAGATACCTATATTTGACTAACACGCAGAGTATACATCGCTACCATCGCGATATGTTTAGATATATAGCCTTTAACTTGCAAAATCTGCAAGAAATAACAGATAAGCCATTTTTGCTAAGGTGTATTAGCTTGCAAAAATCGCAAGCTAATACATACGTTCAGAACAATAACTAAGCTCCCCATAAAAAAACACTCCAGTAGCAAGGAGTGTTTTTTATTCGCCACAAGCGTGCAATTCTTCAGAGTCTTCGCTATTTTCGGCTTCTTCCGAAGCGAGAACTTTTTCGAGCTCTTCTTCTGCGCCTTCTGCCGCTTTGTCTTGGTTTTCTTTATTTGACATAGATATCTATATTATATAACCAAGCCCGAACGCGTCACAACGCCATAGCGACCAGTAAATTCCATCGTCTTTTCAAGAGGAGAGAACTTAATACCGCTCGTATTCTTCATCACTCCGTCACGACTAATCGAAAGAGTTATATGCGGAACCGCTACCAAGTCGCAAATCTTCTGAAGCTCAGGGTTCTTTGCGGATAGCTCAACCTTCAAGCCTTCATTCTTACCATTGTTTCCATAGCCGACCACGCGAACCTTAACTTCTTCGCCCAGGAATTCTTCGTGCGCAGATTCAATACCACCACGAAAAGTCAGCGTAACATGCGGATGGCCAGCCCAAGCCGAAAGCTTTGGCGGAAAAACGTCATAAATCTCCTCGCTATTCAAGAAAATGCCAGTATAAATCGGTATCAACATATCTTTATTAAGTCGGCTTTATTTTTAATACTTCTTCATATAAACAGACAAAGCTATAAACAGTAAAGCAAATTCGGCAAGCAGGGCAACGAGCGCAACCGTGCTTGCATCATTCTCGTACGTTTCGCTCTTACTGCTCATATTTACAAATACTACTTCCTCGCCACCAGTATAACTATCTACACTCAAATACAAACCATTAGTTTCGGTGCCAGAAATCTCACCACCCTTATAAATCTTAAGATTCTTGTAATCCAGGTTCGAATTACTATAAATCAAAGTCTTAAAAGTCCTATCAGACTTAAATGCAGCAATAATATTACCGTTCTGATCCTTAATTACGACAGGAGTATCCGCTGCAATCTGGTCAAAGCTAGCAAAGATAAAATCCTGCTTCGAATCGTTAGAGATCTGGTCAACCATATTGCCAGTTGCAATTACAGTGCCGCCATCAATATAGGTGCCGCCCGCAGAATCTAGACCTGCGTCCATGCTAGTCGGATGCGCAAAGGCGTAAACCGTGCCGCCATTAATCGTAAGCTTGCCGTTAGAATCAATCGCATCACCTTCGTCAGCATCGACAGAAACCGAAGCGAGCAGAGAATTAACTTCAATCGTCAAATCATTACGCACGGTCGTGTTGCCACTACTTGCGGTCGTCGTATTAAGACAGTCGTCCTGAGAATAGATTTCGTAATCGCCAGTACCGCCACTGAAGGTCAAGTTGCCCTTAGTTTCAATACCCTCACTGTTCTTGCTCGTAACCTTCAAAGAGCCTTCGCCTTCGAAATACAAATCTATATCCGAGCTAATTGCGCCACTTGCTTTGTAGAAATAAAGCGGATCACCATCTTGCAAATCCTCATCATCTACCTGGACAGTCGCAAACAAAACATTCTCGATTTGCTCGCTCGTATAAATACCATAATAATTCGAATACTTATTGTAATTATCCAAACTATCACCAGAATAGTTACCCCTGTAATCATCTAGCTTATCCGAGCCAAGCAGGCTAACTTTCTTGAGCTTACCGCCTTCGAGGATATTCTCAGAGCCAGAAGCAGTTTTGATGGTAACCTTATGATCGGTATAGTTTTTGTCTTTGTTGTAGACAAAAATCGCAGGAGCCTTCTTTGAATCTGTATCAAGATTTACGCCGTTAAGGACCAGATTAATATCACCCTTAATATTATTCGTATTAACGCCAATCATTGCGCCTGTAATCTCACCCGTAAGCTCAATATTACCAGTTGTATTTACGTTAATAACCTTAATATCTAGCGTCTTAATCTTCGTATCGTTCGAATCTTCCTCGATAAAATCATCGAGATCCGGAGTCTTTACGGTCGATACACCATCATACAAAAAGTCCGTCACATAAACACCAGACAAATTATTCGCCTTGTAATCGACAAGGAAATCTGCCAGATTCTCGTATTCCGGAATAGCCTTATACTCACTCTTGTTTGTCGAGTATTCCAAATTACTTAAATTTACATATATATTACTGTCTTCGGCGAACGTATTTACGGGAAACAAAAACGCCGTCAGTAGCAGTACACCCAAAAAACTAAAAACTCTTTTCATGGAGCTACCTAGTTATTGCTCGAAGAATTATCGCTTGGCATTTCTGGAGGCGTGCCACCCTGATTATTCTCGCCGCTTGGCATCTCTGGCGGAGTGCCGCCACCTTGCATTTGCTGAGAAGAAGAATTATTCGAACTATTATTAGCCCCCAAAGTCTTCGCATAAACAAAGAAAGCAGCAGTCGAAATAATCGCACCAACAAGCACGCCGATTATAAAAAGAAGAATTTTGCCTTTTGAGCCATCTTTTTTACTAATATTATCGTTGTCCATATTAATAACTCCTTTATATTGGCTATGCTTTCATTTTAGCATTATTACCTAAACCGAAACTTAAAGGAGCACTAAATAGAAAGTCCAAAACTCTGATTCACGAGACCAAATAACTGCTCATCAGAAAGAGTACCATCAAGAACAATCGTAATCCAATTTTTCTTATTCATATGCCATGCAGGGTAAACACCAGACACGTTACTAGCAAAATCTAACGCTTCGCTTTTACTAAAGCGAACATTCACAATTTCAATAAGATCATCGCTATCAATACCAATCTTACTTGCTGGAATAACCATAATAATCCCATACCATTTTCGGCTATTAATATTCCTAAGCACAGCACAATCCGGAGTATTCGCCCACAAAAATTCAGGCTCAGTAGCATAGTTATTCTTCACATAATCCAATAGGCGCAAGGTTTGGGCAGATTTATAACTCATGCTCATATTATACCGTTAGGTCTAATATGGCGCATTTCTCGCGAATGCTAGTATTATAATAGAAGCAATAAACAAGGATTTATCTATGGAACAGAAAATTTGCCAAAGCTGCGCAATGCCATTAACTTCAGAAGATTTATATGCCACCGAAAAAGACGGCAGCAAAAACGAAGATTATTGTAAATGGTGCTATAAAGATGGCGAATTTCTAGATAAATGCTCGATGGAAGAGTACATTGAGAAATGCTCGCAATTCGGCGAACAGGCCGGCATGACTAACGAGCAAATGAAAGAATATTGCACGAAAGTATTCCCAACTCTAAAGCGCTGGAAGAATTCTTAACCACTCTATGGCTTTTGACTTCAAGAAAGAATTTAAGGAAGGTACAAAACAGAATAATTAATAGGCCTGCAGGATATAAACAATGCGCCGTCGTCTCGCTTCGCTCAACCGGGCATTGGGCGAACCTGGCTCGAACCCTGCAGGAATCAGCAAACCAAAAAAATAAGTCCTTCGGACTTGTTTTTTTGGTTTGGCTGGGCCTGCAGGATTCGAACCTGCGAATGACGGGACCAAAACCCGTTGCCTTACCACTTGGCGAAGGCCCAACGATGTCTAAATTTTAGCATAAGATAAGCAAATCTTCAACGAAGCAGCAGATGCTCAAAAACGAGCAAATCGCGTACGAAAAAAAATTACCAAAAAAACACAAGCTAAAAATAGAAAAATGCCGTAAGCGTGATATAATAACAGGTAATGCGAGTAGAAAGATCGCCAGCAACACGAAGTCTGGGACGCAACTTATTGGTTGTGCGTGCAATTTTTATGCTCATTCTCAGTATCGTCCTCATTGCATCTTTCTTTACTTCGATCGCCGCTTCGGCAGCCGAAAACGTCTTCAAAATCACCAACACAAGCCTCATAGAAGCCTCACAAAATGTCGAGGAGGATTTTGAGGCTACCGACGAAGCCAACATCTCTGATGCGCTCCTATTCCACAGAGTCGGCGACTATGCCAAGTTCAAGATTACCCTCAATAATTCCGATTCAATCAACCATACAATCGAGAGTATTACCGACGATAACGACAACGAATACATCGCTCTCGAATATGCCGATTACGCAGGCACCGCGGTAAACTCTGGTGATTCTTTCGATTTCCTTCTAACCATCAAATATACAGCAACCGTCGACGATATTAACAACCGCGACCAAAACTCGAGTTTCAAGCTATATATCAAATACGCCGAGTCCGAAAAACCAGACGAAATTGATCCAAGTTCACCAGATACTTCAGACAACTTCAAAGTAGCCGTCACAATTCTTGTTATCTCTGCCACTGGTCTACTTATCTGTCTCGTAAAAGCCAAGCGCATCGGTCACAAAGTAATCAAAACCATCACGGTTATCGCGCTCGTTGTTTCTTCATTTGTAATTTCCAACAATACTCAAGCCGCTTCCGAAGGTACAGACGTTATCGTCTTTACGGGCGAATACCACCTTTACGATCAACTCGTAATCACACTAGATAACGGTGGCGCCGAAAGTACTACAATCGTAAACTACAACGCTACTGTCGGTAGTATCACAAAACCAGAAGCGCCAAATGGCTACGAGTTTGATACCTGGAAGGATAAAGACGGCAACCCAATCTCCGACAGCACAAAACTCACCGAAGACACGAAACTTTTTGCTGGTTACAAAATTATCACTTACACTATCCTCTATGAAGGTCTAGAGTCTGACGAAGAGCAGGGATTACCAACCGAATACAACATCGAAACAGGTGCCACAATCACACCACGCAACACTCGAAAAGACGACGATGGCGACGATTCCCAAACATTCGCTGGCTGGAAAGACGAGAACAACGTAGTCTCCCAAACCGTCACAATTCCAACCGGACAAACAGGCAACAGAACTTTTATAGCTACTTGGGAAGACGCTCCGCTCACAACTTACACTGCAACCTGCAACCTTAATGGCGGCCAGGGCACAGATTCATATACTTTCAACAAAAAGACCGAGACTTTTGCAATCCAAAACCCAACCAAAGATTTCTATGATTTCAAGGGTTGGTCTGGCACAGACTTGGATGGCGAAGAGAACACGAACGTTCAGGTCGCAAAAGGAACCCGTAAAAATCTACAATTCGAAGCACATTACACGCCAACCGACTACACAATTTCATACACGGGCCTCGACGAATCAGAACTAGCGGGTAGGCCAACCAGCTACAACTACGAAAGCACCATTCATCTCGAAAACCCTGCCGATAGGTTTGATTCTGACGGCGACAAAACCCAGAGCTTTAATGGCTGGTCCAGCACGGACATTACCATTACAGACAATAAGGATGTCACCTTCCAGAATGAACATGGCAATAAAGCCTTCAAGGCCAACTGGACAACCGTCGCACCAACCGAATACACCATTACCTACAACTATAACAACGGCGAAGATCCAGGCAACGAAACCGAATTCACCAAATACGAATCCATTAACGTCATCAATCCTACACGCGATTATTACAATTTTGCTGGTTGGACAGGCGAAGGAATTAATATTACTGACCCAATGCATGTCACTATTCCTGTAGGAACCCGAAATAACGTTACGCTCAATGCTACTTGGACTCCAGTAGAATACGATATCACCTACACAAATCTAACCGAAACGGAATCCGCCGGCTACACCAAGAAATATACAGTCGAAACTGGCTCAATTTCGCTAACCAATCCAGCCGACCGCGGCAATGACGACGAACACTTTGACAAATGGACCAGCTCCGATGTTGATGTTTCAGATCCAACGAATATTTCACTCGAAGGCCTACACAAAGACATTACTATCACAGCAAACTGGGCAGCAAACTCCCATAGTATTGCTTATGTCCTGAACGAAGGCACCAACGACGATAATAACCCAGCTAACTACACCAAAAACGACTTACCACTCACAATCAATCAGCCAACTCGCGAATACTATACTTTTGTGGGCTGGACAAGCGAAGCGCTTAGCATCACCGAACCACAAAAGAATATCACGATTCCATCTGGAACCAAAGCCGACATCACTCTAACTGCCAATTGGACACCAGTAGAATACAATATTATCTACACAAATCTTACTAGCGAAGAAACCGCCAACTTCACGAAGAAATACACTGTCGAGTCCGGCCCAATTTCGCTAACTAATCCGGCCGACCACGACAATGACGACGAACACTTTGTCGAATGGACCAGCTCCGACGTCGATGTTTCAAACCCATCAAGCATCGTAGTTGCCGACAAGCACAAAGACATTACTATCACCGCCAACTGGGAAGCTAATACTCACAGCCTAAGCATCGATTTGGATGGCGGCACGACCGAACCGAACAATCCAACCAGCTTCACTAAGAATACCGAAACCTTCACGCTCATCGAACCAACCAAGAACGGTTACAAGTTCAAGGGCTGGTCCGGCACAGGCCTGGACGGCGATTCGAATAAGAATGTCCAAGTCGTAAAGGGCACAAAAGAGGACCTTAGCTTTGTAGCACACTTCAGCGCAATCCACTACACTGTAGAGTTTAATATTAACACTCAAGAAACCATCGGCGAGGGCGATGACGTTGAAATAAATAATCTCACCTGCACATACGACTCGGACTGCATAATCCCAAACAAGACACTAATTCTCGCCGGCTACACATTTAACGGATGGAATACGCAAGCCGATGGCAACGGCACGCCGTACGCGAAGGGAGCAGATCTTACTAATATCACTACTACCGACGGCGACACTATTACGCTTTATGCTCAGTGGAGCCCAAATCTTGACACTGAATATAATATTGAGTTCTACTTTGAGAACATCGACGACAATGAGTTCACGAAAGACGACAGCAAAACCATAACCAAGCAGGGCCAAACTGGCGCCACAACCGAAGCCATAGACACAAGTACGCAGGAATACCAATTTACCAGCTTCACCTTCGATAGCAACAACTCAAATAACGTCATATCGGGCACTATTGAACGCCACGGCAATACCACCCTAAAACTCTATTACACCCGCAATACCTACGAAATCACCTTCAATGCTAACGGTGGTAAAATCTCAGGCACCGATTCTGAAACTACAACCATAACAGCAAAATATGGTAAAACTATCGCACCATCCGAATTCCCAGAATTAACCGCAAAACAATATGCGGACTTCGCCGGCTGGTATACCACCGCCGACGATAGTGGTGAAGCAATAACTGCTGACATTACCATTAGCGGAACCCAGACGATTTATGCACATTGGACAATCCCGACACTCTGCAAGAAGGCTACCGAACTACATGTTGAGACCTGCATTAACTCATCCGGCGGCTGCTCAAAGAATCAATACTCCGTCGATGGCGGTTCGATCGTAGGTAAAAAGAATACTTCAACAATTGTCTATGGCAAGATATCCGATGGTAACAGCTTCGAAATCGGAGATGCCTTCGATTGCGATGTAAATGGCGACGGTGAATATAATGCATCGAACGAACGATTCTACTATATCCGCGACAATAGTAATAAGGCCGTCTTGGTCTATAGTTCTAACTTCGAAGGCGATCACGTTGGTATAACAGAGTTTTATAACTACGGTCCAGCTCTAACCAAGCTACCAACTACCGAATACTGGGGTGGCCTCGAAAGAATCGGCGTAACCTATCACGACAATAAAGTTGCAAGGCTCTTGAATGCAGAGGATACCGTAGCTCTATTCGGTGGCACTGGTCGCAGCATTTCAATTCCACTCGAGAACGATTTCGTGTTCGAAAATACCGGTTATTACTATTACGACGCCCCTGCATCCGAGGAAGTCGTAAAACCTGCAATGTGGACAGAGATAGAAAAGTCATCGGGCGTTCATTACCGCATCCATACCAATCAGCTCGAGTTCAACGACAAAGCAGACAACTCTAGCAAGAACGTCGTACGCCCAGTCATTGAAGTACCGATGACACTCATGGATCAATCTCCAGCCGAAACGGTTACCATTACATTCAATGCAATGGGCGGAGAAGCAGTACCACAATTAGTCATGGGTAAAGGCAATGCCTTTAGATCTAGGGCAACAACAACCAGAACGTTCTATACCTTCAAAGGCTGGTGCTTCGACGAAGAGTGCACTTCAGAAGTAAGCTATTCTACGATTATCGATAGCGACGTAACTCTATACGCAAATTGGGAGTTGACTGATGCGGCGGCAAGCGTAGGGGACGAATACTACAGCACACTCGCCGAGGCAATCGAAGCCGTCCCTACTACCGGTATCGAAACAGAAGTAGTCTTACTCAAGAACATAACCGAAAACACTATCAATATTGAAAACGGTCGCAACGTTCTGCTTAATGGCGGAAGCTATACTCTTACCGCAGGCAAAGGCAACGCCATTCGTCTAAACACGGGTAGCAAACTAACTCTTGCCTCTGGTACAATCACCTCCAAACAGAAAGATGGCGTCATTAATGTCAATGAAGGCACAGAACTCGTTGTAACCGGTGGTAAAGTCAGAGCAGAAGGCATCAGAGGAGCAATATTCAATAATGGCGGAACCGTATCGATTAACGGCGGCGAGATTAGTGCAACCAGTGGCGAAAGAGCTACCATCCACAACCTCTGCAGATCAGATCTAACGCCAAAGTGCTACACGCCAGGAACAATCAATATCTACGGCGGAAGCATCGAGAGCACGGGCGCCTATGCCATATTTAACGAAAAAGGCACCCTGAACATTGGCAACAAGAACGGAACTGCCGATACTAGTAGTCCAATCATCCGCGCAAAGACCTACGGTATTATCGGACACGGAACCACCAGCGATGGCGTAAACTTCTACGATGGTACCATTGCAGGCAAGACCGACCCAACGGCTATCTACAATGGAGGACAGACCTACAACCCTTCTCCAAACCAAGATCCAAATCAAGCCATAATCACCGACATCGAGAGCGGCTATAACAAACAAGTGACGACCGACAGTGATGGCTATAAGAATCTCACTCTAACCCCAGTAAGTCCGTAGCCAAAAACAAAAAATAGCCCCGCATCACAGCGGGGCATTTTGATGCCATCATTTCAGCGCCATGCCTTTTTCTTCAAGCCATAAGCATAAGCGGCATAAATCTGGTAAAATATACCTTGTATGACAGAAAACTTACTTACAGTCCGTGGTCTCCATAAAGTCTACGGAAAGCGTGACTCAAAATTCGAGGCCCTTCGTGGCATCAATCTTAAAATTAACAGAGGCGAATCCGTCGCTATTGTTGGTAAATCCGGTTCCGGTAAATCCACACTTATGCATCTACTCGCCTTACTAGACCGTCCAACCAAAGGTGAAATACTCCTAGACGGCACAAACACTTCAAAACTCAAACAACGCCAGCTAAACAAGCTCCGCAATAAAGAGTTTGGTTTTGTGTTCCAGCAATTCTTTATGAACGCTAACGATACCGTTCTAAACAACGTTATCTTACCACTCAAGATAGCAGGCGTTAGCGCCAAAGAACGCAAGCGTCGCGCCATGCACGCTTTGACCATCGTTGGCCTAGAATCCAAAGCCAAGAACAAAGCTAGCGATCTTTCTGGCGGTCAGAAACAGCGTGTTTGTATCGCTCGCGCCATCGTAAACGATCCAGCCGTCATCTTCGCCGATGAGCCAACTGGTAACCTCGACTCTAATACTGGCGCAAAAATTGAAGAAATCCTCTTTAGCCTAAATCGCGAAAAAGACATCACTCTCATTATCGTTACACATGACGAAGAACTAGCAGAAAAATGCGACCGCCAAATCCGCATCACGGACGGTCGTATAACCTCCGATGAAGATATTGCTGAAGAGCGCGAATTGGCCGAAATGGCCCAAGAAGAAAAAGAAGAGCGCCACAGGAAACATCTATCTGGCGACATGGATGCCGACGGTCTTCGCGACGACGCCACAGTCTCACACGTCAAAGTTAAGGAGGTCAAGTAATGAAAGCCCTAGATATTATCAAAGAGGCTAACCAAAGCCTTCTTCGCAACAAACTTCGTAGTTTCCTAACTATTCTAGCCATTTTTATCGGTAGCTTCGTAATCATTATTAGCACCGGCATCAATGCTGGCGTAAACGATTTCATCGACAAACAGATGAACTCTGTTGGTGGTGAAGGTTATCTCGAAATCATGAACACCAATGCAACCCAGCAGGCCGCAGCAATGTTCTCCTCCGAAGTCCAAGAATATAGCGAAGAGGAAGAAGAACAAAGCACCGACATCTATATCACCGAAGAACAAATCGAAAAAGCCAAAAAGATTGACGGCGTTAAAAGCTTCGATGCTTTGCCAAGCGCAAAAGCAGAATATCTTCAGCTTGTCGGCAAAGACAAGAAAATCAAGGTTGCACATATTAACCTTGTTCCTCGTGGCAACCTCAATATGGACCTTATTGCAGGTCGCAAGGCCGACTCAGATTCAGATAACTACGAAATCATCCTAACCCAAGAAATCGCCGAAGCCTTCGGCTATAAGGGCGACAGCCTAGACGATATCCTTGGCAAAAAGATTTATCTTGCTATTCCTGGCACTATCAAGTGCTATACCGTACAGAAGCATTCAGATTGCCAGACCAAGGTCGAAGCCGAAATTGTTGGCGTTCAGGCCCCGGGCGTCCTAGCTATGGCAGGTAGCCGCGTAAACGTCGCTCTTTGGAACAAAATGAGCGAAATTAACAACGAAGGCGTGCCAAAAGAAAACACTCTAGCTGTTCAGGCTACAGCCGACGTCGACCCAGACAAAATTGACGACATTAAGAAAGAAATGGAAGACATTGGTCTTACCTCTATGTCCCTAGAAGACGAAATCGGCTCCATTAAGACCTTCTTTGACGCCATGCTAACCGTTCTTAAAATCTTTGGCGGCATCGCCCTAGTCGCAGCTTCTATCGGTATCATTAACACGCTTCTCATGTCTGTTCAGGAACGCACTCGCGAAATTGGCCTAGACAAAGCCCTTGGTATGAGTAATGGTCGCGTCTTCGCTACCTTCGCCATTGAAGCCATCTCTCTAGGCTTCTGGGGTTCACTCTTCGGTATTATCGTGTCATTCCTTATCGGCCAAGCCGTTAACTTCGTAACCCATGAAACAATCCTAAGTAGCCTACCAACCTTCCAATTAATCATCTTCAGAGCAGTCGATCTTATCTCGATTACCCTAATTATCATGCTTATTGCCTTACTCGCCGGTGTTCTTCCTGCTCGCAAAGCTTCAAAGAAAGACCCGATCGATTCACTAAGGTATGAATAATCTAACGCTTCTTCAATATTTCGAATGGTACCTGCCGAGCAACCAATTGCTCTGGCAGCGCGCCGTTCGCGAGGCAAAAGACATCCACAAGATGGGCTTTAATGCCGTATGGCTTCCGCCAGCTTTCAAAGGCCAAGATGCAGATAACGTTGGTTATGGCGTTTATGACCTATACGATCTCGGCGAATTCAAGCAAAAGGGTAGCATTGCTACTAAATATGGCACTCGCCGCGAATACCAGGCCGCAATCAAAGCTTTCCAGCGTTACGGCATCAAAGTTTTTGCAGATATCGTGCTAAACAACCGCATTGGCGGCGACGAAACCGAAGTCGTCCGCGCTATCGAACAAGAATGGGATAACCGTCTCCAGCAAGTCGGCGACATCTACGAAATCGAAGCTTGGACCAAATATAACTTCCCAGGTCGCAAGGGTAAGTATTCAGACTTTACATGGAACAGTGCATACTTTAACGGCATCGACTGGGATGAGCGCAGCAAAAAATCTGGCATCTATCTTTTTGAGGGTAAACAATGGGATAGCAAGGTCGGCCAAGAAAAAGCCAACTACGACTACCTCATGGGCGCCGATGTCGATTTGCATAACCCTAAGGTTCGTGAAGAGATGCTTCGCTGGGGCGAATGGTATCTTGCCACAACAGGCGTAGACGGCTTTAGACTAGACGCAACCAAACACATCGGTAGCGATTTCTATTCCTGGTGGCTCACACAGCTTCGTCAGAAAACCGGCCAAGAACTCCCAACTGTTGGTGAATACTGGTCCAACGATATGGGCGAGCTAGGTAAATACCTGCAAAAAACCGGCAACCAATTCTGGCTATTTGACGTTCCGCTGCATTTTAACCTATTCAAGGCATCCAGAAGCGGCGACCAGTTCCCAATGAACAAGATTCTGGATAATAGTTTATTACAGAGCTTCCCAGATCGCGCTGTAACCTTTGTAGACAATCACGATACTCAGCCAAACCAAGGCCTAGATTCTTGGGTCGACGGTTGGTTCAAGACTATGGCTTATGCCTTGATTCTGCTTCGTGGCGAAGGTACGCCATGTGTCTTCTGGGGCGATCTATTCGGAATCCCTCACGACAATATCGGCGTCGTACCAGGCCTCAAGGCTCTATTAAAGATTCGCGAATTTTTCGCAAAAGGCAAGCTTCACGACTACTTTGACCACGAGCATATCGTTGGCTTTACAAGAGAAGGTAGCGAAACTTACCCAGATTCGGGCCTTGCGGTCATTATGAGCAACAGCAAAGGCGGCGAAAAAGAAATGTACATCAACAGAAAATTCGCCGGCGTAAGATACATCGACGTAATCGGAACCAACAAGCATATCGTTACGGTAGACGAGAACGGAAACGGAAAGTTTAGCGTCGGAAACGGCACCGTTTCTGTCTATGTTAGTGAATTTGCCGCAAAACAATTATTCGTAAACGGCATATCTACTCGCGGATAAAAAAGAGCCAGTCGCAAGAAAAGCGGCTGGCTTTTTTGAGTCTTATCGGTAAGGAATCCCATACCCAAAAAGGAAGAAAACGAGAATCCCAATGGTCATAACAATCTGAAATGGCACAAATGAACCAGACATCCAATCCGGAACGTCATCCTTCTTGGCCCATTTAGTAAAAAGCAAGATTGCGCCAACCGTACCAAAGGTGACGACAGTAGCAACCAGCTCAGCCAAAATCAGATTCAGGATAAAAATACCGACGTTAAGAAAGAAAATTGCGATGCTCATAATCTATACCCCCTTCGAGCAAAATGTTTCGCATCGTAAGAAAAGAAAATCAAAATACATTTTCTTATCTTTGTAATGCTGTCTTTATTTCAACACGAAAAATCGTTTTTTGCAATTAAAGCCATATTAGACCAGATGATATAATATAACAGATGAAGAAAAAATTCTTAAGTGAAACTTTGCAGGCTCACGTCGACAGCTTTGTTCCTGGTGGGCAGGGAATCGCTACTCTTGAAAACGGCAAGAAAGCCTTTATTTGGGGCGTTCTCCCAGGCGAAGACGTCGAGTTTCAAACTACTAAGTCCAAATCCAGCTACTGCGAAGGTGTCGCAACCAAAATCCTCAAAGCCTCACCAAAGCGCATCGAACCAAAAGACGAATGCTATCTTTCTACTAGCCCTTGGCAAATCCTAGATTATAATTTCGAACTCAAAAGCAAAGCCGAACTCGTCAAAGAATGCTTTACTCAGCAAAAGCTAGACATTGAAGTCTTGCCAACCATGACCGACGGCAAAGAATTTTTCTATCGCAACAAGATGGAATACTCTCTCTATTTCAATCATGATGACGAGCAAATCCATCTTGCCTTCCATAAGCGCGGCAGCCACGGCAAAATCCAGATTTCTAGTAGCTCTATCGAGCGCCCAGAACTCTTTGCAAGAGCAGAAGAAATCGTAAAAGACCTCAACGACAAACACGAAGAAGCTCGCAAATACCAATCCATGCTTCTTCGCTGCAACCAAGCTGGTGAAGTAAGTGGCGACCTATTCGAAAATGGTAAACCACATCCTATCATGAATCCGCTCACAGATAGCTTGCTCGGCAAAGAATACAGCTACTCACCAAACGGTTTCTTCCAGATCAATCTTCCAGTTTACGAACTAGCTCTCAAAGAAATCGCCAAGCATGTTGACAATGGTCCACTTCTAGACCTATATGCAGGCGTAGGTAGTATTGGCTTATCTATCGCAAAAGACAGCCAAAAACTCACTCTCGTCGAAGTTAATGGCGCCGCCGTCGAAGAAATGAAGAATAATGCCAACGGTCGCCCAAATACCGAATGTATCCTTGCTAAATCCGAAGAAGTCACAGAATACATCACGCCAGATTCTATCGTTATTCTTGATCCACCACGCGCTGGTTGCGATAAAAAGCTTATCGATAAAATCCTTGAAGTTGAGCCACAGAAAGTCATCTATCTTTCCTGCAATCCAATTACGCAGGCTAGAGACGCTGCGCTTCTTGCAGAGAAGTACAAGATTTCTGCTGCCCAGCCATTCAACTTCTTCCCACGCACGCCGCATATCGAAAATCTTATTGTTTTGGAGAAATAATGTATCGAAACACTTATGCTGAGATCAATCTTGAAGCTATCCGCCACAATCTCGAAGTTTTGAACCAAAAGTTTTCTAATTACGATTACCGCTTCGCGGTCGTAAAAGCAGATTGTTATGGTCACGGCCTAAAAGCAATCCAGCCAATGCTCGATGCGGGCTGCAATTATCTTGCTGTCGCCACGCTCGAAGAAGCCCTAGAAGTTCGCGAGCTTCATCCAGAAACGCCAATCCTTTGCCTTGGCATCATTCCATATTCTGGTCTAGATACAGTCAAAGAAAACAACATCACACTCACAATTAGCAATCTAGATTACATTAAGAATGCGCCAGACAAAGCCTTTTCGGGCATCAAAACGCATCTAAAAGTTAACACTGGCATGAATCGCCTCGGTTTCAAAGACGAAAGCGAACTCGCCGAAGCATACAGCCTTCTAGAGAACGTTGAGGGGATCTACACTCATATCTACGATACAGATAGTCGCGAACATACCGAAGCTCAAATCCAGAAATTCCAAGAGCTTACTTCTCAGCTTCCATTAAACGAAATCAAAATCATTCATACCGGCGCCAGCGAAGCTACTCTCAACTATCCAAAGCCAGACTTTGTAAATGCTTGCCGCTTCGGCATCACAATGTACGGTTTCTATGCTCCAGCCGAACTCGGTCTAGAATCTACTTTCTCGCTCAAGAGCGAAGTCATCCAAATCAACACCCTAGAAGCCGGGGAGAGCCTTGGCTATGGCGGTACTTTTATCGCAAACGAAACAACCAAAATCGCCGTCGTTCCTATTGGCTACGCCGACGGAATTATCCGCAAAAACAAGGGCAGAAACGTTTATATCAGCAACCAACCTTACGAAATCGTTGGCAACATCTGCATGGATATGCTTTTTGTCAAAATCGACAACACTATCAAAGTTGGCGATACCGTAGAACTCCTGAGAGACAAAGAGCACATCAAGGAAACTGCAGATTATCTCGAAACAATCCCATACGAAGTGCTTTGTGGCATCAGCAAACGCGTACCTCGTATCTATAAATAGAGATTATGCTAAACTAGAACTATGAAGATTGCAATTCTTGGCGCCGGCGCTTACGGACGTGCGCTTGGTAAGATTGTCTCGAATAATGGCCACGACCTAAGCTTTTTTGATCCAAACGTCGTGCCAGATGTTAGCCTAGAGCAAGCAGTGAAAAATGCTGAGGCTATCATTATCTGTATTCCTTCTAACTTCTTACCATCTTTCCTTGAAAACTATCCAGCAGAATACAAAAAACTACCAACCTTCCTAGCAACCAAGGGCCTTCGTGACGTACACATCTTTAAAGATTTTGATAACTTCGCCATTCTTTCTGGTCCGACTTTCGCTCAGGAAATTATGGACGGCAAGCAATCCATGCTTACTGCCACTAATCAGCTCGCTGTAGATATTTTTGCTAACCAACAGATCGAAATCGAAATCTGCCAAGATATCCAAGGTGTCCTACTTTGTGGCTCGCTCAAAAACGCCTATGCTATCGGCGCTGGTTTTAATAGCGATAGTGAAAATGCCGTCGCAGCCCTAATCACCCGCGCTCATGCCGAAATGCGCAAATATTTGCTCGAGCACGGCGCCAACCCAGACACCGCCGAACTAGCTTGCGGTATTGGCGATCTCGTCCTCACCTGCAGCAGCGACACTTCACGTAACTATACCTGCGGCAAAAAACTTCACGCTGGCCAAAACCTCGACGATATTCTAACCGAGCTGCAAACTGTCGAAGGTATCAACGCCTTGCATGAGCTCGACGTAAACGAAGACTATCCGCTCCTACTCCATATCGCAAGAATAGCTGGACTAAAATAAGACAAAAAAGAAGGCGACACAAAACGTGCCGCCTTTTTGAAGGAATCTTTTTACTTTAGGCAAGATTAGGGAAGCAGAGCGTCTATGATTGGTCTCAGATATTCTGTGCCGTCGCCGAGCAGGATTTCATACTCGCTCTCTTTGGAAGCCAGAACAAAGAAACGAACCAGAGCAGCAACGTCGTAGTTTGTAATATCAATACAATTGCTGTCGCAGTGACGCTTGAGTCTGTCCGCCCACTCGATACTCTGAAAAACCTCACGATCTGTCATAGGGCGCATATTATCGTCGACGAGGTCATACTTGACGTTATGAGTAGTCAAAACGACACCCTCATCGAATGGCCAGAATATAAACAGCGGCTTCTTGTATTCATGGTTTTCAGCTTCGAGAACCCTGATCTGTTCATACAGCTTGTCTTTTTCTGCCTCCAGCGTAGGAACTTCGAGACGAAGAGCACCGGCCGCCTTTACAAGAGCTTCGGATTCTGCAGTCAATCTTTCAATCTTGACCTTAACACCCTCACGCTCTTTTTCCTTTGCGGCGATTTCGGCGAGCATTTCCTCGTGCTTCTTTTCCATAGCCTCACGGCGCTTACCAGAATAATCCTTCATAGAATTCTTATACTGGCGTGCCTTATCTGCGAGCTTGGCAATTTTCTGGGGAAGATGCCATTCGTAGTTCTCGCGGCAGCGATCAATTCTTCCAGCAAGCTCGCTATGACGAGAAACAGTAACTCTGATTTCCTCAGCGAGATTATTGATTCTTGTCAAAAGCTTCTTTATGCTCTCCTTCAGATCCTCGATCTGAGCCAGATTGATCTTGATCAGCTTACCCTCGAGCTCGAAACGCTCAGCAAACATCAGCTGAAGCTGCTTCTCACGAATACGAGTCATGATTGCAGTGCAGAGATCTTTATCCTGACCAGCAAACTCGAAATCGTCCTCTTCGCCGTTCATTAACTTCTCGAAATGTTCCATCATCTCGTCAGTTAAACGGTCGGCCATAGAGTCGATAATCGCATCGCGAACATCAGTATTGTCCATCAGCTTAGAAAGCGGGACCTTAATAGTAGTAATCGTTGCCTCTACAGGTTCTGCGACCGGAACACTCATACTCTTGCTCGGGATAGAGATTGTTTCGGTCGAGATGTCAACGCCTTTTAAGGCCATTGTTCTCTCGGGCTTCTTCTTCGTCTTGGTTGTAGTAGTGCTAGTTCCTTTTGTAGTTTCAGGAGCAGCAACAAGCTGGGACTGCTTGGAAATTTTTACTCTCATAAGTAGACCTCCTCAGAGCGAATTCGCGCCTCAAAAACCTATACCAAAGTAAAAGTTTTTAAAGAACGCATGTCGGATACATGTATCCAAAAAGCATACTAGACGCCTTCCAGAATCTATATATTATATCATATTTTGCTCAAAAAAGCAAAAGCAATACTACATCTATCCCTCGTCTTGCTATAATCTTCTTATGGAATTCGACAAGGCATACAATCATCTAAACGAAAACCAGCGCGCAGCTGTAGATCATATCGACGGGCCACTTCTTGTAATTGCAGGTCCAGGTACGGGCAAAACCCAGCTTCTATCCGTTCGTGTAGCTAACATTCTTAAACAGACCGACGCAAATCCAGAGAACATTCTTTGTCTTACTTTCACTGAAACCGGTGCAAGCAATATGCGCCATCGTCTCGCAGATTTTATTGGCCCAGAAGCCTATAAGGTCCAGATTCAGACCTACCATGCCTTTGGTTCGTATATCTTGCAGGAACACCGCCCAGATCTTAATGCTGCCATCGATGATCTTGAACGTTTTACCTTGATTCGAAAAATCCAGGCTAACCTCCCAGCTATGGATATCTTGCGCCCAGATTATTTTACGCCACATATCATTAGTGCCATTTCTGAGCTCAAGGCTGCCGCGCTTACTCCTAATGACCTCCGCAAAATCGTTCAGCGTAACGAAGTAGATAACGGCCTGATTTATTCTGCCATCAGCGAAAAACTCCAGGAAACCAAAGGTCTTCGCTATCCAAAATCTACCGCCAAATATACCGAAATCCTCGAAGCTCTGCAGAGCTTTATTAATCGCCCGGACAATCAAAAACCAATCCTTGGCAAGGTTGAACCCGTCGCAAATATCTACTACCGAGAACTCGCCGAAGCTTTGCTTGCTGAAGAGAATAGCGAGAAGCCAAGCAGCAAGCTTCCAGGCAAATGGCGCGAAAAGTTCTTCAAGAAAAACAAGCAGGGCGATTTTGTCTTTGGCGACGATATCGCAAACAAAAAGCTTCTGAGCCTTGCAGGCATTATGGAACAATACCAAGCACATCTCGACGCCGAAGGTCTCTTCGATTACGACGATATGATTCTAAACGCTATCAATCTCCTTGAGACCGACGACGAGATTCGTTACAATGCCCAAGAACGCTTCCAATATATCCTTCTTGATGAGTTTCAGGATACAAACGACGCACAGGCAAAGCTAGTTAGTCTCCTTACAGACAACCCAAGCAACGAAGGCCGCCCAAATATCATGGCTGTAGGCGACGACGATCAGGCCATCTATGGTTTCCAGGGCGCCAACACTTCCAACTTCTTTGATTTCGATGCCAAATACCATCCAAAACAGATTTTCCTAACCAAGAACTACCGCTCCAGCGAGCCAATCCTCGAGTTCGCTCATAATGTTATCGAGCAGGGCGCAGACCGCTTTTGCAAATCTCCGAGCGTCAATATCGACAAGCATATTACTGCCGAAAACCCGCCAGAAAAGACCAGCATCGAGCTTCGTAGCTTCAAATCTTATCAGAGTGAATATTCATATATCGCCGCCGAAATCCATCGCCTCATGAGCGAAGGCGTTCCAGGAAGCAAAATCTCCATCATTGCGCCAAAGCACAAATATTTGGTCTCGATTTTGCCATATCTCCATGCCATGAATATTCCTATCTCTTATACGCGCCGAGACAATATTCTAGAAGACGCCGAAGTCAGCGAAACTATCAACTGTGCCAAACTCGTAAATACCCTAGCCACCGGAGACATGCGCAAGGCTGACCCATATTGTTTTAGAGCAATCAGCTTGCCGTACTGGAATCTCAAGAACGCCACCATCGTAAACCTACTTCACGACGCCAGAGAAAAGCGCCAAAGCATTTTTGATACCATTTACTCCAACAAGGATGACGCCGACGCAGAGAATCTTAAGCTTCACGAATTCGCAGACTTCTTTATGGAACTCGCCAAGAAAGCCGCAGATCACAGCGCCGAAAGCATCATCGCAAAAATCTGCACCATCATTATTAATGAAAAAGACGACCTAGCTCTCTTTAGCAAACTCAACACCCTCCGCGAGATTATCGGCAAGAAATCCGCTCGCGGCAACCACAAATTCTCGGTCGAAGATTTCTGCAACTATATCGACGCATACAATTCTGCCGAGCTTCAGATTGTAGACAGCTCACCATATAGTGAATCCGACGAAGCCGTCGTGCTTCAGACCGTCCACAGCTCCAAGGGTCTAGAATACGAAGCTGTATTCCTAATCGCCGCAGACAACAAAAACTGGTCCGATGCAGGCGGTAATCGCGATCTTATCAAGCTACCACGCAACCTTGCCTTCGTTCGCCACACCGGCGATACAGCCGACGAAAAAATCCGTGTCTTCTTTGTTGCTATCACTCGCGCTAAAGCCAAGCTATATCTCACCTATAGTCTTTCAGATTTTGCTGGCCACGAAGCCGACCGTCTCAAATTCCTAGACATTCGCGAAGAAACCAATCCAAACACGGGCGAAAAGGGCTACTTCAGCAAGATTATTCCAGAACCATTCAACTTCGAACTCCAAGGCGAGAGCGAAGATTTGAACCCAGAAGATTTCGCGCCAAACCGCTGGTTCGACGATTACATCCCAAGCGACGAAACCAAGAGAAATCTCTTGAAGCCCTATGTCGAACACTTCAGGCTTACCCCAACTGGCCTAAATACTTTCGTCGACCTGAGGTACAACGGCCCAGAAGCCTTCTTGCGCAGATTTATTATTGGCGAGCCTAGCGAAGCAAACTTCAGCGCAGACTACGGCACGCTCATCCATGATGTTATGGACCAGCTCAATCGCCAAAAGCTCAGCAACGAAGACGCCTTAAATCTCTTCAAGTCTAAAGTCGCTGATGCTGACGCCACGGACAAGGAGAAAGACGATCTATTGCAACGCGGCGAGCAGGAACTATCCCGCTTCCTTGAGGAACGCGGAGATTACCTGCGCAACGTCAAAGCAGAGTCCGAGCGCAACTTCTCGAGCGAAGGTATCGTTCTTGGCGAAGTTCCACTCACGGGTAAAATCGATCGCATCGAGATTAACGAAGAAGAGAAGACAATTACGGTTGCAGACTACAAAACCGGCACGCCAAAATCCAAATGGGGCACCGCCGACAGCACTTTCACTTACAAAATCCAACTTTATTTCTATAAGTTCCTCATCGAAAACTGCCGCGCCTACCAAAATTACAAGGTCACCAAGGGTCGCATTGATTATATTCCTGCCGATTCCGACGGAGATATCGTGCCGCTAGAGCTCAACTTCAAAGACGCCGAAGCAGAACAAATCAAGAAGCTTATCTCCGTAGTCTATAAGCACATCAAATCCTTAGACTTCCCAGACACAAGCGAAGCCAACAAAAACAGCAATCCAACCAAAGCTTTCTTTGATCAATTGCTGAATGAAGATTAAAAGATAATTAAGCTTATTTATTATACAATAAAAGTATGGAAAAGAAGCCTAAAGAAAATGTCGCCGAAAACAGTGACGATTTCGTTCGTCTAGAAGACTATGAAGCGGAAACACCCGATGAATCGGTCGAAAGAGACGAAAATGGCTTTTCTATTGAAGGCAAAAAACTTGCTGAAAGCTGCGAAAAGCTTGTTACTAGCTTTTTAGAAGAGCACGGAGGAGATACGTCCGCAGCAGAAGACGTCTTTCTTTCAAGACTCAAAGAACAAGGTATATTTGACGAAAACGATCGTATTACTGTGCCAGATAATCCTAGCGAAGAACAGCTTCAGAGTCTAGATTTATTTATTGGCCTAACTGGCGTAGAGGGCATGAAGGCCATTTCTTCAAATCCCCTTATCCTTAAAAGATATTTCGATTGCCCAATCATCCATTCGGAAAGTTCATACAGAGAAGAAGAAGCAGAATTCGAAGGTTCAACCCTTGGCGAAGTTCTCACTGCCAGCCAAATGCAAGAACAATTCTGTAGCGAGCGCCGTAGACAATTAAGTACCTATAGCGACGGCATGAATGCCGTTCTTCATCATTGCCTAGACAAAATGAGGGAAGAGCGACAAAACAACCCTATATCTTTTACGGATTACGCCGAGACGATCGACGAAAACAACTCAGAAAGAACAAAAAACGTTTTTGCCATCGAAGTCATCCGCTATGTAGAAGATTGCCATGACTCCGAAGAAGATCCACGACTCAGCATAGATGAATTAGCCGTTACAGCATATCTAGCAAAACCAGAATTTACGAATAGTCCCGCCTGTTCAGAGGCATTTTCAGCTATCTTTACAGATTTAATCTCACAAGAACAAACACCAGAAAACGCTAAATCTCAAAACGAAGTAATGAAGAGTATCTATAATGATAGTTTTCGCGAACTTTACGAAGACAGCATCAACGGCGAGACTAGGACCCTTCAAGAACAGCTTTTGGCACAAAAAGCTCTACTTTCATACGAAGGCACGCAATATGCTTACGAACACCCAGAAGAGGTATCGAGACAAGCAGAAATCCCTGCAACCCAACAACTTTCGGATGAGATGATAACCTTTCTAACCGAAAAAACAAGCAGCGAGCAAAGAGAACAGCTTGCTCAAAGATTAAATCCATCAATCGCTACTGCGATAGAACGTGAGATCCATTATATTGATACCGATCACTGGTATAGAGGAGGCGAAGAAAAACGCCAAGCAAAAATCGCAAGCTTCGAAAGCCTTCTTCTTAATGCGCCAACTTCAGTAATCGCAGAAGTTACCGGACTACAAAAAGAATTAGCTCTAGCTGATACATTGACAAACGGGGCAGAACTCAGAAAAGACCTCATTATTCACGCAGCACATCAATCGAACCCCGAAAAATTCCAGCAAGACATCGCTACCAGAGTTTCCGAGCTTAGCGAAGAAGAAATCCAAAACAATCCAGAGTTACAAGCCTACCTAGCGGAGCATTCGAGCGAGATTATACCTTGCTTTGCCCGAATCGAAAATAGCCCAATTACAATTTTCTCAGCAGAGCAAATCGAAGCCACATTCCCAGAAGAAGATAGAGGCGAAATCCTAACGGCATTTTTGTCCAATATCAAAAATCCAGGACTACTAAATGAAGTTATTCGATCGAGAACCGAAAAGAAAGATAGTTTTTCGCTCGAACAAGATATTTCCTTTGCTATCTATCATCAACTCGAAAATAATCCAGATATCGTAACAGACAAACAATTCATATCGGATATAGAAGCGGCTTTTACGCAATGTCCTCAAATAATAAGATCTCTATCCTATGACAAGATTATAGAAGCGTGTTCACCAGAATCGCTCTCGAACGCAACTGGTATACCTATTGATCTTCTAGATATAAGCAGTAGCAAATATCGCATAGATATTATGCAAAGCTACCTCTCCTCAGAAAGAGCCGCCGAAGAATACCACCTTTCGCCAGAAGAACGTTCTTCAGAGTTCTACGCTAGAGTTATGCGCCATATAGATTCCTACAGCGCGGAATTTTCCGATGCCGACCAAGAACATCTCAGGCAAGCTATCGCGGAAGGCGATCCTGCTCTAGCAAAAATCATTCTAAAATCTGGCAAAGAGTCGCTATGTTACCTACCGCCAAAAACACTTCACGAAGCAATCCCTGGCGCCCCAGAAGGATTACTCGAAATAGCACTCGGATCTCAGCTAAGAAGCATGATCGTCGATGCGAAACTCGGAGAAGCCGAAAGCGAACAGGATATACTTCGCAGTTTTCTCTACTCCCTAGGAGATCATCCGGCCACGAAAGATATTTCGGATTATTTTTCAAGTAACGACAATCTTGCTCATTTAGCAATAAAATATAACCAAGGCCGCATTTTAAGCGAAGCAAAATTTAACGAATTATTCCCATACGCAACTGGCATCCACGAAGCATTACTATGTATGAAGCCGGAAAAACAAAGTGATATCATACATGATCTCGACATCGAGAAACGCTCACTTGAAAGCCGAGACGGTTTCAATCCAGAATCGCCAGAATACCAGACAGCACTACAAGAACTCCACAAAAAAGCTATCATTGATTTGGTTAAACATATCAGCGAATACGATGCTATCGAAAACTTAGATCTATTAACACAAACTCTTTCAGAAAACGACGAAATTCTAAGGGCTACCCTAGATTATCATCCAGAAATCCTTGAGTCCTTCACGATTGACCAGCTTTTCGTGATCGAGCCGCGTCTAGAAAAAGTCCAAGCCGGTCTCGAAAAACGAGATGACGTCTTCTTGAAAACTTGCCTAGAATTCCTTTCCGAACATCGAGATATTGAACCCGACGATGTCGCTGAACAACTATTACTAAATATTATCAATACCAACTCAACAGATGAAGCCTTGAGCGAAAGCGCAAAAAACACGAATCCGAACCCCGATAGTCCAGCAAAGCACGCCCTTTATCTGATAACACAAAAACCGGGTTTGCTCGAATCGCTTAATCCAGATAGACTCAAAGCCCTGCAAGAAATGTTTGGCGAAGAGTTCAAAAAAGGCAACAATGAACTATTGCAGATTAGCACTGACCTTGATTCTGAACTGCTTCCACTTCTTGTCCTAGACGAAAAAGCCATCAAGACAATCCAGAAATACGCCACGCTTTCCTCCGAGGATGTTAAAGCAGACTATCTAAAAATTTTCTCTAGTTTTTACAAAGAAATCGACAATATGTCAGATTATTTTGACGAAATCGGTTTTAACGCTCAAAGAGCTTTGTCGGACGGTCATTTTGAAATCGTTTTTGGTTTACCGCACTATCTTAGCTTAGAACAAATCAAACAGATAGATATTCCTGAAGGGCAAAAAGATATTATCGAAGTCTTCTTGAGCCTAAATAGCCGTTCGCTGCGTATGGGCAAAAGGATTCAGAAACTCGCATTATCTGAGCACTTTGATAGTCAAGGGAACCCTGACGGAAGATGCATCGATCATCCCGAATCAATTAGAGAGCTCTGCTTTACGCTAGATCGAGCATTAACTGATCTTTCAATGTCGAGCTCATACCACATTTCTCAAAACGCAGATTTAATCCTCGACAAACTAGCAGATAATCCAGAAGAATTATCTGAAAGGGTTTCGGACATATTAGACGTCTTCGATTCAGGAGAATTGTCAGACATCTCCAAAGCCTACATGCTCTTCAGAACATTAGAATCGGCAAGCCTTGTTTCGGCCGATGGAATTCCTCCGTCATTCGAAGTAAGCAAAAACGAAGAAGGAAGATTTAGGGAAATCGCAATGACCGATTTACTTAGATCTTCTATTCAAAGCAATAGCAAATCTTTGCGAGAATATATCATACGCGCCATCCAGCACGAAGGCTTCAAGGGTTCCAGAGGCGAACGTGGATATAGAAGGATTTTGCAATACGCCAATAATCTTGGTCTAGGCGAGGTTCGCTCCGGCGCAGACCTGCTTCATATAATGGACACCCAGCAAGAGTCGATGCATCAGCGCCACCTCGAGTCAATTGAGCGTAGCGAAGATGGCAAATACTACCTAAAACGCAAGCCTCATGCCGGAGATATCGAAAAAGGCATTAGTTCAAGTTACTTATCAGATATCTTCAGAAGAGGCTACACTTGCCCAGAATTCCTTGGCGATTCTATACATCAAGACCTTACACATCTCGACACGGATTTCGCTACCATCCAAGAAGTACAGGAGGATAGTTTACCGCCTGAAAAGCAAGAACTTAGAGCACAACACCCACACTCGATAGACGAAGAACTATTTACCGCAGAAAGTATATTCGGCGTATACGGTGACGGCATTACGGGAGTCTGTTACAGAGACGAACGTTTCGAATCCGACACAACAGAGCCCAACCTTTCTAAAATGGGCATTAACGATCGAGTGAGAACAGATTTTGGCGGCGTTCGCTCTGCCATCGGACAGATGGACATAGATTTCTATGCCATGACGCCACCTATCGATCGACTATCATTCATGCGCCTCCGTCGAGAAATAATTTCTTCTGGATGTTACACTCCGGTCGTCGATCGCAAGACTGGCGAAGTGATCCTTACGCCTGAAGACTTCGAAGAAGGACGCCGAGAATTGCAAAGACTTGGCATTGACCGCTTCCAAAACGCAAGATATGACGCCGAGTCACAGCAAGACGTCCCGACAGACCAAGAAGCTCCAATCGAGATTTCCGATCACACAGCAATCCCTGACAGCTTACTAGAACTATATGGACTTGGCAGCCTAGCAGAAATGACATCAGGCCAGGAAGCAAAAGAAGCTCTAAACTCCACCATTGACCAAGCTATATACGAAAAACTCTTAGCAGCAATTGAGTCTAGCGGTTTGCCAGAAAAAGTAAAACAATCATTCCGCGAAATGCATCACGGAACAATTTCCGGAGCTGCCGATATCGGCATTGATTCAATCAATACTGGCTCCACTGGTCGCGGCACAAATGTACCAAACGACGCCGATTTCGACTATATGTGGCGTTTAAGCGGTATTACTGCTTCGCATTACAGCCAAATAATCGAAGCAATCTATTTCGCCCCGAACGCTCCTCTCCATGGCGGCGGTTTGTATGATGGAGCTATTAGAAAAGCGCACATCACAATAGAAGCTGACGGCGAAGAACGTGACATCGAAATAGATATCAGCCCTTCCAGAAAAGGAGATTCACTCGAACGATCTACCGACCAAATGCTTGCATCGCGCCTCGAAAAAATGAAGACACAAAATCCGGAAAAATACAGAGAAGTTGTCGCCAATATCGTTCTTGCAAAGAAAATCATGAAAGCGCACTCGTGTTATAAAGCTCATCGCTCAGATGAGACGCAGGGCGGTCTTGGAGGTGTCGGTATCGAAAACTGGGTCATGCAACATGGCGGCTCGCTAATCGATGCAGCCAGGAGCTTCGCGAGCGCAATGAAACAGGCTCAAGAAGCACACGCAAAAGACCAGAGCGTTAACTTAACGACACATCTCCTTCGTATTTATACAATATGGGATTATGGCGAAAACCTAATGACAGAGCGGTCCATTGATGGCACTAATCGCACAAGATATCCATTCGATGAGTTTATCGGAAACAATACAAACGAAGCAGGCCTCATGAAAATATTCGAAGCTTGCAAAGAAATCATCGCAGCCTACAATTCGCAAGAAGCCGAATAAAACAACGAGCACAATCTGCCCAGATAGTCCTGGGCAGATTTTTGTCATCTCGCTCAAAATACTTGCCATTATTTTATTTTATGATATAATATCAACATTCTACTCCTGGGCAACAGTCTAGGCGTAAGTACTATCGAAAGGATGATTCCAATGATTTAACCCAGACATTGGCGAATACCTCAATCGCTCTTTAAAAGGAGGTGAAAAGTATGGCAGGCGACGTTTTTGATCGTTGCAATCATTGCGGTAGACTCCGTTATCTTCATAACGGCTACTGTGACGACTGTGCTAGCTTCAAAGGCTCCACTAACGGAGGCTCTCTCTTCGGTTCCGGTTTTGGTTCTCGTCCTACTTGTCGTCAGTGTGGCGGCACAGGAAAGATTACACATATTTTCGGGCCTGATGAGAAGTGCAGCCGTTGTGGCGGCACAGGAAAGGAATAATACACACGTCGAATCATACATTTTCGCTCAGGCCCCGCATCCCGGGGCCTTTTTATTGCAAAAAAATAACCACCGTTTTATGGTGGTTATCTATTAGCGACCGTCTTTATGACGAGCATGTTTGCGTTTTTCGCTATGCTTGTGATTATTGTTGCGATTTAGTTTAGCAACCTTAATTCTCTTAGCCATGGGTATACTATAACATATCTTAAGCGATGAGTAAAAAACTCTATCCCTATTAATCCACTTTTTGACAGAATTAAATATTATGTTATTATATCGGTAGAGAGATTTTCCACCTCTCTTTTACATATAGGTCCCGAACGGTTCGCGGGAAGCATCTTACGAAAGGGGAGTGAAACCAATGGGCTAATTTGACTTCGTCGTCATGACTTCTTCGTCAGTTCTATCTCTTTAATGTCAAATGAAAGCATATGATCTCATTTCATCTTATTTTATTTTCGGGTCGTCGTTCTGGCGGCCTCTTTTTTATGCTAAAATAATTATATCGAGCTACGCTTCGGCCCCTGGCTACGATTCATAAAATATCCGACGCTACAGATTCAAAAAAGGAATCGCGTCAAAAATCATTATCAGATAACGCGGCTTGCGAAGGATTTTTATGAATCAAAACTCTTACTCATACAACCAAGAACCATTACACGAACCAATAGATGTCGATGCTACTTTTTCACGCCAGTTACTCGGCCATTGCAAACCAATCGCCTTCCGCCTTCCGTCAGGCAGAGAAGTAGAGATTACCGAAATCGGCCTTATCCATCCAAAATACGACGGGTTAAAAACGCTTTTTGCCTTCGATGTCACAGACGGAGCCACGGATTACCGTATTACTTTAGACACCGAAAGCCTCAACTGGTATCTAGATTACGAAGGAGATCAATATGTATAAGCTTCCACTTAAAACCATGTATATTGACCTCAACTCCTGCTTCGCCACTATTGAGCAACAAGCTCGCCCAATGCTTCGCGGTCGCCCCGTCGCCGTCACTAACCGACTCACGCCTAATGCTTGTATTGTTGCTGCCAGCTACGAAGCTAAAGCTCTTGGTATCAAGGTCGGCATGCGCCGCATGGAAGCCGAAAGAATCTCAAAAGATGTCGTTTTTGTCGAGACCGAGCCAGACAAATATATTTTCGTTCACAAAAAACTCCGCAAGATTATGGAAGATTATGCGCCAGATGTCGTCATGAAGTCTATCGACGAAGGCGTCTTAAATCTCGCTCTCAGTCCAGAGCACATCCAGAACATGCCCAACCCAAAACTTGTAGCAGAGATTAAAGACAGGCTCAAAAACGAAGTTGGCAGCTACATGCGCTGCAATATCGGCATCTCTAGCAACCGCTTCCTAGCCAAGCTTGCTGCCGAACTTCACAAACCTGACGGCTATGACGAGATTACGCCAGAGAACCAGCGCAAGATTTTCAACAAACTCAAACTCCAAGATTTGCCCGGCATAAATGTTCGTATGGAAGCCAGGCTAAACGCGGTCGGTATTTTTACACCACTTCAGTTCCTCGATGCTGACGAAGAAACTCTCGTAAAGATGGTCTGCAAAAGTATCGATGGACACAAATGGTATCAGAGACTTCGTGGCATCGAAGTAGACGACTGGGTTAGCGATATTAAATCCATCGGCCGCCAATACGTTCTAGAATCCTGCAGGCTCACTCACGAGCAAATCGAGGCTCGCGTCATCCACCTCGCCGAAGACGCCGGCATGCGATTGCGTAGCAGAGAACTATACGCGCGCGGAGTTTATGTCTGGGCCGTAGACTATAACGATATCCCACTCCACAAAAACATCCTCCTAAAAGACCCGATCCATACCGATGCGGATATTATCCGCGTATCACGCGAGTTGTTCAAAGATTTTCCAGCACCACTCAGAATCATCGGCGTCACGCTATACAAAATCCAAGACAAGCCCCAAGCCCAACTCAGTCTCGAACAGGATAAAATCGAGCAAGACAACAAGCTCTGCAAAGCTACAGATACTATCAATAGACGTTTCGGCGACCGCACAATATTCTGCGCCGACTCATTTGGCACGGAACTAGTCAAAGTCAAAATCCCATTCGGTTCTACCAGATTCCTATAAATAAAAGATTATATAGCAAAGGGGAGGTATGTTGTTCTATTTTTAAAATGATGGCTGTTTTAAAAATAGAAAACATACTCCCTTTGCTATACTTATCTTATGGATGAACGCGAAAACCTAACAATTATTGACGGCAAAAGCGTCTTTTATCGCGGCTATTACGCCATGGGCAATCTCTCGCTCCCAGACGGCACGCCGACAGGCGGCGTTTATGGCTTCGCCGCAATGCTTATTGAAATCATCGAGAAACTCAAGCCAGAATACATCGCAGTCGCTTGGGATAAAGCCAAAACCAACATTCGCCGTCGTCGCGAAATCTACCCAGAGTACAAAGGCAACCGCAAACCAGCTCCGCCAGATTTTTATGCTCAGATTCCTTATCTTATGGAGCTTCTCGAAGCCTTCCATATTCCACTCTACGAGTTCGACGATTACGAAGCTGACGATATCATAGGCACACTCGCCCGCAAAGCTCAGGCTGCAGGGAAACGCGTTGAGATTATTTCTGGCGACTTAGATATGCTCCAGATTGTCGATACAAACATTCATATGTATCAGCTCAAGCGTGGTTTTTCCGACGTTGCCAGCTTCGATATCCCAGCCATCGAAGCCAAATATGGTCTCCGCAAGGACCAGTTCCTAGATCTCAAGTCTATCAAAGGAGATAGCTCAGACAATATTCCTGGCGTTCCAGGAATTGGCGAGAAGGGCGCAGTTAAACTTTTGCAAGAATATAACACTCTAGAAAACCTTTACGACCACGTCGATGAAATTACTGGCGCAACAGGCAAGAAGCTTGTCGAAGGTAAAGATTCTGCCTTCATGAGCAAAAAACTTGCTAGCATTCAGTTCGATGCGCCGCTAGAATTTGACCCAAAAGCTTGCGAGCTCAAAGATTTCAAGCCAGAAGCCGTCGTCGCTGAGCTCAAAAAGCTCCGCTTCAACTCTTTGCTGCATAAGTTCGCCAAAATCTTCCCAGACGTCGACCTTAAAGTAGCACCGGAACCAGATTTCAAGAAACCAAAACCCGTCGTCAAAAACAGTCCAGATGCCGTCCCGACAGATATTTTGCCACCACCAGCAGATATCGAGGTCAATATCCCGAACGAGCTATACCTCAGTCAGCACGTCAAAGAAGATATGCACGCAGACAAAGCTCTAGCCAAAGAAATCCTTAACGGTCGCAACTATTGGGACCTTGGCCAGGTAGATTTCCTCTTTAATCCACTCGAGAAAAAGCAATCTCAGCTAAGCCTTATCGACCTTCCGGACAACAAAGAAGAATACATCAAGCAACGCAAGCAGCTCGCTGCTATGCCAAAGCTAGAGCAAATCGTTACGAAGTTCGACCTACCTCTAATTCCAGTCCTATACAAGATGGAAGAGGAAGGCCTAAAGATTGACCCAGACCGTTTCGAAGCACTCCGTATCGAGTTTAGTGCCGAAGAAAACAAGATCAGTAAAGAAATTTACGAGATGGTCGGCCACGAGTTTAATATCAACTCGCCACTCCAGCTTTCGCAGGTTCTTTTCGAAGAACTTAGACTCCCAACCAAGGGCATCAAGAAAACTCAGCGCGCCTATTCTACTGGCCAGAAAGAGCTAGACAAGCTTCGCGGCCTCCATCCAATCATTGGCAAGATTGAGCGCCTCCGCGAAGTCAGCAAGCTCCTTAGCACCTACATCACGCCGCTTCCGACTCTTGCAGATAAAAACCTTCGTATTCACAGTACTTTCACTCAAGATGTTACGGCAACCGGCCGCCTCTCCAGCGTTAATCCAAATCTTCAAAACATTCCAGTCCGTAGCGAAGACGGCAAGCGCATCCGCTATTGCTTCGTACCAGAAAAGGGCAAAGTTTTCGTTGCGGCAGATTATGCCCAGTTCGAGCTTCGCCTTGCCGCAGAGCTCGCAGGCGACGAGAATCTTATCAATGACTTCAACTCTGGCCTAGACATCCATATCAAGACCGCTAGCGACGCTTACGGCATCCCAATGGACCAGGTCACAAAAGAACAGCGCCGCGCCGCAAAGGTAATCAACTTCGGTATTATCTACGGCATGAGCGCCAAGAGTCTATCTGACGGCACCGGTATGACTTTCCATCAAGCCAAAGAATTCATTGATCGTTATATGGAAATCCGCGCACCAATCGCAGATTATCTCAAAGCCCAGCTCGAGCACGGTCGAAAATTTGGCTACGTCGAAACCTACTTTGGTCGCCGCCGCCCAACCCCAGACCTATCCGCGCCAAACTTCCTTATTCGTGCCGCTGCCGAACGTGCTGCCGCCAATATGCCAATCCAGGGCACAGAGGCAGATCTCGTAAAGCTCGCCATGATAGAAGTAGACAAAGCTCTGCCAGAAGGCGCCAAACTTGTACTTCAGATCCACGACTCCCTGATGGTAGAGTGCGACGAGAATCAAGCAAACGAAGTTGCCAAGATCCTCCAAGAAAAGATGGAAAACATCGCACCAGATTTCAAAGTAAAGCTTGCTACAGACGTAAAAATCGCAAACAACTGGGGCGAACTATAAAACCAAAAGAGACCATAAAATGGTCTCTTTTTTGATGCGCCACCCCTGTTATTTATTGACATAAGCGTCAGAATATGCTATAATTATCTAATCCGAATTTCCGCCTACCGCCCGAAAGGAGCACATTATGAGTAAGACTTTCAGTCAAAAAGTTCGCAAAAGAAACGAACGAGCTAAAAACCGCGAAAAAAGAATCGCAAACACAAGAGCCGCCCTCATGGCCGAAAACCACGAAAAACTCGCCGGTTATATCAAGCCTGACGACGATACCGTAATCATCAAGGGACTCAGCACTAAAGTTCTTGACGAGCTAAAAACTACCGTAACATCAAACGACTACAGTTTCACAGCTCTTCAAAACTTCTATACAGAGTTCAAAAATGAAAAAGGCAAAACCGTCAAGGTAAGATATATGAAGCCAATGGCTCCTTACAGCCCTAGCGATCTTCTCATTCTCATGAAGGATATCTACAAAGGACGAAAACAATACGGTAACGAAGATGCCGTAGATATGCTAGAAATGCTCAAAAAATGCGACGAAGATTCATTTCTCGCTACATTTTTTATCGAGTACGATGACGAGATAACTATGGGCTACATCATGACGGACCACGAAGGCGCCATTCAGGGCATCATTGTCGACACAGCAGACGTCGTCAAATCCGTAGAAGCTGAAACTATTGCAACGAACAGATACAAGAGAAGCCAAAAAGAGCAAGATAGGATCGAATTATCCAAAATTCACGCCAAAAACGCACTCTTTGAAGCTATGTGTGTTCTTGGCTTATATGCCATCTATTCCGTGCAATATATCATCTGCTGCTACCTTAAAGGCGAAAAGCTCCCAAAACTCGACGTTTCGAAACCGAATTCCGATTCAACATCAAAAACCTCTCGTTCAAGTCGTACATCTTCTGCTCAGAAAGACCCCGCAGACAAGGACCCGAACAATTGTGTCGCCTACATCTACTACGACGCAAAGGACGGCTCGGTAACTATCAGTGGCAACAGAAACTATAGCATGAGATGGTGGATTGTGTCTGGTCACAAAAGACACTACATTAGCGGCAAAATCGTCGACATTCCGCCTTATATAAAGGGCGACAAAGACGATCCTGATGCCCAGAGAGCACTGAAAGTCTTCACAGAGACTCATCAGCGTATTCAGTGCTACAAACTTGTTAAACGCTGACAAAAATCCCCCGAGCACATTCGGGGGATTTTTTAGAATAATGACACAAACGCAAAAATCCCAAGAAACACTATTGCCACAATAATTAACGTAATAATTCCATCCGTTTTTTGTCTTTCTTTAGCAAATTCGCGCGATTTCATCTCAGCCTGCGTAGCATAGAAAGTTTTGCCAGTCTTTTCGTCTACATGTGGCAATCTTTCGTCCGGACCATAAGCATCCTGAAGCTTCTTATTAAACTCCTTATCCGCCTCAGCCTGAGCCGCTCGAAGCTCCGTATCTAGAGTAAAATCCTCGCCAGGATTCAAGCCTTCGCCAGTCTTATTAATCGCATAAGGATTCTCGCTTTTCTCGCCCAGAGAATTAGTAACACCCTTCAAATCGCTCTTGCTCATACTTATTATCATTATACCTCAACCACCCCTTATATAACCATAGCCACAATTGACTTTTAAGCTGTTTTATGCTATAATATGCAAAGTTATTGGCACTTTTACAAATTCCGTCCCCAGACTACCAAAGGAGGTCTCTAAAATGAGCAAAAATGGTAAGACAAAGTTTAACGCCAAAGTCAAAAAGGCAAAAACCCAGTCCGCAAAGCGGGCAATGCAGGAACAGGCAGATTACGAAGCCGCAAAACGCATCGTAGTAGATGACACTGAAGCTCTCTATATGGATTCTATTAAACCAACCGAGGATTCAGTTATATTCAAGGGTATGAACATTGACATTGCGGAAGCTCTCATCCTGAGAGCAGACAGCATGATCGAGTTCCCGTTAAGAGATCTCTATCTCGAGATCCCCACGAAAAACGGCAAAAAACTCAAGATTCACTGGAAACCCATCAACAACGATTTGCGCCGCAAGGCCATCAAAACCTACCTGACACACGTAAATCGTGACCCATTTTTCAGACATAATGCCATCGTAATGAACTTTTCGCTAGATTGTATCGCAGCGGAAGTTTACTACGAATACGACGGCATCTATGGCCTTTCCTTTGCAATCATTAATCCGAAGGAAAGAACTTTTAATCCGCCTTATGTGGAAGCGTTTGGTATTAAAGACTACAAACCAAAGAAGTTAACTCCCGGATGTGATCTCGTTGGAATCGTATCACAAAGCGCTGCTGACATCAGTTACAGAAACCGCGCACGCTACGAAGAGTTCAAGGATGTTGCCGAAAATGTCGGCATTATCTGTAAAGCCGCACAGTATCTCGTAAGCCGCTTCATTGCGGGCGAAGAGATTCCGAAGTTTCCTGGTCTGGGTCTGGAAAAATCCGAGAGCGCACAACGCAATCCAACTAACGGTAAACCTACTAAGTCTAAGCCCAAAGAGCCCGAAAAACACGTCGCTTATATCTACTACGACGTCGAGGCCGGCGATATAGTCATTAGCAATAGTAGCCGTCATTACGCTGCAAAGTGGTGGATCGTGCGTGGCCATCAGCGTCATCTTCAAAGCGGCGACGTCGTTCAGGTTACCCCTTACATCAAGGGAGACAGAGAAGACCCCGATGCACAGAAGGCGCTCCGAGAAATCCTCAGCGGCATCGAGCGAATCAAGTATTACCAGCTCATCGCCCGCCGAGTCTTAGAGAGTAAATAACACTCGCCCCCGATTTACGTCGGGGGCTTTTTCTTGCCTAATGTTCAAAATATGGTATAATATATCATAAGAAACGGCCATCCGGGCCGTTTTCGCACTTTTATGCCACAGGAGGTTAATAATATGGAACAGAAAAATCAGCCCCTCGTCACCATCGTCATGGGAAGCATTTCAGATACAAAGAAGATTCTTCCTGCTCTCGATTATCTGGAAGGAATCGGCGTTTCGTACTCGGTGCATATCGCAAGCGCACACAGAACACCCGATCTTGTTAAAATGATTGTGGTCGAAAGCCGCGCTCAGGTATTTATTGCCGCTGCAGGTATGGCCGCAGCACTTCCGGGATGCATCGCAGCTCTGACTATCCGACCGGTAATTGGTCTGCCGCTCAGCAGCAAACACGGTCACGAAGATGCTGTTCTTGCCATGCTTCAGATGCCGCCCGGAAAGCCCGTTCTGACCGTTGGCCCCGATACTGCAAAGAACGCAGCTATCGCCGCTTGCCAGATTCTTGCACTGAGCAATCCCGATCTTGCCCTGAAACTCACCGACGAGTCCATCAGAATGGCCGAAAAGGTCGAAAATGACAACATGGCAATCAGCGAGACAATTAAAAAGCTGAGAGAAGACTCCTAATGCACCCAGCCCGCGCTAATAAAAGTGCGGGCTTTTTCATCATTAAATCATCTTCACGCAAATCGCAAAGCGTTCGAATTTATCCCCAGCAGAGTTAGATGGGTATTCTTCATTCGTAACCGTATCGACATCTGAGGCTTCGATATTTTCTTCAAGTACGCCCGCTCGCATTAGTTGCTCTCGCGCTGCCTCAGCAAGCTTCGCATTATCTAACTTATAGATCTCAAAATTCTGCGCATGCGGAGAAAGATAAACTTTCAAATCTTCTGGTCGGCAGCTCATCTTATCTTTCAAAAAGCTCACAAACCTATATGTGCCATCTTCTTCTAGATTCTGCCTACCGCAGTGAACTAAACCTAAAACATCTTGTCGAACATCATAAAGCACGACACCCAAACAATCCGCAAGCGGCAAGAGTAGGGCAATGTCTTTGGATTTCGCCACTAAGCCATCTGCCGTCTTTAATTTAGACTCGGGCTTCAAGATACAAAAATCCGCCAAATTATCCTCATTGACTTCGAAATACTCAAGATACGTTCCGCGATCATAAGTCGTCAAAACTCGCGCCGTTTTGCCTCCAGTCGTCTCGCATTCCTTAGCAACCTTCTTCTGATTAAAAATCACATTTTCATCTTCATCCTCAGAAAAAGAACGCATATTTCCATCAATGCGCAAAGACTCTAAAAACAATACTTTTCCGTCGCAAATTCGAAGTTTCCTCATACATCAATAGTATCATTCCGCGCCATACTCTTCTGTTTATTAGCCATTAGCTTGCAAAATCTGCAAGTTTTTACAGATAAGCCAATAATGCTCAGATGTATTAGCTTGCAAAAATCGCAAGCTAATACATACAAATAAAAAAACAACCAGAGTATTAGGAAATTTAACCACAAGCAATATGCTACAATAATACTATGGCAACAGTCTTAATAGTGGGCAATATTACTAAAGACATTTATCTTCGAATGGATAACCGTCGCAATCATTTCGAGAAAGACCAGTATGACACAAACTGGTTAGATATCGCATTTGACGGAAGTTCGCACAAATTCTATTCCCGCGCCTCAATCTATGGCGGCGCAAGCGTTAGCCTAGAGATTCTTGAACGCTTCGGAATTAACGCCCAAATCGTAAACACGCCAGCCCGCTTTATTGATGGTCAATTCTTGGCCAACGAAGCCCAAACAGATTACCGCTATATTCTTTGCCACGACAGAGATATTTCTTATCTAACCCCAAGCGAGATTCGCGAATCCGCCTGGGAAGATCCAGACGCTGCTCCAGATTGGCTATATATCGACCGTAGTGCCAACATCACGCCAATCCTCGGTGAAAAGATTAGTAGCTACTTAAGCCTAAACAAAAAGACCAGGCTCGCCATCTTTATTAGCAAGCGCAGCAACCAAAATGCCCGCCATATGCAAAAGTTGCTTCGCCGCGCCAGCATCATTATGACCGACACTGCTCTTAGTTATCCTGCCAAGAACCCAGTCATAATCACGAACACTCACGTCATCTTCCAAGGTCGCCAGATTTCAGCCCCACTACATGTCGACAGTAAAGATTTGCTCACCAAGCTAAATATTCATCTAACTGTCGCCGCCACTATTCTTGGCGCAATTATTCGCGGCAAGACTGTCAACGAGTGTCTATTACTCGCTCGCGCTAACGTCGAAGAGTCCAAACTTGGCAATACCGCAAACCTAGCCAAGCTCGAAAAAGCCATCCTTGGCGATAAGTATCTCGTAGAAAAATTCACTCCGAAAGGACATAAAATGCTAGAAATCGAAGAAAACGCTGAGCTCATGATGACCCCAGGAAAGGGTATTCTTGCCGCAGACGAATCTGGTGGCTCCATTCATAAAAAGTTCGAAGCTATGAACATCCCAGATGATGAACAGCATCGTCGCGACTATCGCAATCTCTTCTTTACGACCCCAGGTCTAGAAAACTATATTAGCGGCGTCATCCTATTCGACGAAACCGCAAGACAAAAAGCCGACAGCGGAGAAGATTTCGTAACCTTCCTTCGCAAGAAGAAGATTATTGCCGGTATCAAGGTCGACCAAGGTCTAGAAAACTTCGAAAATTCCGACGAGAAATACACTAAAGGTCTCGAAGGCCTCCCAGAACGCCTTTCCGAATACTACAAGATGGGCGCACGTTTCGCAAAGTGGCGCGCAGCCTTTGAGCTTACAGATCATAGCCCAAGCGACATGGCTATTCAGAAGAACGCCGAAATCCTTGCTCAATATGCAAAGGATTGCCAGGATGCCAATATCGTTCCTATCGTCGAGCCAGAATTAGTCTACGATGGCTACTATACAATCGAACAGAACATCGAAACAACCGGCAAGATTCTAGACAAGCTCTTCGAAGAACTACAAAAGAAGAACGTCAATCTTCACGGCTGCATCCTCAAGTGTAACATGGTACTAGCAGGCAAGAAATACGAAACTCAGTCCACCCCAGCAGAAGTCGGTAAAGCGACGGCAGATACGCTTCGCAAGCACGTTCCAGAAGAACTTGCAGGCGTTGTATTCCTAAGCGGCGGCCAGACTGTTCAGCAGGCCACAGATAACCTACAAGAGGTCACAAACAATGGCCCATTCCCATGGCCGGTCACTTTCAGCTACGCTCGCGCCTTGCAAGGCCCAGCCCTAGAAGCTTGGAAGGGCGATAACGCAAACTACACCGAAGCAAAGAACGCCTTCCTAGCTCGCCTCGTAGCAAACTGCGACGCATTGTCTAAGACAAATAGCTAAACAAATACTCCCGAAAGGGAGTATTTTTGTATCCACAAAAAAACACCCCGACCAGCAGGGTGTTTTCAAAGCTATTAAACTAAGCTTCTTCTTTCTTTTCTTCTTCAGCAGCTTCAGCAGCAGCTTCTTCTGCGCGAGTCTCTTCGGCAGCCTTATCGGCCTCAGCCTTTGCTTCGCGTTCTGCAGCTTCCTGAGCTGGATCGTAAACGTTTGCAATTACAGCTTCAGTGTCAAGCTCTTTATCTACGAACTCTACGCCTTTTGGAAGGGTAATATCTGCAATAACTAGGCGATCGCCAGCAGCTGCAAGTTTCGTTGCGTCAACTTCGATTGCTTCTGGAAGATCAGCAGGCTTTGCCTTAACGTCGATTTCTTCAAGAACATGTAGGATCTCTAGGTGAGCCTTAGCGGCTTCAGATGCTTCAAAGTTTACAATCTTGATTGGAGCAGTAGCTTCAACGACGGCGCTAGCCTTGATTGCCTGGAATTCAACGTTATCGATGGAATGCTTAACTGGGTTGATAGCAACATTCTTGATCATGGCCATCTGCTTCTTGCCATCAATCATTAGATCGATTGGAGAATGATAACCGGCAGCACGGACTGCCTTATCTGTTTCTACATACTCAGACTGAGTCAAAATCGGCTCTTTACCACCAAAAACGACTGAAGGAACAATGCCTTGCTCGCGGAGGGATTTTGCTTTCTTTCCGGTAAGCTCACGCTTGGTGAGATTCAATGAAGTTTCACTCATGATTTTCTTTCCCTAAATTAACCTTTTATATCTAATATGTTACCCCATTTAATTTATCTTAGCAAACAGATAAAGCTTAAAATATTAGCACATAAAAAAACGAATGTGCGCATTAGCTTGCCATTTTGGAAAGTTAAAACACCTGAGTGTTATTGGCTTATCTATTTAAACTTTCCATTTTGGCAAGCTAAAGCCTATATAGCGAAACCAACAAGCAGGGAAAAGATTCTGCTATTTCAATAGTTTCTTTAGATATTCGCCAGTGACAGAATTGGCATTCTTTGCCACCTCTTCAGGCGTACCAACAGCAACAACCTTACCACCACCTTGGCCGCCTTCTGGACCCATATCGATGATATAATCCGCGCTCTTAATCACATCAAGATTGTGCTCGATAATAATCATCGAATTGCCGCCATCTACGAGCTTTTGCAAGATAGAGAGCAAGCGACCAACGTCATCCGTATGAAGACCTGTCGTAGGCTCATCAAGGATATACAAAGTCTTACCGGTTGAACGACGCGCAAGCTCGGTTGCAAGCTTAATACGCTGCGCCTCGCCACCAGAGAAGGTTGTTGCTGGCTGACCAAGACGAATATAGCCAAGACCAACTTCTTGCAAAGTCTTCATCTTGTTAGCGATTACAGGAATATTCTCAAAGAATTCAACTGCCTCATCAACCGTCATCTCAAGCACATCAGAAATCGTCTTGCCTTTATAGCGAACTTCAAGTGCCTCGCGGTTATATCTCTTACCATGGCAAGCATCACAAGTTACAAAGACATCTGGCAAGAAATGCATCTCGATCTTAATAACGCCATCACCCTGACAATTCTCGCAGCGGCCACCTTTAACATTGAAAGAGAAGCGGCCAGGACCATAACCGCGCACTTGCGCCTCTGGCTGATTAGCGAACAAATCACGAATATAGTTAAACACACCAGTATATGTTGCTGGATTCGAACGAGGAGTACGGCCAATCGGCGACTGATCAATCACGATAGCCTTATTTAGGTTCTCGATACCATCAATGCGATCATGGGCGCCAGGAACCGTCTGAGCGCGATGCAGGCGCGCTAGGAGCTCATTAGCCACAATACTATTCACGAGCGTAGACTTACCCGAACCAGACACACCAGAAACGACCGTCATAACACCAAGTGGAAACTTTACGTCAATGTTCTTCAAGTTGTTCTCGCGCGCGCCAATCACCTCCAAATACTTGCCGCTTGGTTTGCGGCGCTTCTTTGGCACAGCAATCTTTTTCTTACCAGAAAGATACTGACCCGTAATCGAATCTTTTATCTTTGCAACTTCGTCAGGCGTGCCAGCAGCAACTACTTCACCGCCTTTAACACCAGCACCAGGACCAATATCTACAAGATAATCTGCCGCACGAATCGTATCTTCGTCATGCTCGACCACAATAACCGTGTTATGAAGATCGCGAAGATGTTTCAAAGTAGCAATCAAACGGTCGTTATCTCTCTGATGCAAACCAATCGAAGGCTCATCGAGCACATACAAAACACCCTGAAGACCAGAACCAATCTGCGTCGCCAAACGAATGCGCTGCGCCTCACCGCCAGAAAGGGTGGCCGCCGAGCGAGAAAGCTCAAGATAGTTAAGACCAACGTCCTTCATGAAACCAACACGAGATTTAATCTCCTTCAAAATCGGACCAGCAATCATCTGCTCGTTTTCAGTTAGACCAAGGTCACCACTCAATACATCGAGCGTCTGATCGACATCCATCGAGCACATATCCATGATGTTAAGATCATGAACCGTAACCGCCAAAACAACCGGCTTCAAGCGCGCACCATGACAGCTCTGGCAAACCCTCTCACGCATAAAGCGCTCGATATCTTTGCGAATAAACTCCGACTCGGTTTCTTTGTGCCTTCTTTCAAGGTTAGGGATCACGCCTTCATAAACCGAATCATATTCATAGCCATTACTTAGCTTAACGTGGTATTTTTCGTCGCCTGTACCATAAAGAATAATATGCTTTGCTTCGTCGGAAAGCAGGCCAATCGGCTCACGTACCGAGAAACCATGTCTCTCACCGACCGCAGCAAGGCGCTTTAGCCACCAAGAATCCTGATTAATACGGTTATATGGGCGAATTCCACCCTCAGCAATCGTCAAGTTAGGATTCAAAACAAGTTCTGGATCAATTTCCATTCTCGTACCAAGGCCAGTACAGACCGGACAGGCACCCTGTGGCTGGTTAAACGAGAATAGACGAGGCTCAAGCTCTGGGATCAACTCATCTGGATGATCTGGACAAGCATAACGCTGCGAATAAGTTACAACTTCCGCATCCAAAGTATTGATATGATTGCCGCCAAGCGCCGTCGAATTATCCTTAATACAAAGCACCTTCAAAATGCCGTCGCCAAGCGTCAAAGCCTGCTCGACTGATGACGAAATACGACTCTCCATATCTGGAGCCATCACATAACGATCCACGACGATTTCAATATCGTGGTATAGATTCTTGTCTAGCTCTGGCCATTCATCAAGAGAATAGATAATACCGTCAACGCGCGCACGCGCAAAACCCTTTGCCTGATATTGCTCACCAATATGCGAGAAAGAACCTTTCTTATGCGTAACAATTGGCGCCAAAATCATAAGCTTCGAAGAAACTTTCCAAGTCAGAACCTGATCAATCACATCCTGGACACTGCGCTTTGCGACCTCTTTATGACAAATCGGACAATGTGGCACACCAATACGCGCAAAGAGAAGACGAAGATAATCATAGATTTCCGTTACGGTTGCGACCGTAGAACGAGGGTTACGCGAGGTGGATTTCTGATCAATCGAAATGGCTGGAGAAAGACCAGTAATCATATCAACGTCAGGCTTATCCATAACGCCTAGGAACATACGAGCATAAGACGAAAGAGACTCAACATAGCGACGCTGACCTTCAGCATAAATCGTGTCAAAAGCAAGGGAAGATTTTCCGGAACCAGAAAGCCCCGTCATGACAACGAGCTTATCTCGCGGAATGTCAATGTCTATGTTTTTAAGATTGTTCGCGCGCGCACCGCGAATCCTGATTACGTCTCCATCCATGGCTAGAAATTATACCTTAAAATCGCCCAAAAATCCAGTAGCCAAGACTTGCGTAGATTATCTTTTTATTTTCTAATCAATACTTTTATAACCATGCAAAAGCGCCCGAACAAGTCGAGCGCTTAGGATTTTAGATACCGTCAAATGTGACCATGTCGCCATCGTCATCCGGATCTTCATCGTCGTCCTCGTAATGATCAAGCTCATCGCCAAGATCGTCGATATCGGCTTCAGTGAAACCTTCGTCGTCATCATCGTCGGCATTTTCTGCCTCGATATCCATCTCTTCAAAGGATTCGTCGAAGTCGCCGCTGATGCTTTTAATCGAAACAGCAGACCAAATGTCATCATCGCCATCGCCTTCGATAGAAACGACCGTTACGATGTCTTCTTTAGACTCGTGTTTGACTTCATAGGAAATGCTATATGTCGAAATAACAATGCAAGTTCCTACGCCTGGAGCAAAGCTTGAAACTTTTCGGCTCGTAAGCTCTACGTAATCCAAAGGAGCAGAGCAACGCGCCGCAACCTCAGTCGTGAGCGCAGGATCGTCCTCGATCAGCTCGTCAAGATCATCAATCCAGCTTATTCCATAAGCTGTTGTCAGAACTTCAACGCGAACATCGATCGAGACCTCTTCGTCGGGAACAAATCTTTGAAAACAAGAATCTTTCAACTTAACATCATTGCATATAATCGCTCTTCCACGCGAAGATGTTTCGCTATTCGGAAAGAAACGAACAATGATTTCCTCGCCGTTAACTCTTGTTGCAAAGTAGTTCTTACACCCGTCAATATATAGTCTATACATAATTCACCTCCACGTAAGCCCGCCGGCAGATTGTTTTGTCTGCCGCGGCTTTTCTGCGGCAGCTTTAACAACCTGATTCCAAGTCGCTAAAGTTGCCGCAAAACGGAGGTGCGGTATCTAATTCAATCTCTTAAAGTACATACCCTTATTATACCATAAACGGCATAAAAAATCAAGCGCCGCACGGAGTTTTACCTCTTTAGCGACGCTTTGATACGCATTTCGATTTTTGCAAATCATCATTCCGGATCCCAGGGCCAAATCGGCCGCCCCAGCACAAAAGCACGAAGAATCAGCTGACCGTCAGAGAGTTCGCTGAACCTCCCGGATTTACGGATCTCCTTCAGCCAAGAATCGCCGTGCTCTTCAAGGAAGAGAAGAGAACGTACACTCATCGGCACGTCATAGGTCGAAATCGACTTAAAGAAGCCAGCCGGCACGCCGCAGGCATCTGCATAGCGTATACCGTTTACGTCACGTACTCTCCAGCAGCACATCTCACCCTCGTGCTCAGCAGCATAATAAACATCGTTCGGCCCGAAATCGCGACAGATGAACCACTCATTACGAGTCAGCTTATCGCGCGTATAGCTGAGCTTGTTGCAAATCAGCTCTCCAGGCTTTCCGTCTACGATATGCTGCTGAATCATCTCGCCATTTGCCTTCCAGCGGCGCTCGACCGTTCCGTCTTCGTATTCAACCTTAGAAAGCTCGTAAACATCCTTGATTGGCTTACCAAGAATGAAGACGGCGACTTCTACGGTCTTTTCTACAGACAGGACAAGGCGTCCTCTTTCTGCGATCGAATCGAGCCAGGCCATACCATACAGGTTCATGAAGGATGCGATGCGAATGTCCTTAGGCGTGATACCGAGCTGAATCTCATGGCTCTCAATCTCGCCGTCAGGAGCATTACATTTTGTTACGAAGTCCTTGTTAATAACCCTGAAATAGTGAGTCTTGCCCAGCGCGTCAGAAAAAGCGAAATACGAATAGTCTTTATCTCTCAGAAACCAATATTTCATAAAAACACCCCCTTAGGTTTTAGAATCGAAATGCGTTTTAAAGAGCAAAGTATCTTATCTTTATATCACATACTATAACCGCAATTCAAAGAGACGCCAAGAGTAAAAACCTGCTTTCGTGGTATAATATTCTTATGCAAAATCTACGAGAGAAATATCCAGAATTTATCTTTGATTCTTTCGAAATGCAAGCTCTGCCTACGGGCATCTTTGTTGAATATCTCTACAAGCTTGGCGAGCACGAGTTTCGCCCAACTGTCACTATCCCGATCGAAAGTGTCTCCAATAAAGAGATAAACAACAGCTTCCTGCACGAGCTTTTCTTTAATTTTGGCATCATTAACGCTATTAGCTACTACAAGCTCACTTGTGCACCAAAATTCGTTATTCGCGCTGGCCAGCTCGACGATACTCAGAAGTTCTTCTTCCGCAAACTCTTCTATAATGGCCTTGGCGAATTCATGTTTGTAAACAACATCAATATTCCATTCGAATCTTTCATGTCTATCGAATGCGAAGAACATCCAGGAAATGAGCCTACCGTAGAGGACGGAGAAGATTCCCCAGAAGAAGACAACAACTCCGACTTCAACCCAGAAGAATCCGTCAAGAAGCCAGCCGATCGCTTTAATATTGGTCATAATTTCCATGGCAACCTAATCACGGTTGGTGGCGGTAAAGATTCCGTCGTTGCTCTTGAAGCGCTTCAGTCCATGCACGCTGATAACCTTTGCTTCCAGTACAATCGCGACCTTTACCCAGAAAACGTCGCCGCGCTTGGTTGCATTAAACTTGCAGGCTACAGAAGCGAAGATACGATTGACTTCAACCTCACTTTCGATAAACACCTTCTCGAGCTAAACAAAGAAGGCTATCTAAACGGTCATATTCCATTCTCATCTACGCTTGCTTTCGCAACCCTTATTGGCGCCTATCTAAACAACCGCAAATATATCGTTCTATCCAACGAAGCCAGCGCCAACGAAGGCAATATCTTTGGTACAAATATCAATCACCAGTATTCAAAGAGCTACGAATTTGAGCAAGATTTCCAGAAATATGTCGCCTACTATCTAACCGAAGAGATCTACTACTTCAGTATCTTGCGCTGTCTAAACGAGTTTGAGATTGTTCAGAAATTCCTCAAATTCCCAAGCTACCTCAAGGTCTTCCGTAGCTGTAATGTTGGCACAAAAGAGAACAAGTGGTGTGGTCACTGCGCTAAATGTCTCTATGTCTACATCATGCTTTATCCGTTCGTAGACAAAGCCGTACTGCACGAAATCTTCGGCCATGACCTACTAGATGACGAGACTTTAACAGACATCTTCAATGGCCTAATCAATCCAGATCTTACTAAGCCATTCGAATGCGTCGGCACGAAAGCCGAGATTTGCTACAGCCTCGACCTTGCCGTTCAAGAAAAAGAAATCGAGGGCCTACCAAAACTCCTCAAGGCTTATCGTAAAACCGGCTATAATCAGTTCCGCGAATACAACATTCCGACCTATTACAACCCAGAACATGGCATACCAGAAGATTATCTAAAGCTAATCCTAGACCTATGAAAAACGACATCATTCAATTCTTAAGAGGAAAAAGCATCCTCATCCTTGGCTACGGACGAGAAGGGCATTCTGCGCTAGAGTTTATTCAGAAAAACCTACCAGACGCCGCCGTAGCAGTAGCAGACATTAATCGCATCGAAATTGATGGCGTACTTACTTTTTATGGTCCAGATTATCTCAAGCACTGCAAAGATTTTGACGTTATTATCAAATCCCCAGGCGTAGCCATCAAAAACGATATCAGCGACGAAGACAAAGAAAAAGTCACCTCGCTTACCGATTTGTTCCTATGCTTCTGCCAAAACCCAATCATTGGTATCACTGGCACAAAGGGTAAAAGCACAACTTCGTCTCTCGTCTACCATATCTTGAATCACTGTGGCAAGAAGGCGCTTTTAACTGGCAATATTGGCCAGCCGTGCTTTGATATTATCGATCAGCTAGACTACGAAACAATCGTTGTCTTTGAATTATCCTGCCATCAGCTAGAATACGTCCGCACTAGCCCACACGTCTCAATCTTACTCAACCTTTATGAAGAGCATTTTGATCATTACGCTAAGCCAGAGGATTATTTCCGCGCAAAAAAGAATATCTATCGCTTCCAGAGCAGCGAAGACCTCCTTATCTATGGCGACATATTCCAACACGCCACACGTGAAGAGATCAATGCGCTCGATTCCGAAACTGTCGAGATTTCAAGCATCAATATCGACGATAGTGATATTCATACCAGCCTCCTTGGCGAACACAACAAGAATGACATTCGCGCAGCCGTTCGCGCCTGCGAAGGTTTTGATCTAACTCGCAGCGAATGCTTGCAAGCCGTCGAAGATTTTCATGGTTTGCCGCATCGTCTAGAATACGTTGGCGAATACCATAACATTAAGTTCTATAACGACTCTATTGCCACCGCACAGGAGGCCGTCATCAAGGCCGTCCAAGCTCTTGGCAATGTCGATACTCTAATCCTTGGCGGCATGGACCGCGGCCTAGATTACCACCCGCTCGTAGATTTCCTACGCGACAGCAGCGTTCGCAATATTTTACTTTTGCCTAATACTAGCCGTAAATTCATGGGACTATTTAACGAGAAGAATTACCGCCAGTGTCTTTACGAAGTAAAAGATATGCGCGCCGCAGTAGAGAAAGCTTTCAAAGAAACCACTCCAGGCAAGATCTGCCTCTTGTCTCCAGCTGCTGCCAGCTACGGCTTTTATAAAAACTTTGCCGAGCGCGGCGAAGATTACATCAACAAGATTAAAGAAATCGCACAAGAAAAAGAAACAAACTAACAAATGGATTTTAAGCTACATAGCAAATACGAGCCAACTGGCGATCAGCCACAGGCAATTCAGGCCCTTATAAAGGGCATTAATCAAGGCATGCGCGAGCAGACTTTGCTTGGCGTTACGGGTTCTGGTAAGACTTTCACGATGGCAAATATTATCGAGAAGATTAATAAGCCAACTCTAGTTCTCGCCCATAACAAAACCCTTGCCGCCCAGCTTTATTCCGAGTTTCGTGATTTCTTCCCAGAAAACGAAGTTCATTATTTTGTTTCTTACTTCGATTACTATCAGCCAGAAGCCTATATCGCCAGCACAGATACATATATCGAAAAAGACTCCGCCATTAACGAAGAAATCGACCGTCTGCGCCACGCTGCAACCGAGGCGCTATTAACTAGAAAAGACACTCTTATCGTCGCTTCTGTTTCTTGCATCTACGGTATTGGTTCGCCAAATAACTACAAACAAATGGCTATCCGTGTCGCAAAGGGCGAGTCAAGAGATTTTAATTCCTTTATACGTACTCTCACTGAAATCCAATACCACCGCAACGATATCGCTTTTGAGCGTGGTAATTTCCGCGTCCGTGGCGACGTCGTAGATATTTTCCCAGCTTCTGGCGACCGCGCCTACCGTATCGAGTTTGGTTTCGACGGAATCGAAAATATCAAAGTCATCGACCCGCTCACAGCAGAAGTTCTAGCCACTCCAGACGAAATTGGCATCTTCCCAAATACTCACTATGCCACACCAAAAGAAGATCTCGATCTTGCCATCGACCGCATCCGCGAAGAATATAAGCTTCGTCTAGATTTCTTTAACCGTCAGCACAAATATTTGGAAGCACAGCGCCTTAGCCAACGCATCAAATACGACCTAGAAATGCTTGAACAGACGGGTTTCGTGAAGGGCATCGAAAACTACTCAAGACACCTAGAAGGACGCAAGCTCGGTCAGCCGCCAGCCACACTTCTGGATTATTTCCCAGAAGATTTCCTCATGCTTATCGACGAGTCGCATATGACTCTGCCACAAATCCGCGGCATGTATAATGGCGATCACGCTCGCAAAGAAACTCTCGTAGAATACGGCTTCCGTTTACCAAGCGCACTAGATAACCGCCCACTCACTTTTGCTGAGTTTGATAGACATATCAGTCACGTCATTTATACTTCCGCAACCCCAGGAGAATACGAAAGACAACATAGCGAAGGCGTCGCCGAACAGGTTATCCGCCCAACCGGCCTGCTTGATCCAGAAATCGAAATTCGTCCAAGCGAAAACCAGATTGATGATCTTATCGAAGAAATAGACAAGCGCATCGCCAAGAATCAGCGCGTCCTTATTACAACCCTCACAAAGCGCATGGCCGAAGATCTAACCGACCATCTTACTGAGCTAAATATTAAAACTGCATACATTCACAGCGACGTCGACACGATGGAGCGCGCAGACATCTTACATGATCTCCGCCTCGGCAAATACGATATTCTCGTTGGTATTAACCTCCTTCGTGAGGGTTTGGATTTGCCAGAAGTGTCTCTCGTCGCAATCCTTGATGCAGATAAGGAAGGCTTCCTCCGTAGCGAATCGGCCCTTATTCAGACTATCGGCCGCGCTGCTCGTCACGAAGAGGGCAAAGTTATCATGTATGCGGATAACCTAACCGGCAGCATGCATCGCGCCATCGAAGAAACCAACCGCCGCCGCAAAATTCAGGACGAATACAACAAAAAGCACGGCATTACGCCGCATTCTGTCGCAAAGGAAATATCCGAAGGCCTACGTGCCATCATTCCGCAAAAAGAGAAGAGCAACAAGCTCAACCTCAAGAAAATCCCACGCGAAGAATATCCAGCAATCATTAAGGAGCTCACATCTCAGATGCAACTTGCTGCCGCCAACCTCGAATTCGAAAAAGCCGCCGAGCTACGCGACCAAATCGAAGATATCAAGGTTGCACTCAAAAAGAGTTAGTTTCAGCGCGGCTAATAGTTTAGCTTTTTGTTCTATATAGTCGCCCACTTTTGCGTTGTTTTTTCTTATATATTAATTAGCTTGCGAAATCCGCAAGTAATGTCAGATAAGCCTATTACGCTCAGGTGTAATTACTTGCAAAAATCGCAAGTAATTAACTACATTCCAAAAATCATCAAAAAGCACCGAACGAATCGCTCGGTGCTTTTCTGTTAGAGATAAACTCCAGGGTAACCCTGAACCCAATCGCGCACAAATGTTTCTACGTCGCCAAGCGGAGTCAAATTTTTACACTTATCCGCTTCAACTACGGTAAGAACCAAGAAATTACGTCCATCGGGATCGCAGAAAATCGGATTCAGGGTACATTTTTTGCCACTTTCATGTACTTTGTTAACCTGAGCAAGCACAGCCGATACGATGTAATCCTTGGCCATCTTGCCAGATTTTACCTTGAGTCCGCCAACAGCCAGGTCGCCTTTTTCCGATCGGAATACGAAAGGCACCTTATATTTTCCCCTGAAGACATCATTTGCAAGTGAGCCAACCGTGCCATACACAATATGAATCCCCTTATCAAGATACATCAGATCAGCAGCTGTCGAATCCTCACTGAAAGCGTCCGTCATAAAGCTACAAGCTTTTCCCATCATACGTCATCCCTCCTTCAGGCAAGAATGTTAGGTCCCTGGTAAGCCAGAAAATGGTCCAGCATATCTTCCACGTTCTTATAGCGTTCTCCAAGACTCGGATCTTCATCGTCTTCAATATCCGAACATTCGCCGACATTAGCGTCAACCGAATACATGTTCATCGTGCGCCAATCCGGGAACTCAACTCTTACCAATCCATCTTCCATAAGGCTTTTCAGGATGGTCAAGATGAATTCACGCAGCGGAACGATAGAATGCTCCGTAATAACACCGTCGTTCAGATAGACGATAAGCCCTGAGCCAGAGTAGCAGCAAACCGGAAAACGAGCCAGCTCTTCCGAAATACCAATTGACTGTCCGCCTTCGGCAACGATAATCCTACCGTCACTAACAAAAATCGAATAAACTATCTTCATATTGACCCCTCCCATCCTGAAGATATATGAATAAGATTATTTGCACCGAAAGGTCTAGATTATCTCTAATCAGAATCTTAAGGTACCAAATTGCCCATACTATACCATAAAAACCCTATTCTTCATAGAGTCACCCCTTAAATTTTGTCGATTTCATGGTATAATACTCGCATGACTATTACACGTTTCGCCCCGTCTCCTACGGGATATATCCATATCGGCAATGTCCGCAGCGCAATCTACCCATATCTTGTCGCTAAGCAAGAACAGGGAAGCTTTATTCTTCGTATCGAAGATACTGACCAGGCCAGATATGTCGAAGGCGCAACGGAACTTATTCTTGATACCCTAAAATGGCTCGGCCTAGAATGGGACGAAGGCCCAGAAAAAGGCGGCGAACATGGCCCATATTACCAGACTCAGCGCAAAGACCTGTATATCGAGTGGGCGAAGAAACTTATCGCCGAAGGTCGTGCTTATGCCGACACAACCACTCCAGAAGAGATGGCAAAATATCGCGAAGAAGCACAGAAAGCAAAGAAACCATTCTTATTCCGCGAACATCGCCCAGAAAACCCACCAGAGTGGAAGCTAGGCATGCCACTACGTTTCAAGGCAGAGCCAAAAGATTACACCTACGAAGACGCTGTTTATGGCGAGCTCCACATGGGCCCAGAAACTCAGGACGATATTATTCTAATCAAGTCTGACGGTTTGCCAACCTACAACTTCGCACACATCGTCGACGATTCTAGCATGGGAATTACTCATATCATGCGCGGTCAGGAATACCTGCCAAGTATGGGCAATTATCTTGCGCTTTACGAAGCTCTTGGCGTTCCACGCCCAGTATTCGTACATCTTCCACATATTCTTGGCCCAAGCGGCAACAAGAAGCTCAGTAAGCGCGATGGCGCAAAATCCGTCACAGATTACCGCAACGATGGCATTCTTCCAGAAGCCATGCTAAACTACCTCGCATGCCTTGGCTGGAACGACGGCACCGAAGATGAGATGTATACCAAAGAAGAGCTTATCGAGAAATTCAAACTAGATCGCATTCAGCGCGCTGGTGCTCGTTTTGACGAGACAAAACTTCTCTGGCTCAACGGTCAGTGGATCCGCCGCCGCTTTGCCGAAGATCCAAAGAAACTCTTTGCCGAAACTGCAAATTTCTGGCCAGAAAGCGCCAAGAATGTTTCCGACGAAGAGAAATACAAGATCTTTTGTATTATTTACGACCGCCTCAAGACTCTTTCCGATCTTCGCACTATGACTACCTATTTCTTCGAAGATCCAACTATCGACATGAGCATGATTCAGACCAACAAAGCCCTCAAGAAGCTTAGCGAGTCCGAACTCTGCCAGATTCTTAGCGATGCCGCAAATGGCCTATCCGAACTCAACGAATGGTCTGCAGAAATGCTTCAGAACAAGCTTAACGAACTCATGGCAAAATCCCAGCAAAAGCCAGCCGTATTCTTTGGCCTTATTCGTCTAAGCGTCAGCTTCGCACCATTTAGCCCGGCTCTGCACGATACCCTAAGCGTCCTAGGTAAAGAAAAAGCCCTAGCCCGCATGCATGCCGTTGTTACTGCCTTCAAAAACGACCAGCAATAATCACTATCTTTCTTATGCTATACTAAAAGTATGGAACATAAGACGAAGCCTCCGAAGGCCGGTTTTCAGATAAAAAAGAAGCCCGTCCAGGATGACACGCTTATCAAACTTTACGAAGAAAGCGAGCTTTCAAAAGCTGGCACTAAAACTACTGATGCTCCAAAAGAGAAACCAGTAGAAGACGACGATCTTAGCCGCAATAACGAAGACGTTATTCAAGAGGCAAGCAAGAAAGACAAGAAGCGCCTCGAAAAACAGGCACAAAAAGACGCCAAAAAACGCGAGAAGTACATCCAGAAAGATCACAAAAAGGCTCAAAAAGCCAAGAAATCTGGTGGTTCAAAAATTAAGACATTCTTCAAAATTTTTATTCCGCTACTTATCCTAGCAGGTGTTTTTGTTGGCGCGTATTTTATCTTTCTTAGTCCAGAAATTAGCGAGAAATCCAGCGAACAGGGTCAAGCTCAGACCAAAGCGGACGAAATCTATTATTCCAAGCTTACTGGCCGAACAGTCAATCAGAGCCAAGTTGGCGCCGCAGCTACTTGCGTCATGATCGAGAATAGCCCAGACGCTCGTCCGCAATCCGGCCTAGACGAAGCTGGTGTAGTCTATGAAGCCATCGCCGAAGGAGGCATCACAAGGTTTATGGCCATTTTCCAAGAAGCTAAGCCACAATATATTGGCCCAGTCCGTAGCGTTCGTATGACTTTCGCCCAATTCGCAAAACCATACAACTGTAGCATTGCTCACGTTGGCGGTTCTGCAAACGCCCTCAATCTTATTCGCAATAACCCTGAGTTCCGCGATATCGATTATGGCTTTAATGAAGATTTCTACTGGCGCGCTAGCCATCGCTACGCCCCGCACAACGTCTACACGAGCTTCGATAAACTCGACGCTTTAAATCAAGGCCTAGGCTATACAACTTCAAACTTTAATGGCTTCACTCGTGTTAAACCAGACACAAAGACTCAGTCGGACAATATTACCGCCAGAAAAATCTCTATCACAATGTCTTCAGATATGTTCGATCCTGTCTATACCTACAACGAAGCTACAAATACTTACGATCGTGGCTATGCAGACGGCGAAACGCATGAAGTCGTCTCAGAAAGTGGAGTCATTTCCCGAATATCGCCAGATACGGTTATTGCTATGGAGGTTACCGCAATCGCTCGCTCAAGCGAAGAACAATACTCAGATTACGTTACGACTGGCAGCGGCAAAGCCTTTATCTTCCAAAACGGCACCGTTGTAGCAGGCACCTGGGAAAGAGCTGATGAAAACAGCGAACTAAACTTCCTAGACGAAAACGGCAATACTATAGCACTAAATCGCGGACAAACCTGGATTACTGCCTATCCAAACAGCAATACCATTACTTGGGAATAAAGAAAGGACCCCTCATGTATAATACCGACAACCAAATTCAGAACTTCGAAACCTTGCCAGGCGAGAGCAAAGCAAACGTCTCGCCAGAGAAAGCCCAAGAACTAGCCGAAAATGCCGCAGCATGGGAAAGCGCCATGGCGAATTACAACGCGGCTTCTGAAAGCGCGCAAGAAGCCATCGAAACTGGCGACGACGCCATGCTAGCCGAGGCTCAGCAGGCACAAGCCCAAGCTCAAGAAGCCGTCGAGGCAGCCAACGCCGAGCAAATAGCAGACATTAAGGATATCCAGTCGGTCAGCCCAGACAACAATATGACCCCAAGACTAAATAATCCAAGCAACCCTGTCGCGCATGCTTTTGACGAAGCTTGGAGAGATGGTAAGGGCGGGGTAGCCCTAGAAGATGCCTACGACGGAATCCGCGCCCAAAACTCAGCGGAAAGTTTACAGGTTGCCGCAGATCAAATCGAGCCAGAAGTCGCCGTAATCACTCGCGAGAATAGCAATACTGGCAACGCTACTATTGAAGCAAACGAAGATGGTGTTACAGAAGAAGCTGCCGAGCAGCAGAATCTAGAAGAAATCGCCGAAGCCGCTACGGCTGTCGCAATTGGTGCTAAAGCCGAAACAGAACAAGCCGTTCGAGATTTGAATCATAACCGCACTGAAAGTGCTACATCTGCAGAAGCAAGCCTCGCCGAAGCTCAGGCTCAGTTAAGTCAGCTTCAATCCGAAGCCCACATGAGCCAGAATGAACAACCAGGCGAAACCCAAGCTCAGAGAACTAGCGAAAACATCATCTCTGAAGCTATAGATATGGTAGATAATGCCGCTAGCGACCTAGAACAGGCCACAGATCGCCAAGAAGAAAGGCAAGAAGAAGCCGAAGAAAAGAAAGAGGAAATCCGCCGCTTCGAAGAAGAGCAGGCAGAAATCGCCGCCGCCGAACAGCAGCAAGTAGAAACCCTACAAGAAGCAGATAATAGCCTTCCCGCAAACGATCAGACCAGTCAAGAAGAAGCTAATGATTATGCTAAAGGAGATATCTTCAATACTCATACCGACGATACTGAAAACAATCCAGAATATATCGACGACAACAACGCCGAGCAAGAAGACGAATACGAAACTCCACGTCAGAGCATCTTTGGCTAGACAACAAAGAATCCGCCAACTCGGCGGGTTCTTTTTTGCGCATTTTTTTTGTCGTGCTATAATAAAACACGTCTATACGACACAACATCAACCAAACCATTCCCTTATCGTGATGTTGTTCTGAGCTACATGATTTAACTTTTATACTTAAAAACTCAAAGGAGTATTAATGAGTACTAATTTTGTCGAGCTCAGAAACGTGAGCCGCGAGTATCTTATTGGTGGGCAAGAATATAAAGCCCTAAACAAAATCAACCTAACTATCAAAAGAGGAGAACTAGTTGTAATCCTCGGACCATCAGGCGCCGGCAAGTCCACGCTTTTGAATATTTTGGGCGGCATGGATTCGCCAACATCTGGCAAAATCGAAGTCGATGGCCACGATATTTCCAAATACAAACCAAAACAATTAACTAAATATCGCGCCGAAAAAGTTGGCTTCATTTTCCAGTTCTACAACATCATGCCAACACTAACAACTGAAGAGAACGTAAGACTAGTTGAGGACGTCTCCGAAACAGACAAAGACGCCTTAGAAGTCCTAAAAAGCGTCGGTCTAGAAAAGCATGCCCACAAATTTCCAAACGAGCTATCAGGCGGCGAACAACAACGCGTTTCTATTGCACGTGCCGTCATGAAAGATCCAGCGCTTTTGCTCTGCGATGAGCCGACCGGTGCACTAGACTCAAAGACGGGCGTAGAGGTCCTAAAACTCCTCAAGAAGCAATCCGACGAAAATACAACGGTTATTATCGTCACGCACAACGCCCAAATTGCTGAAATCGCCGACCATATCATTCACTTAAAGAACGGCCAAATCGAACAAGATATTGTCAATAAAAAGCCAAAAGCAATCGACGAAGTGAGCTGGTAATATGGCAAAGAAAAATATGCTTAGGCGCAAAATGCTACGCGACATGCGTAAGAATTTTTCGCAGTTTATTACAATTTTCTTAATGCTTCTCATTGGCATGATGGCCTATTCTGGCATCAAAGCCTATATGACAGGCATGCAAGATTCGGCAGACAAATACTACGCCGAAAATAACCTCCAGGATCTAGACGCTTTTGGTAAGCTAACCGACAATGACGTAGAGCAAATCAAAAAGATCGAACATGTCAACAATACTGAAGGCAAACTATCGTTCTTAACAGAAGTAAAAAACCTTAGCGAACGAGATTTGCAGCTCAACTTCATTAAAACTAACGAGATTTCTAAGTTCCACGTCATCGAAGGTGAGGCTTTTGACGCAAACAAATCCGGCCTCTGGCTTGATCAATACTTCGCAAAAGAGAATAACCTCAAACTTGGCGATGAACTAGAATTCGAACAAAACGACATCAAGCTAAAAGAGAAGATTATTGGTCTAGTCTATGTTCCGGATCATCTTGCCTATGTCAAAGATGAGACCGGAATCTTCCCAGCCCACGACAAATACGGCTTCGCTTACCTTAGCCAAAACGAACTGCCAGAAGCAATGAGATTCTACTCAAGTATCATGATAGACGTTGACGAAGAGAGTAATCATAACGCCACTAAAACCACAATCACGGACGAAGTAGATAATGTTGTTTCCGTTCTAAATACGAAAGACCAATATTCCGCCGCTAGCTACCAGAGCGAAATCGACGAAGGCAAAACCTATGTCGGTATCTTTTCCGGACTTTTCATCGCAATCGCTTTGCTTTGTGTTGTAACTACCATGGCGCGCATCGTACGTAAAGATCGCACCCAAATCGGCGTCATGAAAGCTCTTGGCTTCAGCGACAAGCGCATCACTTGGCACTATATTTCCTATGCGCTATTCCTAGCTGTTTTGGGAGTACTTGCAGGCATACTGCTTGGCAACTTCGCCTTCGGCAAAGTCTTCATAGATATGGAAGCCGCCTTCTTTGAAGTAGCAAACATCCATACCAGTACCGATTCTAGTATCTGGTTTATGGGTATTTTTACGGTCGTTATTACGTGCTTCGTTTGCTATCTTACTGTTCGCGGTTACACTCGCCAACCAGCCGCAGAAATCTTACGCGTCGAAAGACCAAAGGTCAAAAGCCGCAGCTTGCGCTTTACGACCTCAGGACTATTCAAGAAACTTTCCTTCGCATCTCGCTGGAACATTCGCGATATTATTCGCAATAAAGCTCGCACGCTCACTGGTATCGTTGGTGTAATCGGCTGCATGATTCTGCTAGTTTGCGGTCTCGGAATTCGCGACACGATAGACAACTATCTAGATATCGAACTAACTCAAATTAACCATTATAAAAACCGCCTCTATATCTCCGAAGAAGCAAGTGACAAACAAATCAAAAAACTCTTTGACGATTACTCTCATGACAGCTCCCAGACGCTTGGAATCGAGATTAAGCGCGACGGAGAACTAAAAGCCAAAACTATCTTCGTGAGCGACGCGGGGGATTCAGTTCGAGTCCTAGACGAGAACTGGAACAAAATGGAACTATCCAGCGACGGCATCTATATGACACGCAAACTCGCTGAAACCGAAGGATATAAAGTCGGTGACGAGATAGAGTGGCACATTATGGGCAGTCATACCTACTACCGCGCAAAGATCGTTGGCCTTAATCGCGACCCGCAAAGCCAAAACCTCACCATGACTAGAGCATTCTATGAATCCCTAGATCTTGAATACAAACCAGACTCAATCTATACAGACAAAGCCGTAGAAGGATTACCGGATGGCACAGATAGCGTTCAAGCAATCGACACGGTGCGCGACGGCATGAATCAGATGCTCGACACCATGATGACCATGGTTGTAATGCTAATTGTCTTTGCGGCCTTGCTTGGCGCGATTATTATCTACAATATGGGAATCCTGAGCTTCTCGGAAAAGGATTACCAGTTCTCAACACTCAAAGTCCTTGGTTTTTCCGACCGCAAGATTGGCCGTATCTTTATTCAGCAAAACCTCTGGATTGCAGTTATTGCTATTATTATCGGCTTGCCAGCTGGCTATGGCGTAGTGAACTATATCTTTACAGAAGCCATTGGCGAAATGTACGATTTCTCGATTGCTATTACTCTTACAACGAGCATCCTGTCGGCGCTAGGCACCTTCGTCGTCTCGCTAGTCGTCTCAGCATGGCTCACACGCCGTGTTGCCAAAATCGATATGGTCAAGAGTCTAAAAGCTAATGAATAGCAGAGTAAAAAATAACCCCCAAATCTGGGGGTTATTTTTATTCTTTAATCATATCCATGACGTATTGAACGGTAACATCTAATTGCTTGTCGGCCGAAATACTCGCTTTTCCGTCGCCTTTCTGCTCGCCATAGCTACCAAACTGCGCATGATTTCCGCCAGGAATCTCATAAACTATTGCGCTGGATGGTAAATATTTTGCGCTCTCGCTTATTTTCTCGCGATTAATTACGCCATCATTTGAGCCATAAATCTCTAACACTTTCATATCATCCGGCAGCTTAGCAGTCGGATAGGCTGCCAACATAACCAAGCCCTCTATTCCTTCTGGATGCTCGGCCGCATATTTTGCCGCCATTGCACCACCCATAGAATGACCACCAATATACAAATGCTCATATAGCCGATAGCCTTCACCTAGACGACTTACAACATCTTTAAAAGCGCCTTGATTCAATATCGCAAAATTAAATGGCATCCTTACGACCACACAGTTAAGACCAGCCTTAGCCAAGCGCGACATTAGCGGAGCATAAGCTTTATATTCAACTCGAGCACCAGGGTAGAATACAAGCAAATCGTCAGTCTGATCAAGGTTAGTAAACCAAATCTCATTGTCGTATTGCTCGACACTAACAATATCCGTGCTTTTCAGACTATTTAGAGCAACATCATCTGCACGATAATAACTCGCAAGATAAATCCCAATCATCAGCACAACGACAGCAAATGCCCCGCAGATACTAGCAATTATTATCTTCTTCTTATTACTCTTAACTTGTTTCTTCTTAGTCATACTACTTATGATTATAACTTTTTTACGACATAATTCTTGCCAAAAAGCAAAAACATCATGCTTTCGCTTGTAGCATTTTTAGATATGCAATATGCTACATGCACGGGAGTTATTGGTAAGCTTCCGGGGTGTCGAAAAATATGAAAGAATGGAACTCTGCTCGCAGGGGCTTCAAACGAGTAATATTAAGTAAACGGCGATTCTAGGTAGCTAGGAGGCTCCTGAGAATAGGCAAAGCATGGCTCTGAGGTTAACAATCTTAGGTATGAGTGTGGAGTTGAAGGTACGGTTCCGAAAACCTAAAAGAAAAGCTCGCCAATAAGGTGAGCTAATCGAAAAACCTTAGGCGGAGTTCCTAGAGCTCCGCTCTTGTTTTATATTTTAGCATCCTCACGAGTATTGCGCAAAATTGCCACCACCACTCGCGAACCCTTATACTATAACTATGCTAAACATCTACCTCGACGTCGATGGCGTCCTACGCGGCTGCGCTTCATCAAAAGAAGATATCGAAGCCTTCTTGCGCTACTGTCTAGATAACTTTTCAGTTTACTGGCTTACATCACACTGCAAAGGTGGAGTAAATTACGCACCTCGTGCGCTCGAGGGAATCCTTTCCGACGATTTAGTAAAAGAGCTCGCCGAAAAAGTTCGGCCAACAGATTGGAATACCCTAAAGACCGAGGCTATAGATTTCGATGAGCCTTTCGTCTGGTTCGACGATTACGAAGTATCTTATGAAACCGAAAGACTCAAAGAGCATAATCTCGAAGACAGTTTCTACTTAGTAGACAGAAACAATCCAAACGCAGCCAAAGAAATGCTTCAATACCTCGAGGAGAGAAACCATGAATCTAAGTAGCAAGCTAGCAAAGCTTACAGATACCGCTTATCTAAAGACCAACAAAACAACCATCCCTACAAATTGGCCAATGCTTGGCGTGCGCATTCCAGAAATTAAGAAACTAGTCCAGAAAATCCCAAAAGAAGAAATCCCAAACTATCTAGAAACAAAGCCAGCAAACCACGAAGAAATACTAGCTCGCGGCTTCTTAATTGCACGTTTACCCTATGAAGAAATGCTCAAATATTTCGATTCACAAATCACTCTCTTCGATAACTGGTGCACGGTAGATACTTTTTGTGCCGCTTTGCGCAAAAGCGTCAAGAAAAATGAAGCAGATTTTCTAGAGCGCAAAGTAAAGCCACTCCTAAAATCCCAGAAAGAATTCGAAACCCGCACAGGCTTAGTTTGCCTACTGGATTTATTCATGAGCGAAGAATACATGCCAACCATCTTCGAGAGTATCGAATCGCTAAAAGATCGCAACGAATACTATGTCAAAATGGCAATAGCTTGGCTGCTAGCAGAATGCTATATAAAATTCCGATCCAAAACAGAAGTTTTTATGCATAAGACGGAACTCAATGACTGGACCTACAAAAAGACAATATCCAAAATCTGCGACTCTTACCGCGTAGACGAAATAGATAAACGACTCCTAAAAGAATCAATTAGATAGTAATCCCGAAGGGAGATAAACAATTGATTGTTGCTAACAATAATAATACATCTCGTTTTACAAGGCGTGATAGTATATAGACATGAAAATTATTTCCATAAATGTTGCCGGGCGTTCCAATTTTGGCAAAAATTACCAAGAACGTATTGAAAAAATTGCAAAAATGCTCGAAGAAGAACAGGCAGACGTAGTTTGTATGCAAGAAGTAACATTTAATGAGACTGAAAGTTTGGCAGAAAAAATTAATAGTCTGCTCAATCATCCATATTCGTTTTGTATAGCTCAAATGTCTGAGAAATACACATTTGATAAATTTTCCAAAGCCGCTATGGAAAGATTTAAAGCTGGCCTAACTGAACATGTTGGAAATTATTTAACGGACGGAATGGCAATCTTGTCTAAAATTCCAATCGCGAATTCTAGTACCATCGTCATGAAACCAGCACCAGCTGATGAACGCGGAAAGCCCGATCTCCGTGTTCGAATTGTTCAGAATATTAAACTCGATTCTGGTGTAACAATCTCAAATGTCCATCTAGCAACTAATAATAATGCTTATATGCAACTGCAAGAGCTCCTAGATTATAGAAAATCGGATATTATCGTCGGCGATTTTAATATGTCTACTGATGATATCAAGATACATGCTAATATTTGGAAAGACTTTTATTCAGAATCAACCGATTTTGAAAATTACATTTCCTTCCCGAGTGAAGATGCGACTTTTGATCACATGCTTTTGTCTCCGAAATTTCATTTTGAATCAATCCGCACGATTGATGAGCTATCTGATCATTCGGCTATCGTTTTTGAACTGAATTAAAAACCGCCACAGGATGACGGTTTCAATTGGTGGGGTTATTCATAACTGATTATTGCATATGACAAACCCTGGCTCGCCTCCCTTCGAAATATTATTTGGAGAATAAAATCGCTCAGATGGGTATTTTCTTCTTGCCTCGCGCTATTATTGATAGAGCGACGGCAAGAAAAAATGCCCACATGGGCGATTTTAACTCCAAATGGTGATCCCGAAGGGAGTCGAACCCTTGATTTTCTGGATGAGAACCAGACGTCCTGGACCACTAGACGACGGGACCACTTAGATACATAATAACAGATTTTATCTTATCTGTAAAATCCAAAATGCAAAAGTTGTGCTATCCTAGAACAGTGAAACATATCAAAAAATACTGGCAAATCATTTTCCCAATCCTAGTCATGATTCTTATCTGGTCTTTTTCTGCCCAAAACGGAGAAGAATCGGACGGTATCTCGCTTGGCCTCGCCGCAAAACTCGGCCTCCCGAATGGAGTTGTAAGAAAAATCGCCCACTTTACAATCTATGCCGCCCTTGGCGTAGCATTCATCAATTTCTTCAGGAGTATCAAACACAAAAAGATAATCGGCTTCAAATACACTATAATCTCGCTCGTAATCGCTGCGACCTATTCTTGTATCGATGAGTTTCATCAAAGCTTTATTCCCGAACGCGATGGCAATCCCCTAGACATTCTCATAGACAGTCTTGGCACCTTGGCCGGCATCAGTATCTTTATTGTGTTCTATTCCATATACCACGCCAGAAAACAGAAAAAAGCCTAGCAAAAAATCAGCCCTCTCTCAAAGGGGCTGATTTTTCAAATTAACAACATAAAAGAAAGGACTGAATCGCAATAAAACGATTCAGTAATATCATTATACCACACTTTACACATCTTGTCAATTTTGGTATAATCTAAACAGTTATGAAATTACCAGTTGTTGCCATTATCGGCCAAACCAACGCTGGCAAGTCCAGCCTTTTTAATCGCCTTGTTCGCCACTCGCAGGCTATCGTCGCTCGCGAAGCTGGTACCACCAGGGACAACGTCATGGGTCGCGTCGATGACCGTTATATTTTGATTGACACAGCTGGCCTTAAAGATCCTGACGACGAATTCGAAAGCCACATTCAGGAACAGATCGAAGATGCCGTCGACAGCGCAGACCTTATTCTTATTGCGCTAGATAGCACCAAATATCCAAACCAGGACGATAAGCTCATCGCCAAGAAAGCCCTCAAGAGCGGCAAGCCAACCTTGCTACTCCTTAACAAAGCAGACCTTGGCGAAGCTTTGCCAGTCGACGAATTCTATAGCCTCGGCATCAAGGATCTCATTCGTACTTCCGCAACCACTGGCTTACACATTAACGACCTTCGCGACCGCATCCTATTTGAACTAGAAAAAATCGGCTTCAAAACTTCTCAGAAGGTCAAAGAAGAAGACAGTCTCAAACTCGCCCTTATTGGCCGCCCGAACGTCGGCAAGAGCTCTCTATTTAACAACCTAGCCAAGAAACAGCAAGCCATTGTCGCTAATCTTTCTGGCACCACTCGCGACGTTAACCGCACCACCATTCACTATAAAGGCAAAGCAATCGAGCTTCTAGATACCGCAGGTCTTCGCCGCTCCGGCAAGAGGGAAGTAGGCATCGAAAAGTTCTCCGCACTCCGCACTTTGTCCGCAATCGAAGAATCCGACGTCTGCTGCCTCCTTATCGATAGCACCGAGCCACATTGCAAGCTCGACCAGACCCTAGCTGGCGAAATCATCAAGGCAGGCAAAGGTATTATTCTCGTCGTTACAAAGACCGACCTCGAAGGCAAGACTTCCGACGAAATCCTTGATCAAATCACCTACGATTTCAACTTTATCCCATTCGCTCCGGTTGTCATGACCAGCTCTCTAACCGGCAAGAACACCACTAAGATCTTCGAGCTCGCAAACAATATCAACGAAGCTCGCCATGCCGAACTAAAGACTGCCGACCTTAATAAACTTCTACAAGACGCTATAAACGCCCACCCACCGGCCGGCCTTAAGAATACCCATCCAAAGCTACGCTACATGGTTCAGACCGACACTTGCCCACCTTGGTTCGTAGTTTACGGTAGCAACCTCAGCCTCCTTCACTGGAGCTACAAGCGTTATCTAGAACGCCGTCTCCGCGAAGCTTACGACTTTGGCGGCACGCCAATCTTCTTTAGCTTCCGCAACCGCGACTAATCTAAAAGACCCCCTCAGAGCAGGGGTTCTTTTTTGTGCAATTTGACAACACATCAAAATGATGGTATTCTAGAAAAGCTTTCAACTAGAAAGCATCGCACATTTACGAGTGTTTCTACCCCTATTTTCAGTCCATCTCATAGAACAAGGAGGAAACAAAGACATGAAAGAAAAGAGAATCGAAAAGTGGACAATCATGATTCCGTACAGTAGCGATCCGGAGACGACAGAAGAATATAAAGATGTCTTCATCTGCAACCTCGGCGGCATGGTTATAACCCCAAAGTTCCACATGCACATCGTTGCTTACTGCGACGAATGGAAAACTCTCATCGAGACCACCAAAATCGTAAAGTTCCGCTGCAGTAACACCCACGCATACTTTACTACCTATTCGGGCAGCCTTTACGTTGGTAGACTCGACGATTTCAAAGGATTCCGTCGCCGCACTCCCGACGACGAACTCGAAGACATCGCACCGCCCGATTGGTGGCCAAAGAGCACTCGATAATAATTATTTTGCCCTGAGCTTCGCGCTCGGGGCTTTTTATGCTAAAGCTTTCTAATCTCTATAAATTATGTTATAGTAACCCCACGAATAACTCCTCTGGTAGGAGCTATTCTAGTACATTACAAATCCATGGAACGCAGAAGTTCCAGTGTCAACCAAAAGGAGGTTTTGACATTATGAGCGAAAATGAAAGATTGCATAAGTATATCGTCCCTGGTTTGGACTGCCTTATTGGCGATCCCGACGTTCTCGAGCCTTCCGCCGAGACCAAGCTTAAGGCCGAGCTCATGATCATCCCGACCCACTACATCGAAAGATGCAGACAGTTCAGGGATGAGCTCTCAAACAGAGGCGAAGCTGCTAGCAAGCTCATCGATAGCTTTGCACATATGTTGGAGACAATCCGCAAAAACTCTGGCGAAGAATATGTCTGCAAAAACGGCATGCGTGTCGCTTTCCAGAAACAGCTCGACGAGAGCGAGCGTGAAGCCAAAAGCACCGCCGCCATCACAGTTCTTGCTGCTAAATGGTTTATCAATAACAGCGAATTCGAGGACAGAGAAGATGTAGCAATCCTCACTGGCGACAATTTCCTCGTAGCAGAAGCCAGTCTCAACGGCATAGATGTAGCCCACGTGAATCCGGAGGTATATACCGGAAGACGTAGACTCACACTCACTGCCGAAACAATGGACGCTTGGTGTAAGTACAGCTACATCACTCAGGAAATGTTCGAGAGAAACTTCCCGAACGAAGCACCGCTCAACGTAAATGAGTTCGTCCATTTCGATCCGTTCGAGGACATGGAGACCGATAGGAAGCATTTCACTTACTATATCGGACGCTTCGAAGAGATCGAAAAAGAAACCGAAGAAGGCGAGAAGGTTAAGGAATACGTGATTCAGCAGATCCACTACATTCATAATCTTCCTAAGTGCATTCAGCCCAGAACACCCGGTCAGGCAATGCTCGCAGAAGCAATCATGGCCCCTGCAGAGAAAATCCCGATTGTCATATGTCCTGCACCTTTTGGCACTGGAAAAACCTTCCTTACCACCTCAATCGGTGCACAGCTGACAATCTTTGACAAGAATCCGACTTACGAGTCGATCTTTGTCTGCCCGAGAGATGGCGAGCTCGGAAAAGAAATCGGTTTCCTTCCGGGCGACGAAACGGCAAAAACCCTTGCGAAGGCTCGACCGATTACGGATAACCTCGAGTCTTATCTCAAGCTTCGTGGCGACAAGGAAAAGGACGGAAAACCCAAGAGCAGAGCTCAGATCAAAAAAGACATTGAGCGCTATATCCAGGAATACTTCGAGTTTATCCCTATTATCAATATGGGCGGCCGTTCACTCTCGGACAAGTTTATCATCCTTGACGAGACTCAGGACCTCGAAAGATTCCAGATGAACCAGCTGATGAAGAGAGAGGGCGATCGCTCTAAGCTTATCATTACCGGCGACCCCGAGCAGGTATTCAACCGCCATCTGAGCAAGCACTCCAATGGTCTGAGCTATGCAGCTACAAAAATGCGTGGTTCAGAATACGCTATTGTAGTTAGCATGTTCGAAAATGAGATCACCCGCTCGAAGGCAGCGAAGGAAATCGCTAAGCGCCTCGGATAAAATTGACGGTTTCAATACTTCATTGTTCTATGCATTTATTTGTTTTAGCCCCCGAGTAGTTTCGGGGGTATTTTTTTCGCAATATTTATTATTTTTTTGGAAAAAGAACATTCCAAAAAATAATAAATATTGCTCTCAAAAAAATAACCCCAATATCTCGAGGTCAAAACAAACCTATTTATTACTTTCATTGTTCAATTTATGGCCTATTTGTTCCTTTTTTCTCAATGTGGCTTATTGAGAAAAAATGGAACAATAGGCTATTATTAACTCATGAAAGTAATAATAGGTTTTGGTAACCCTGGCTCTAGATACAACTTCACGCGCCACAATACTGGCTTTTTGGCGCTCGATTTCTACGCTAAAGTTCACAAGCTAGAATGGAAAGACACGCCAAAATTCTTCTGTCAAAGCGCCAAGGATAAAGACAACGATCTTCTTTTAATCAAAGCCACAACCTATTACAACGAAGTCGGCCGCGCCGCACGCGCCATTATGAACTTCTATAAGCTAAAACCTAGCGATTTCTTGATCGTTTGTGACGATTTTAACCTAGATTTCGGCAAGCTCCGTTTCCGCGAAAAGGGTAGCGCTGGTGGTAATAATGGTCTCAAATCCTGCATCGCAGAACTCGGAACGGAAGATTTTCCACGCCTTCGCATTGGCACCGCCAATGACGAAGTCCGCAAACAGGTCGGCGACGTAGATTTTGTGCTATCCAAATTCACGCCAGAAGAGAAAGAAAAATTACCAAATATTCTTAGCGAAGTTTGCAATTTTCTGGCAAAATAGCGTTTTTTAGCATATTTTATAACACTTTTTTAAGAATTAACAATAAGCACTTTCACCTCTGTAAAATTACGACAACAGAGAACAAAAAAGCCGATTTTACTATTGATTTTTTAGAAAATACTAGAAAAAGTATTGACGAAAAAGCAAATAAGTGCTATTATGTAGATAGTTTTGATTCGCAAGGATCAAAAAATGCACCTAAATAACCCATAGACATTGCAAACTTAGTTTGCAAGTGTTGCGTGCTTTAGAAACCCTTTCGGCCTTTAAGTCTTCTTATATTATAGCTTAAAGAGAAAAGTATTACCTCCACTTAGAAAGACGTTTCTAAGGCTAGCAATCCCTTTAACCGGCGGACCCCATGTGTGAGGTGGGTCACGCTCCGGGTCTATCCCGGTTGCCTTAGGAGGTGTGTTAAAGGGTCAAATAGCCCCAGGTGATGCCCACCCTTACCTGGGGCTTTTTGATGGTTAAAAAACTGGCACCTCCATTGACTTTTAATAGTGTTTATGCTATAATATTTAAATCGTTCACTACAGATCTTCGGCGAAAGCCAAATATAGTCACGAAAGGAGTGATCTATAGTGAAAGCAGTTTATAATAACCCCGAGGAAAGATACATCGTCCGCAAGCGCTTGGTCGAGACCGTGGCATACTTCACTGTCCACGTTGTCTTAATCGCTCTCTCTGTACTCGAGTGCAAAATCGCCATGACAAACAACCTGGCAGCAACCATCATCGCTACAGTTGTCTTCATCGGCTTGGCAAGCTTCGAGCACATCTACGGCCCTCTGATCGGATACGACCACCAGGGATTCACGTGTGCGACCGTCTCTTGCGCATTCGGTCAGTTTGTAAACTGGCTCTGGTACACATGTTGGCCTCAGGACTTCGCAGATCTCTCGACTACTATCCCGTTAGCTATCCTGTTTAGCGTCTTCGGATTCATAATCCAGTGTTTGATGCTTTGGGAAGACCTCGGAGACTAAACCACACGCCCCGCCTAGCGGGGCTTTTTATTGCAAAAAACAAAGCATGAGAAAAGGCCCGCCGAAGCGAGCCTTTTTGTAGGGTAGGAGTTTGCTAATTACTGCAGAGCATAGATGATGCCGATCAGCTCCGGACGGAATGTAACGCACTTTGCGTGCTTTCCATCGCTGATCGTAGCGAGCACGACAGCCGTATCCTGGCAGGCATTGCCTTCAAGATTGAAGCTGTGAGTTTCGCCAGTCTCGCTGTCGACAACATTCACATTGTTGCGAAGCGCGCTAATATCGTACTTGCCGTAATGAAGAATGCTAACGTCGTGGCAGTTAACATAATCAGCAGGAACAATTGCAGCAGACCAAGTGTGGTTCTCGGTGAAGCCGAGAGGACCATCAACGCTATCGATTTCGATGCTGAACTGATGTCCGTTAAGCTCACCGTCGAGCCAGTAAACTGAACCCTCGGCGTTCTGGGCGTCCTCACGAACATACTCAGACCATTCGATAGAGCCCCACTTGGGATCGCTGACGCCCGTCATAGGGGTGATGTTCTTAGAGATCTTGTCGATAACCGTATAAATCTCCTTGGTTTCAGAAACCTCGGAAGAAGCGGTAGTCTCTTCGACCTCTTCGCCTTCTGCGACAATTGCAGGAGCGCCATCAGTTGCAATCACCCAGCTGTCATTGCCGTATGCAACAAGTGTATACTTCTCATAGTCAGCAAAGGTGTTCTGATGTGCGGCATACTTCCATTCGGCATAGTGTCGATAGTCGAGGACAAGTGCCTCCCAACCATCGCCATACACAAATGTAGTACCCGGGCCAGGGCAGTAGGAAACTCGTCCCTCAGCCTTAAAGGTCCAGCCATCAACAGCAGTCTCGCCCTCGTGAGCCGCGATAGGCATTCCGATAGCAACACCATCATCGTGCCAAGTCAGCGGAGCGAAATCATCACCCTTGTAGCAGCGGTTAACCGTATCAAAGGTGAATGTCCAGTCGCCCTCATCAAGAAGGTGGCCGGAAAGGGTAATCGTACTGCCTTCAGTAACCTCAGTCACAAACTGGAAATCCTTCCAGTCGATAACGAAATTGTCACGGACGGTCTGGTCACCCGGCTTAACGTAGTAACCAGAAATGGCAGAACCAATTGCAGTTGCAGAGTCTGTATCATCAGTTGCCTCGATCGCATCGGACGCGCCATATGCGAACTCGGTATTTGCTGCGTGCGGAGCCTCAATGATAGCAGTTTCGCTAACAGAGGCCGGTGCGGTCACGGAAGCGGGAGTGTTCTCAGAGGGAACAGTACCGAAACCATTGACCAGGGTGATTGCTGCAACAGCAGCGCTTGCGATTTTTTTGCTCATGTACATAACCATGTACCTCCTTAATGATCTATGCGTTCGGTTTCCCAACGCATGATGCTAAGTATTATACCATACATGCCCAAAAAAGTCAATAGGCGCTTATGCTTTTTACTCCTTAAAATAAGCAAAAAAGAACCCCCGACATTCGTGCCGGGGGACTTTTTATTCTTTGGCGGATTTCAAATCTTCGATATAGTTCTTGCCATTTGTATAGTTCAAGGTCTCTACATGCGGCATCGCCTCGAGAAGAGCAATAATCGCGGTATCCGTCTCAGCATTCTGCATCGAAGCCTTTGCTTTCTTGGCATGAGAATTTACATGGAGCTGGCGATAAACAATCCTCGTTACGCCCGCCTGCAAAAGATGGCGAAGGCAATCTACGCAAGGCGCCACGCTAGAATAAACCGTGCAATCCTTCAAATCGCAATGCGAGAAAATCATGGCATTCATCTCGCTGTGAATAGAGAAGTAATACTTCATTGGGCGCTCAGAAAGAGTAAGTTTAGACTCGTCAGCGTGCTGAATTAAACCATTATAGCCAAAAGAAATCGGACGATGATTCTTTGTCGTAATAACTGTACCAACCTTAGTCGAAGGATCTTTAGACCTCAAAGCCACTGTTTCGGCAATTTTCAAAAAATATTCATCCCATTCCATATATAATTCCTCACACAAATAATTAAGTTTATTATACACTAGTTCAGGAACAGATAGAGGCTAGACAAAGCCCGCAAAGATTATGTTATTATAAATTAATATGAGCAAAAACTTAGTAATCGTAGAGTCTCCAGCGAAAGCCCACACTATCGAGAAGTATCTCGGTTCAGATTTTCAGGTCCTTGCATCTGTCGGCCACATTCGCAAAGATACTAAGGTAGATAAAAACACTTTTGACGTCACTTACGAAGTTGACCCGGGTCACAAACAAATCATCTCTGACCTTAAGAAGGCCATGAAAGCTTGCGACAAAGTCTGGCTTGCAACGGATGAAGACCGCGAAGGAGAGGCTATTTCTTGGCACCTTACACAGGTCCTAAAACTTCCAGAAGATACTGCCCGTATTACTTTCCATGAAATTACCAAATCCGCGCTCGAAGAGGCTATTAAGCATCCTCGTACCGTAGATATGGCCATGGTTTCCAGCCAGCAAGCTCGCCAAACCCTAGATATGCTCGTAGGTTTCGACCTTTCTGGTATCGTACGCAAGAAGGTACCTGGCGCTATTTCTGCCGGTCGCGTTCAGAGCCCAGCACTTCGCCTTATCGTAGAGCGCGAACAGCAAATCGAGAAATTCTCCAGTAAATATACCTATAAGGTCACTGGTGATTTCGGTTTTCCTGCCACCCTTAACCACACTTTCGAAACTGAAGAAGAAGTTAAAGCCTTCCTCGAGAAACTTCTTAATGCCGAATATATCGTCAGCGCCGTCGAGCATACTCCTGGCGTTCGTAAACCAGCTCCACCATTCACAACCGCAAGCATGCAGATTGAGGCCAACACTCGCCTCGGTTATTCTACACGCGTTACCATGAATGCCGCCCAGGCTCTCTATCAGGCTGGTCTTATTACCTATCACCGTACCGACTCTCTAAACCTTAGCAAACAAGCTATCGCCAGCATGGCAAGCTATATCGAATCCACCTACGGAAAAGAGTATCTAAAGGTCCGCAGCTTCAAAACCAAGGATGCCAGCGCCCAGGAAGCCCACGAAGCTATCCGCCCAACTAACATCGCAGTCGAGAGCGCAGGCAAAAACACCTACGAACAGCATCTTTATGCTCTTATTCGCGCTCGCGCTTTGTCTACTCAGATGGCAGACGCAGAACTTGCAAAAACCACAATTACCGTCAGTACGCCTACGGAATACGTTTTTGAAGGCAAGGGCGAAGTTGTCACTTTTGATGGCTTCCTCAAGGTTTACGGTCGCCTCAAAGAGAGCGAGCTGCCAGATCTTCAGACTGGCGATACCGTAGAAGCAAAAACTATCGTCGCCCATCAGACCTATAGCAAACCACCGGCCAGATACACCGAAGGTTCGCTTGTTAAAGAGCTCGAAAAGCTCGGCATCGGCCGTCCAAGTACCTACGCCAGCATCATGACCGCCATCCAATCTCGTGGCTACGTTACCAAGGGCGAAAGCGAAGGTGAAGAGCGCGAAGTAACTGAATTCCGCCTAGAGAATCAGATTATTACTCAAGGCACCGTCAAAGAGAAGTTTGGCGCCAACAAGGGCAAGCTCATGCCAACCCCTATTGGTGAGCTTATTTCTGGCTTCCTAACAGATAACTTCAAGAATATTGTTGATTACAAGTTTACCGCTAATATCGAAAAAGACCTCGACCTTATCGCCGAGAGAAAACTCGAGCGCGTCAAGATGCTCAGAGATTTCTATGGTCCATTTAATAACGATGTCTTGGCCGCTGAGGGAATCGAGCGCTACAATAACGCCCGCGTTCTTGGTCACGACCCAAAGACCGGCAAAACCATCTATGCCAAGGTTGGCAAAAACGGTGGCTTCATTCAGCTTGGCGAAAACGAGAAAGAATCTGGCGAAAAGCCACGCTTCGCGCCACTGCCAAAGCGCAAATCCGTTAAGACTGTCACCCTCGAGCAGGCCCTCAAGCAGCTCGAATTACCACAGCTACCACGCAGTCTCGGCAAAGCCGCTGACGGCACTGAAATTATTGCCGCCGCTGGTCCATTTGGTCCATATCTAAAAGCTGGCAAATATAACGTCCCAATGAAGAGCAAGGATGAGACCTTCGACCCTTATACAATTACACTCGAACAGGCCGAACCTCTCTATGTCGCCAAGCGCGATAGCTATATTGCCGACTGGGGCGAGATCCAGATCATCAATGGCGCTTATGGCCCATACATCAAAGGCCCAGGCCGCAGAAACAACGTCAAAGTTCCAAAAGATGTCGACCCAAAGACTATCACAAAGGAACAGGCCGAAGAAATGCTAGCCAACAAGCCAAAGGCTACGCGTCGCCCAGCTACTAGAAAGAAAGCTTCTACTGCAAAGAAGTCTACAGCCAAGAAAACTACAACCAAAAAAGCTACCAAGAAATAACAAAAGCCTCCCGTCAAAGGGAGGTTTTTAAAAGACAAAAAATAAACCCCCGAAGACAGCTCCGAGGATTAACAAAAGAATAGATAGTGTTATGGTAAAATCATGCGTCAATCAGCACGATCTCAACCGTAGGCACCGAAGGACAATAAGGCTGTCCCGCAGTCTCGAAAAGACATCTCGGAATTAAAGCCTTAGGTCTCATAGGATTTTCGTTGTACTCATATATTGCTTCCTCGAGAACCCTCACGCCACGCTTTGCCAGCCGTTCATTCAGCTCATCATCTGCGCCGCGAAGCTGAATAGAGACATAATATCTAGCCCAGTTTTTCTCCTTCTTACGAAACAGCCCACTAGGTTTTGTAATGTCGAAGCCAAGACAACCACGCCTGTTGTCACCCACATCAGCTCCTGCTTTGGGGTTATAGCTAGACATTACACCGTTAATGTGACCATTCCAAGCACAAGCGAAGATTCTTCCGAAAGCCAGCGATGCACGTCTGGTCTGAATCTCGTTGCTTGAGGGAAAATCGAACTTAGTCTGGCCGAAGTCAATTTCGTAGCGTTTTGCATTCAGTGCCTTGCAAGCATCACGACAGAGCGGTTCGACGCCAATAACTACCCAGCACTCACCCTTGCATTTTGCTCTCAGGTCGTCATGTTTCAGCGCATAGCGCTTAATGCCCTCTGCGGCGATTCTTGCCATTTTTCTTGTTTCGATCGTATTCATGATCCATAAACACTCCTTGGAAATTTACTTGCCCACCTCCAAAGCCCTATAGACTTTTTAAGCGAACATTTTTCTATTTTAACATAACAAAGCTCATGCTTAAGTGTCTTTTTTACAATGTTTATAGAGATAAAAGCAAGAAAAATAGCCCCAGATCCAAAGACCCGGGGCAGAAAATAAAAAGAGGTTTTGCATTTGCAAGCTCAGAACAGATGGAAGTGTACAAATACCGTCGCCAGCGTATTTGCAACCGTGCTCATCATCTTAATAAAGATGTCCAGAGCGACACCAACCACGTCCTTCCTTGTATCTCCGACTGTGTCGCCGACTACGGTAGCCTTGTGAGCATCGGAGCCCTTGCCATAGCCTTCCAGAGCACCACTCTCGACATACTTCTTTGCGTTATCGAAGGCACCGCCAGAATTGCCCATGAAGATCGCACGAGTAATTGCTACGAGAGTTGCACCAACCAGGATACCACCGACAAATTCCACGCCAAAGATAACGCCACCAATCACCGGCACAAGCATTGCGAGCAGAGAAGGTGTAAGCATCTTTCTCAGAGCTTCCTTCGATGCCATCTCGATGCACTTGTCGTAATCAGGCTTAACATTGCCCTCAATAACGCCCGGAATCTTCAGCTGGCGAATGCTTTCGTCAGCCATCTTCTTGGCGGAATCGATAGTATTCTTGGTAAGCAGTGCAGTAAAGAATTCGATCAGAGCGCCGCCAACCATTGCTCCAGCAATTACAATATACGAAGCAAAGTTGAGCACAGGCTCAGAATCGTCAGAGTAGTTACCAACATAGGCAAAGATAAGCGAAACGGTCGCAAAAGCCGCAGAACCAATCGCAAATCCCTTACCGATCGCCGCCGTAGTGTTACCTACCGCGTCGAGCTTATCGGTAATCTTTCGTACACTCTCGTCCAAATGGCAACTCTCGGCAATACCGCCCGCATTATCTGCAATCGGACCGAAAGCGTCGATCGTGACAGTAGTTGCCACAAAAGAAAGCATACCCATTGATGCTACCGCGATACCGTATGCACCACAGATCAAGCCGGAAGCAACCAGCGAAATCGCAATTGTCAGAACCGGCAGCAAGCAAGATCTAGAGCCGACTGCATCACCTAAGGTCACTACAAACGCAGAACCCTCAGGTGAAACCTTTGCCAAATCTTTGACAGGCTTAAAATCAGTCGAGGTATAGTATTCGGTTATCTTGCCAATCGCAACACCTGATACCACACCAAGCAAACTCGAGATTGCAGGCGAAAGCCAACCAATCTTAAAACTATCAAAGACATCGATATTTCCGAAGAAATAGTACGACGCTCCAAAGCTGGCCATGATAGCAATTGTCGCCGCAACATAAGTCGCAAGATCAAGCTGCTTAGACGGATTGTCCTTGCCCTTTGCGTGCTGAGCATAAACAATACCAATAATCGAGCCGAGCAGTCCGCCAGCCGCAGCCAGCACAGGGAAGTGCATAGCCGCATCAAGCAGCTCGCCGCTTGCGCCCTTTGCGAGAGTAATCGCAATAATAATGCAAGAAACGATTGTTGCTGCCGTAGATTCAAGCAGATCAGAACAGTTACCAGCGATATCATTTACAGTATCGCCAATAAAATCTGCGATTGTGGACGGGTTTCTGCTGTCGTCTTCAGGCAAATCAAAATCTACCTTGCCAACGATATCTGCAGAAATGTCTGCCGCTTTCGTATAGTTACCACCAGCCACACGATTAAACATTGCAACCAGCGAGCAACCCAGCGAATAGGTCGTCAGACGCAGTCCAAATGCATTAGACTCGATCAGTGGAACGATGCCAGTACTTTTGGTCGTAACATCCATGCCGCTCATAATAAGCAAGATAACAACCAGGCCAAGCAGACAGAAGCCCTGAACCGACAGACCGCTAATAGAGCCGCCGCGCAGAGCTACCTTTACGGTATCGCCGATGGATTTTGTTGTTCTTGCTGCATTAGTCGTACGAACGTTTGCGTAAGTAGCACCTTTCATGCCTATCAGACAGGCAGCACTACTCATCAGAGAACCAGTCAGGAACGTTAGGCCGCTAAACGTCTCGATAAACAGAGAGAAAATTGCTGCTACGATTACAACGACAATAGCAATGATTTTGAACTCCGTCTTCAGGAAAGTGTTAGCGCCCGAGCGAATTGTGCCTGCGAGTTCCACCATTTCAGGCGTACCCTCATCGAGCTGCTTGATATATTTATAGTTCAAGCAAGCCACGAGAAGAGCAATGCAAGCAATGACGATAACGATGACATAACTAAGCATTAAAATTCCTCCTTTTTGTAAAAGATCGTATTAAACTCTGGCGAAGCCCAATAAAAATTGATGAGCCAACCCTGGGCTCATTAGCTTAAGTAAAACACTAAACCTATGTTTTAGCAAAGATAAGCATTTACAAAATCGTGAAATATTATAAAATTAAGCATAAGCAATATCATAATGATTAGTATCGTAAAGTCCTATATAATAAACGGCTATTCCATAAAGAATAATGTCATAAAAAGCTAGCGTATAAAGTTTTATATATTTTTTTCGAAGCAACGTCAAAATTGTGTTAAACTAAAGATAGTAAAGGGGAAAACTGCATTTGACAGCACCCATATATTATGTTACAGTAATAGTAGTTTCAAATAATAAACCTAACAAACGGAGAGACAAAGGACACCCCATCAATGGACTATGCGGAAACGATTCGCGAAGCTATCAATAACAGCCTCGCGATCATTGAACAAGAACGCGAAAAAGAGATCATCTCACGCAGATATGGCCTAAATGGTCATAAAGAGACACTCGAACAAATCGGAGAAATGCTTACTATTACACGTGAGCGCGTTCGCCAGTTAGAGAAAGCAATTTTAATTAGACTCCGCATAGCTGCAGAGGAGAATCGTATTTCAAAATTGGCTCCAGCCGAAAAGATTATGATTCGCAATCTTACAGAAATGGGTCGAGTCGCTCGCACAAGTGAGCTTGCCAAAAAGATTCTTGGTCGTAATGCCAACGAAACCGAAAAAGCACAGTTCAACTTTATCGCAGAAATCTCTCCATCACTTACAGTCGTTAGCGAAAACGACAAATATCACAATTCCATTGGCATCGCCGAATACGGTGACGAAAAAACTATCCGCAACAAAATAGACGAAATTACAAACATAATTAAATCTAACAAACAGGCAATGAGCCTCGACGAGCTCGACGCCAAGCTAGATTACGAACATCCAAGCTACATCGAAGCAATCGCAAGCCTCAGCAAACAGCTATCTTCTTTGAATGGTCAGTGGGGTCTTTCCAAGTGGCCAACCGTTAACCCAAAGAATATCCGCGACAAAATCTATGTCGTTCTTGAAGAAAATAAAGAGCCAATGCACTTCTCGGCAATCGCAGAAGCCATTAGCAAATCAGATTTCCGCCGCAAGAACGTTACTGTTCAGGCAATTCACAACGAGCTAATCAAAGATCAGCGCTTCGTACTTATCGGACGCGGTATCTATGCACTAGATAGCTGGGGCTACGAAAAGGGCACAGTTTCAGACATTATTACCCGCATTCTTAAAGAAGCCGGTAGCGAAGGTCTATCCCGCAAAGAAATCGTCAAGCAGGTCCTACGTCGCCGCAAGGTCAAAGAAACAACTGTTCTTCTAAACCTACAGAACAAACAGCTTTACAAGCGCGTTGGTCGCGACCACTTCACAAACGTCTAAAACAAAAATATCCAGCTGGGAGGCTGGATATTTTTTATGCTTGCATTTTTTGATATAATATTTTCATGAATAATATCTTGCACTTTCTTTTTACACCAATCGTATGGATTCCAATCGTTGTAATCCTAGTGGTGTTAACGGTGCGAAATTACCGAAAACTTAATCGCATCAAAGTCCTCAATACCGAGAGCGCACTTTTGATGCTTGAAATTCCAAAAGACAACGACAAGAACGAACTTTCCGCAGAACAGATGTTTATGTCTCTGCATGGTATTTTGCGCGACGCCGAAGAATTAAAGAACTCTGGTGGTGTTCAGGAGCATCTCTCTTTCGAAATTGCTTCTACTGGCAATCAGATTCGTTTCTTTGTTTGGGTACCAAAAATCTACCAGTCCTTCGTCGAAGGCCAGATTTATGCCCAGTATCCAAGCGTACAAATCTATCGCATGAAGGAAGATTACGTTGATAGACGCGAAAAATATCCCGTCACTTATACTTCCGAGATTACCCTTACAGACAACGAAGCCTTGCCAATCAAGACCTTCGATAGCTTCGAGGTAGACCCTCTCGCTGGTATTACTGCAACTCTTGCCAAGCTTAATCCATCCGGCGGAGAAGAGATGTGGATCCAGATTTTGACCCGACCAATTGCCGATGACTGGCACAAAAAGAGCGACGAATGGATCAAGACCGTCAAGAGCGGCAAAAAGGGTGGTCTTTTTGGTTTCATCGATGCCAAATGGTTTGCCGAGTTATTTGCTGCACTCTGGAAACCACCAGAGGGCGGAGCTTCCGAAGTCAAGGTCGAGCTTAGCGAACGCGATAAAACTCGTGTCGCCAAGGCCGAAGAGAAGGGCGACAAACTTGGCTACCAGGTAAAGATCCGCCTCGCTTACGTCGGCTCTAAAGAGGTAGATGCAAAGCTAAACATGCAGGCTCTTGTTGGTACTTTTAAGCAGTACAACTCTACCGTTCTTAACGGCTTCAAGATGACCAAAGCCAGCTTCGACAAAGATGCCCTAAACGCCTACAAAGAGCGTCGTTTCGCAGATGATGGCTTCATTTTGAACGTCTCCGAGCTTGCTTCCGTTTACCACTTACCACATACAAGCGTCGAAACGCCAAATATCGTTTGGGCTTCCAGCAAGACTGCCGAACCACCAGCCAAGCTCCCACTCATGACAGGCGATCCAAATATCGACGAAAACATTTCTGCCTTTGGCTTGACAGATTTCCGCGGCATCAAGAATCAGTTCGGTATGTATCGCCGCGACCGCTCTCGCCATATCTATATCATTGGTCAGACCGGTTCTGGTAAGTCTGGTCTTTTGACTCTCTTTGGCTTGTCGGATATTTTCCATAACCAAGGTTATTGTATTATCGACCCACACGGCGACCTCGCAATGGACAACCTTCGCTTCGTGCCAGAATCTCGCATCAAAGACGTCGTCTACTTTAACCCAGCCGACACTCAATATCCTATGGCATTTAATCCGCTCGAAGTTGACGACCCAAGCCGCAAACCAAATATTTCTTCCGAAGTTATCGGCGTATTAAAGCGTATGTTCGGCGACTCTTGGGGTCCTCGTCTTGAGCACATTCTTCGCTATACTTTGCTCGCGCTTCTCGATCGTCCAAATACAACACTTCTAGATATTTCCCGCATGCTCACGGATACAGAATTCCGCAAAGAGACGCTTACTTATTGTAAGGACGTTACTGTTTTGCAGTTCTGGAAGAAAGAGTTCGGTTCCTGGAGCGATAAGCAGGTTACAGAATCTGTAGCACCTGTTCTTAACAAGGTCGGTGCCTTTACGGCAAACCCTATCGTTCGTAATATTATTGGTCAGCCAAAGTCTAGCTTTAATATCCGCAAGATTATGGACGAAGGCAAGATTCTTGTCGTAAACCTCTCCAAGGGTCTTATCGGCGAAGATAACGCTGGTCTCCTTGGCTCATTCCTTGTTACGAAAGTTCAGCTTGCTGCTATGTCTCGTTCGGATATCGAGAATGTCGAAGATCGCCGTCCATTCTATCTATACGTAGATGAGTTCCAGAACTTTGCCACCGATTCTTTCTCGGTCATTCTTTCTGAGGCTCGCAAATACGGCCTAAACCTTACTGTTGCCAACCAGTATACTAGCCAGATGACCGAAAGTGTTCGCGACGCCGTCTTTGGTAACGTCGGTACAACGATTTCCTTCCGTGTTTCCGCCGACGACGCACCAGTTCTTGCCAAGCAATTCGAGCCAGTCTTTGAAGCACAAGATTTGCTCAACCTAAACAACCGCCACTTCGTCATCTCTATGATTATTAATGGCGAAAAAGTCCCTGCGTTCTCCGCAACAACCCTAAGCATTCCAAAACCACCTCACGATATCACCCCACAAATTATTGAATACTCTCGCCAAACTTATGCACGCCCACGCGAAGAAGTCGAAAAAGATATTTCGGCTAATATTGCTGCTGCAGATAAGTTCAAGAAAGAACTCTCTGATTCTGGCCGCGCCGCTGGTGAACGTGGCAGCCAAAATCAAGGCAACAATTCTTCTAAGCCAGTCTTCAAGTTCCAGCCAACCCTGCAGCAAGAATTCCGCAAACAAAAGATCTCACCAAACGCCGCTCAGGGCGAAGACGAGAATGCCGGTAACGGCCTCCGCAACCTAGGTAAACTTTTTGCAGAGAAAGCCGCAACCATTAGCCCAAATATCAAAACCGAAGCACCAGAAGAACCAAAAGCAGACACGAGCGTCTCCGACGAAGCCGCCAAGCGTCCAATTATTAGCTCTGGCAACGGCAATAAAAACAGCAGACATAACAATAACCGAAACCGCAATAAAAATCGCAAATAGACGCATTTAGACCCATTTTCCGCCATGTTATTAAACTGCCTCCAGAAACATAGTTCAGACTTCGAGCCGAAAGACTGCGCCAGATACTTCAAAGAGCAGGGCATAGATGCCATTATTTCTAGTGACTATACTGACGACCAGTTGGTCATCGAAGTAAAACTAGCCAAGAATCCGCAAGATACATTTGTTTTTCGTAGCTACAAGATGGATAGGGCAACTAAAAACGAAATCCTTTCCGAGTATCCAGAACAAAAAGAAGCCCTAAAAAACTGCAATTCCATCGCCGAAATCACAACCAAAGGCACAAGCGAAGACGCAGCCGCCAGTATTCTTTTGAGCTTCCTTCATCTCCATCATAAAGCCCAAATCATCGATCCGACCGCCCAGAAATTCCGTGGCCAAAAAGCTCTCAAAAAGCTTCGCGAATCTTGCATCGATATGTACAACGCCACACCAGAAAAGCTAAGCGTAATGGGCATTATTAAAAAATATCATCTGATCAAGCTTTTTATTTCTATAGCTCTAATTATCGGATACATAATCTACAGTCTCAAAGCAAACTACAACACAACTCTAATTCTTTTCTTGATCATCATCTCACTTGTAATTCTATGGAGCAGTTCTAACGACTGACTTTCGCTTCATTGACTTTTTAACCTGTTTATGCTATAATATACATATTCAGGGCGACCTGAAAATACTACTTCCGTGAGGAGATGTTCTTTATTATGAGATGTCAAAGAGACGAAAAGTTTTGGAGTGGGTACGTCATTAAAGTTATCGTGCTTACAGCAATCACGATAATCCTTGCCGGATGCGCAACCTACAACTTCCGCAACAGAAACGCGGCTACAGCAGAAGCAATGAGCATATACCAGTGCGATGAGGTTGTTTTCGGCTATAACGAAGATGATGCCGCGTCAGAACCGCTCGGCTACTATGTCGAGTGTCGCAACTACACAGAGCTTGGCGAAATGTCCAAGAGCTATGAGCGCAACGCAAAGGCAAAAGAGTGGCGCGAAGCTTACAAAGCTGGCGATGGACTCGGTGTAATATTCACCTTTTTCGCAGTTCTTACTGGCTTCCTGGCGTTGCTGTTTGCATGCTTCGCTATCGACGGCTGGCTCTTCATCCGCAAGCTATACAAAGTTGACGAAGAGCGCGCCAAAGACGCCATTGCAAACTCGAACTAATCTCTCATGCCGGCCAAAGTGCCGGCTTTTTCTTGGTCTCAAAAAATTGCAGAGAAGGGGAATATATGTTATCATAATTTTATAGTTTGTCAAGCACGACAACAAGTTCTTTAAGGAGGTCAAAAGCATGTATGAAATACCAGCAATCGAGAAGTTTTCCGATCCCTTTGTTTTTGCACAGATTACAGATAACCCCATAGCAAAGAAAAGTGTCATATTTAGGCGTTTCCACGCTATTGTTATCTGTGATTATCTTATGCATCCCAATCGGTCAAATATCGAAAACTATTACCGCAGTATATCCACGCTTCTGAAGCAGCCAGAGAGTACAAGGCTTGTCCTGTATCTCCCGCTCGAAGAATTACGAGACGCACCAGATTATTTTCAGGCTAGTTATATGGCCGCCTGGAGAAAATGCCTGCGATTCGAAGACGTACGCGAAAATTTCAACCTTGGTGATAGTCTCGAAATATCCGCAAGAGACGAAAATTTCCCCTACGTCACAAAAGCCGCCCACCTCATACCCTGGCTTCTGAAATACGGCTATCTTGGCGAGGCTTACGTTCTGGAGCTCCTGGAACAGGGAAGCGATTGCCTTGTTCGGAGCATCTGCGACTGCGAAAAGATGTTCTATAACATCTTTTTTCAGACTAGCCCAGAATTCCAGCTCCGCATCTCGAAGCGCGCTCGCAGTCTACCAAAGAGAGAAAGCAAACCACTCTATAATAGTCCCGAGCGACAAAGTTGGCTCAAAAAGCTCGCAGAAGAGCGGTGGGGCAAGCTCAAGCCTCGTAATATCACTGGACCTTTCTCGAATAACTATCACGTCTGGGATACAATACCGCCAACGGGCGACAAAATTATCCTTCTTGGAGGCTCCTACCTCAAAGGATACAGCGCCACGGTTAGCGATATCGACTCGTACGAATATGACGCAGATAAAAAGCAAATTAAAAACTATTGCGATGAGCTAAGCGACCATTTGAATATTCCTGATCAAAATATCGCTCACATCTGTCTTAATACTGTCTGGATAAGCGAAAGAAATGATCTGAAGGAAATACAGAATGATTGCATTCGCTGCTATCTTGGGCTAAAGCCAAATTCCATCGAGCGGAGTCAGAGCCTCGAAAGATTAGAGCAAGACCTGCTCCAATATCGCCTCATACACAAGGGTATCAAGCGTATCTACGAAAATGTTTCCGAAGCTACGAAACATTTTATAGGCATCGACGGCGCTAGCGCATTTTACGACCGACGCTATCGACGAATCGCCACTCAGCTTTTCGTAAAATACGTCTTCTTGCCTCAGCTTTAACTTTATCAACTTTTACAGTTTTTAAGAAAAAGCATAAAAATAGGGCGCCCCAAATCGGGACGCCCATTTTTTTTATTCAGAGATGATTAGATCAGAGAACCTCTTTGCCACCCAGACCACGAATGCCACTCGACGCATAGCCGAGCACACTCCAGTCGATAGCACGACTGAGCTGCCAGAGGGCAGTCAGATAACGAGGCTCCTCGCCAGGCGAAAGTTCGGAGAACTTTGTTGCTGCCAGCACAAAGCGCGTCAGCATCTTCTCCTGGTGTACGAAGCTCGAAGAAATGTTCAGATTCAGAGCTTTCAGCATCTGATCACGATTAGCGTAACCAGTCATTGCCGGAAGCTGCGGATTCTCGAGAGCCTTCTTGATCTCCATAGCATCATAAGCCAGAGCCGAAGCTGTTACGCTACCAATTCCGCCGAAGACGGAATTAATTGCATCATTCAGCGTTTCAGTTGCGCTCTGCACTCCAGTAAACGGCGGCGCCTGCGGAACCATGCCCATACCGCCACCAGTCAGCAGAGAAGCCAAAGCCATCGGATTATTTGCCGAAGAACAATAAGTTTCGTTCCAAGTATTAACTTCGTTGCTTACCGTATAGACTGCCGGCAGCAACTTGTCGTTAACCTTTTTCAGGAACTTCTTGCGCTCTGAATCGGTTACAAAACTACCATCCAGCCCTTCGATTGCAGAAAACAGGTCCGCATAAGAACGACGAGTCAGCAGCTTGCGCAGCTTGAAGAATTCAGGACCAACCGGTTCGTCGGCATTCTCTGCATAGCTTCTCATAGCCTCTTCCAGACGCTTGGGAGCATCATAGAGACCACAGCGCTCAGCATATACCGCACGAACGACTGCAATATAGCTATCCTGATTCACCTTCAGAACACCGCCAGCCTTGAGAGCCGTCAGCCAACTTTCATCACTCGGCAGTTCCGGCAGAATTGCCAGATCAGGAGCGATTACAGTCGGTGTAGCGGCAGGCGCAGACTCAGCCTTTTTGGTCTTATCTGCAACGTGAGCCAGAAGCTTTCTTGCCTGGATAGTCTTCATGCCGCAAGAAACCAAATCTTCCTCACTAACATAAGCCAGATCCTCCATGCTTTCAACGCCCTTCATAGCAAGTCCGTTAAACACGTCATTTGAGGCGCCAAAGCCTTCGAGGAAACCTCTGAGTTCGAGCTTGGCGTCATCCATTACCGGATTAGTCTCGCTCTCTTTCTTAACAGCTGCCTTTGCTTCATCGATAATTGCCATTACTTTTTCCTCCTTGGAATATAGTATTTGTCACGCTCGCTGCTGCCGAAGCTAAGCATACAGAGCGGAACATCCAGGTAATTCGACAGTATATCCGCACACCGCAAAGCGATGGCCTTTTTACTGTCGGCGTATTCTTCATCGAAAGAATATGCATCGGTCGCAATTTCAACCCTATCGATCTTATTGAACAGATTGTAATTGCCCAAATCTTTCAAATCCAAATACTCTTCGTCGTCAAGTTTGTAGGCTTTACAAATTGGCCAGTTTCCGTGATCCAGGACCTGGTCCATACAAGTCAACGCAATTCCGTCAAATTTTACCGGCCTCGAAACATCAAGAGCATAACGCATCAGTACCGTGTCTATATAGCCATAGCGCGACGCACCCTGCCAACGATTGTTGTCTCTAGGCAAATCGCTCATATAGTTACTATCGGCGCTAGGCATAGGCCCAGCCCCATGACGATACTCATAGGCACGATGAACGCCGATGTTTATAATCTCGCCTTCAAAGCCAGAACCACGAAACATCTCCTCTGAAAAACAGGGAAGAGTTCTCAGGGCACTAACGTGCGGCTTGAGACCATACTCAGCATCCGTCAAAACTCCGTGCGAACGTTCAACGACAGCTATTTTGCCGCGTTTACGTTTCATCAGAGTTTCAAGCGACTCGAGACCCAGTTTCTTGCCAACCTCACGAAATTCATCGACAATCTCGTTATAGACATTACTATCATCGATTGCTCGACAAATATTCGCAAAGTGTATCTGATCATTTTCGTCTAAATCATTAATGTCTACTCTTCTTGCTACCTCACGAGCACGCTCGCGCGCAGCATTAATCTTCTTGGGTAAATCCGCACTAAGCAAATCTCTCGCAAAAATCAAACGATTCACCGAAGCTAAGCTTTCCTGCAAGGCAGTAGCATACTCCCTATAAGCCACGCCTACTCCACTTCCAACGGTGCCACGCGGGTTTTGACCGCGTGACATCTCGTTAATCTGCGAAATATGCATGTGATAAGGAGTACTGCAAAGACATTCCGGACTAGCCGAAATCGTCTTAAAAGCATCGTAAATACCGTAACGCCTGAGCGCTTCAGCTTCACGAAGCAGCATCGATGGAGCAATAACCATTCGCTTAGACAGATAGGTCTGAACCGCATTAAAAGTTCCACAACCCCACTGCGAAAAGCTAAAAGTTTCACCGCAAGCATCAATACCATGCGAGCCCTGCGCTCCGCCTTCTTTAATAACCACTGCGGGATGAAAACGAGCACAGAGCGACTGAATAACAGAGCCTTTGCCTCCATCTCCTGGTCCCAGATCGGTAACCGTATATATCTTTTCTATCATCGAGACCTCCTTAGAGCCATGCCGAGCTTTCACTCTTAGGCTCTACGCCAGCGTCATCCTCACGCTTAATAGCGGGAACAAGATCCGTCTTGTTTTCAAAGATATCTCCAGCCTTAGGAATGTAAACCTTATTCTGCTGCTCAAGCTCACGCTGAGCACCAAAGGGAAGAGCAAGCAGTGCATGGATAGCGTGTTCAATGTCGAACGACGGCACCCCTTTACTCTCCAGGTATTTCTCTACCTCTTCGGGCTCAAGAATACCTTCGGTTATGCCAATGATTGCCGATTCAAACTCCGGCAGGTAATCTGTCGAGAGCAGAGGAATAATTCTACCCTCGAAATAACGCTGGTAGAACTTCTCTGCATCAATAGACAAGACAAAAGCATGTTTGTTCTTCTTTAAATCCTCTATCGTTTCCCTCAAATCGGGGCGACACAGCGGATTAAAGTCATAGCCGTTATCCTTCAGGGCTTCCCAAACTTTCTCGCCAAAGATTCTCTCCAGAATATCCTTCGAAAGGTTACCATGCATCGGAGCATCAGTACACAAGAAGTAATAACCCTTGAGTCCAATCTTATTCGTATAGGCCGAGGTAAGATAAGCCGAGGCAAACATCGAATACTGCGGATCCTCAGGCGTGTCTCCACCATTACGTTCAGGATTCATCTCAGAGAGATAGCCAACAATCTTGTCAGCCTCCATCTCGAACTGAGGGCGATTCAGTACGAATTTATCACATACATCACCAAAGAATCCCAAAGCCAGCTGAGGATCATATCCTGGCAGCATGGCAGAGCAAAGCTCATAGGTCCTGGGTAACGCAGACATTGCACTGTCAACATTGTCCCCCATTGATCCAGTAGAATCTACCGAGGTTTCAATATCCATCGGGCAGCCAACAGTTACTTCCCACTTGCCGTCTTCGGTCGGATCGAGGCGCAGCATCGAACGACGCAACGTATCAACCGACGGATCTACGGATGGCGGAAGCTTTCCAGTTTCTCTTACGTGCTGCTCTCCCTTACGGGTAACACCTTTGTCAGAGGTAACCCCTCTCGACTTACGAGATGTTTCATACGCAGCCTTGGAAAATACCAATCTTCCCACTTAACATCACTATCCTTTCTTAAACAAAGTTGTCGACGTTTTTCCAAACGCCGCCTTTATTGAAGGTGAACGGATGATATCCTTTCCCCCACAAAGCATCAAGAAACTCATAGTAGGCCACGTGAGCTTCCAGACCATTGTTAAAATAGCCCGTAAACCGCTTCAGCCAACTCATGAATTCGTCTTCGCCCTCAGTATCATTCTTCTCAACCCAAGAAAGAGTCGCATCAAACATACGGTCAATATTGAGTTTAGAGATCAAATCACAGTGCGAATAGGAACGGTCGCCGCCATGCAGGAGTTCATCAAACCAGCCTACATATACAACGCGGTGCTGTTTCGGCGCAATCAGAACCATGTCAGGGTTAAAATCCAAGCTACGACAGTTTTCACTCTCGTCAAGGAAGGCCTGGAGCTTCAAGAAGCGCCCTAGCACCCATGCGACACTTTTTGCATCAACTTTCATGCCATTCTTCAGTTTCAAAAACGGAACAAACTTGTCCCACGAAGCATCCAAAACCGAAAAAGTATTTATACGTCTATTGTCTGTAGCGTCACAAGAAAAACTTTGTTCGCAAACAGGGAAGAGCCAGTCGTAGTGAATCTTGCGACCGTCATCACCCTGCTTCGAAATACGCTCCTGTTCGAGATTCTGAGACAATTCGCTCAGCTCGTCCAAAAGCTTCTTTTCGGCATACATGATGCCATTCTGGGCCTTGCTTTTCACGATTCGGCAAAGCAATGCATCGGCAGAGTTTTCACCTCTTCCAAGATACAGCTTATAGTTATCTGTTTCTGCCAGTAAATCTCTCGGCGAGATACAGATACCTTCGTTGCCATTTGGATCATTAATGACCAAATAAATCATCTCCTTTTCAAAATACAAAAAACGAGACTAAGCTCGCCTTTATGAGTCATATCATAAACTAATTTACAGAGAAGGGCAAGGATAAGCGCTAAATGCTAAGCACTTGCACTCACCTTGATAGACCGAACATGAACCGAACAGAGAAGTGGTACTTCCCCGATCCTAATCTGTTTTTATATACCCCCTACCCCTGTTATTTTGATATTTTACCCCTGTTCTACCTCTGTTACGACCCCCTGTAAGCATCAGAATAGCTCCAGAAGCGCAAATCCTTCAAAGCCACAGAATCGCGTGTGTGACACGATAATTAGCATAAGTAGTATAAATACTCGAAACAAAATAGAAAATCGCACACACACGAAAATAGGGCGGAAATACAGACAAATACCAGCCAGGGTCCAAAAAGCTGGTTGAAATAGACGCATGGACAATCGTCTTTTGTCTATATTTTTAATGTCGCACAATGTATATTTTACGACATAGGGCTATTATACATCTCGACGTATAAGCAATCGTCTATGTCGGAAGAATATATCTGTTAAATGGACTACATATATACATATACTCACCCGTCTACATCTATAAATATATAAACGTACGTCTAATCATCAATAATATACCTATGCTGATCCTAATGAGCCGCAATATCACCTTAGAAGCAGTCGAAAACAGCTACCCCTATCGCAAAAAGCGCTGGGGGAAGTCCTAAAACTTGACTTTTGTTTCGCCAAAATACGCACGCCACCCCTGTAAAATCACATATTATGACATAATGTAAACCCTACAACACACTCAATTTCCGTGAAATTTGCCCATTTTTGGCCATTTTTCAATTTTTCACGCCCCTCTACCCGACCCCTTGTCCGAGACGATTTTTACCTATTTTGCACCACACCCACCGCAAACCTTCCCTAAAAGCGTACGGAATCGTCTCAAAACGAACCGAACAAAAACCGAACACGAGAGTAGTAAAAGAAGTGGTCTTCCAACCACTCCTTAAACACTGCCTATTTGTAATATGCCTTACCCTCTACGCGCAGATCAACATATTCTGGCGTTATCCCATTCTCGTCGAGGTATTTTACCATGCGTTCCATGTCCTCGGCTTGGACTGCACTACCCCGGTCGATAGACATTTTATAGAACTCTGTCCTGCCAGATAGATATATCCTTAACTCCCTGGCCATATTAGCTGGCAAGATAACTCTATCTATCTTTAATGAAGTATTAATCACATCACTTTCAAGATTAGCCACGAAATCTTTCACGCGAGAGCTAACGTTATTGCCGGCATTCTCGTCAATAATCGGAACCGTCGGCTCTAGCTTTACGGCCTGAGCCGCTAAGCGCTCAGCTTCGCGTTTAGCTTGCTGTTTTACAATAATATTCATCACGATAACCAGCACAACTAGGACAGCAAGCGCAAAGAAACTAATTACAGTCGCACGCTTTACAATACGCCTCTTACGATCGCTTTGGCGCTGCAATCTAGCTTCACGCGCTTTCTTGGCATCGCCGGCCATCGTACTACCAACGCGAAAAGTTGTATATGGGCGGCTAGTTTGCTGCGAAGGATTATTCCTAGTTTTTCGCGCAGCCAAACGCGCGGCCGAACTTTTGTCGCGACCTTTTTCTTGCTTATCTCGTTTGTAGCCACCCATTATTTTCATCGTAAAACCCTAATAGCCTTAAGCGTTTCTTAGAACCTCAAGTCCAGGCAACTTCTTGCCAGACAAAAGCTCAAGGCTAGCACCACCGCCAGTCGAAATCAAAGAATACTTGAGCTCTGGATTTTCTTTAATTAAACCCTCAACGAAGCCAGCCGTATCGCCGCCACCAACAATCGTCGTACCGTTCTTATTTGTGCCCATAGCGACAGCTACAACATTTGAACCCTTAGCAAAGCGTTCATCTTCGACATAGCCCATCGTGCCATTCCAGACAACCGTCTTAGCAGTATGAATATCCTGAAGCATCTTCATGCAGCTTTCGCCGCCAATATCCATCTTGTTACCATTTTCGTCTTCGACGAAATCTTCGGCAACATAAATCTTCGGATCTGTAGCCTCATAACCGTCAGCAGCAATCTTACCACCAACAAAGATCTTATCTGCGATCGGCAAGAACTGCTCAATCATCGGAGCCTTATCTTCAACCTTAGCACCACCAATCACAACAACAAGTGGATGCTCTGGATTTGTAATTGCACCTTCTAGCTCGGTAACTTCTTTTTCTACCAAGAAGCCTGCGACAGCTGGAACAACACGAGCAATCGCATCGGTCGAAGCATGCGCACGATGAATTACCGCAAAACCATCCTGAACAAATAGCTCTGCGCCAGTAGCATCAAGAATTGCCTGCGCAAATTCAGCCGAGTTTTCTTCTTCAGCTGGCGAGAAACGCAAATTTTCAAGCAAAATCACGCCGCCACTTGGCAAGTTAGAAACAGCCGTCTTAACAGTATCACCAGTCGTTTCACTGCAAAATTCTACCGTCTTTCCCGGCATCAATTCGCCAAGACGAGCCGCAATCGGTGCAAGGGTAAACTCAAGGTTCTTTTCGCCCTTTGGACGACCCATATGAGAAATAAGAACTACCTTCTCAGCGCCCTGCTCTAGCAAATAATTTATAGTCGGAAGACTTGCCCTAATGCGCATATCCTCCACAATCGCGCCGTCTTTCATTGGCACGTTATAATCTACGCGTACTAGTACAATTTTCCCTGTTATTTCGACATCGCGAACTGTCTTTTTCCTAAAACCCATCACTTTTCTCCAAAGAAGGGGCACTACCTCCAGTACCCCTTCAAATTGATTTTACTAAACTTTGCGAATCTGAATAGAGTTCGTGCCACCTTCAACATCGCGGAAGCCAGAAACTAGAACTACGGTAAGTTCAGTCTTACCTTCTGGAAGCTTTAGGTAACCACTGTTCTTCAAATCCTGAACTGCATCGAATGCATAGTTCTCATCGAATTCGCGGACATATGCAGTGTTTGCAAAGCGAAGCGCTAGCTGACCAGCAACACGCTTGTCGCTTGTAACGCTAACGATTGGCATGTTTGGACGCTGTGCTGCGATTGCGTTTGCAGTTTCACCACTGCGGGTAGCAACTGCGATAACGTCAGCATCAAGATCGTTTGCCATCTTTACGGCTGCAGCTGCGAGAACATCGTAATTCTTGTAGTTACCAACTGGTTCTGCTTCTAGCGGGCAAATTTCGCTATGGTCCTGAGTATAAAGAATGATCTTCTTCATAGTCTTGATAGCTTCGATTGGATACTTACCGTTTGCAGATTCATCGGAAAGCATTGTTGCGTCTGCGCCAAGAAGAACGGCTGTAGCAACGTCGTTAACCTCTGCACGAGTTGGTTCTGGGTTATCTACCATACTACCAAGCATCTGAGTTGCAACGATGCAAAGCTTAGAATACTGGCGAGATAGAGCCAAGAGCTTGCGCTCAACGATAGGAACGATTTCTGCGCCTGCCTCGATAGCAAGGTCACCACGAGCAACCATGATACCATCGGAAGCCTTAACGATTTCTTCAAGATTTTCGTCAGTTTCGACAGCTTTCTTGGTTTCAATCTTTGCTACGATCTTTGCGCGGCTACCAAAACCAACAAGAAGCTGGCGGATGCGCTCAATATCTGCAGCGGTCTGAATGAAGCTTACAGCAACATAGTCGAAGTCGCGGCTTGCACCAAACTCTAGGTCAGCCTTATCCTTATCGGTCAAGATGTTGCCACCAAGATCGGTTTCTGGAAGGTTGATACCCTTGCGGCTCTGAATATGGCCATCGTTAAGAATACGGACCTTAATAGCAGTATCGGAAACAATTTCGATAACTTCGGTCTTAATCTTACCATCGAAGATGTATAGAGGTTCACCAACCTTACAATACTCAGCAAGGTTCCACTGAACTGGAAGGCGATTGCTGCCATCATGCTCTTCAACAGCGTGGTCAAGAATAATCTCGTCGCCTTCATGAAGGTCCATGTTGTCGTCCTTGATTGCGCCTAGGCGAATCTTTGGACCCTGGATGTCCTGCAAAATAGCAACAGCCTTACCGCGCTCTGCAGAATATTTACGAATAATACGAATCTGTTCGTCACGTTCGTCATAAGTACCGTGACTAAAGTTTAGGCGGAAACCGTTAACGCCAGCGTAGACCATTTCCTTGAGCTTTTCTTCGGAAAATGTTGCTGGACCAACAGTAGCCAAAATTTTGGTTCTTTTAAAAAGTTTTTTACTCATACCCTAATATTTTAACATAAAAATACCCCTTTAGATAGCACAAGCGCCATTTCTAAAGGGGTCATTTTTTAGGCCACGCGTTGCTTCTTTTTCGCAATAATATTTGCCAAAATTACAAACAAAATCGCAAAGCCAAGCATAATTCCCATATTGATAAGCACCGGAGCTATTTCGTCTAGACTAAAGCCCTCAAGCGCCTGAATCTTGTAGTTTGAATCAATATAGTAAAAGCTCGGTAATGCGTGCGCTATAAACTTCACCGATTCCGGCAAGAACTCTAGTGGCACGAATGAGCCACACAAGAAGCTTGAACCCAAAGCCACAACATTCATGATGCCATTTACGGCATTCCTGCCCTGCACCAACTGACTAATCAGATAAGCAATCGTCGTCGCGACGATACAGAAGATAAAGGAGTTTACTGCAAATAAGATTCCGTAGTTGCTAAATAGTATGTCTCCGCCAGCCATGAAGTAGCCAAAGATCATATACATCAGCCAAACGCCAAAGGCATAGAGACAGCTATTCCTCAGTAAGATACGATTCATCTTAGAAATCGCAACGCTGCTTACAAGATTTCGCTTACGAATCTCCATCCTGTTAAACGAGCTCATGATCAAGCAAATAATCGTAATTACGCAGGCCAGAATTGCATAGTTCGCAAAGCTAAAATAGGCCGAAGCTTTTGCATATTTCGAGCTATCCACCTTGCTGAGCACCTCTACCTTGGCGCTAGATTCAAGCGCAGCATTAATCTTCTCTGTCGTTTCGCTAGCATCTAGACCAAGAGTCGAATAACTTTGAGCGACAGACAAATATCTGCGTAACATCACTTTTGCAAGCTCCGCCCGATACCCCGCCGATGAACGCGTCAAAATCTCTGGATTCTTCCCTGCTAGATAGTCCTTGCTGTAGTTCTCTGGGATATCTACCACCAAGACCACTTCTTCATAAAACAAAGCGTCTTTTAGCTTATCGTCATCAGAAAAGCCCGTCTTGATTTCTGCGTTCTTATCTAGATATTCAATTAGATTCTTTGTAATTCCCTCTTCCCCATCATGATTAAACACGACGATACTCGGCTCGACTGCCTCAAACTCTACTGTCGTAGTACTACTCTGAGCGCTCACAGTTCCGAAAGAAACCAAGATAACGGTATACATAATAATCGTACTAATGTTCTTTAGCACAATCTTCCAGAAAGCCTTAGATACTGTCATAGCGCTGCCTCCTTAGCCCACGAATCGAAAGAATCATAAATATCGCTGCCACGATTAACAGGCCATAAACATTCGAAAAATACCTTGCCGAATCAGCATAATAATAAAGCGAATAGAAACCGTCTGTAATCATACCAACTGGACTAATCTTGTTAATAATCGGGCTAAGATTATCGAAGAATCCCTTATTGCCACCAAACATACCAGCAAACAAACAGCCAACCATGGTAATAATCAAGATAATCACGTTCTTTGCCGCGTTATTGGTTTTTAGAACAATCGAAAGCATCATGCCCATAACCGTCGAAGCAAGGCCACCAACGGCCGCTAGTAGGATTATGAAGCCAAGATTCGAGCCAAACTCAACTCCGAGCACAAAGCGCATGAAAGCAATCAAAGCAATCAGCGACAATAGTAGTATCGAGTAGCTAGCGAGCAAATTGCTTACAATCACGATACCCTTACGCGTTGGCGCAATCGCCACACGCTTGCCACGACTCGTAATATTCGGCAAACAACGATCCATCATCTCCGAGCTAAGCATCGAACCCTGCATACAAGCCATCGCGATAAGTGTATAGAACTCAATTACTACAATATTCATTACACGAGAATCGTCTTTAACGTTCGGCTCCACCTCACTAACGGTAGCGACTGCATCTTTGTAAATCTTCTCAACATCAGGCATTTCGCCACGCATTAGTTGCTCTGGAGACATTTCGGAAACCGCTTCATTTATCTTCGTATCCGCTATATCTTCAATCATCTTGGAACTCTGGTAAATCTGCTCTACTGCCGTAGTTAGAACCGTCTGATTCGTACCGTTCTTTTTGATTTTTACATGTGGCTCACCATCAACAATGTAGACAATTCCATCAACTTTCTCGTCAGCAAGAAGCTGGTCCGCTTTCTCGGAATCAACATACTGGGTTACAAATAGTTGCTCTTCCCCTTCTTCGCTTAGCGTCTTAAAAGCCTCCTTAAAAATCTCCGAATCACGGAAATTTTCATCATCAACTACAGCGACGTCAAAAGCTTCAAAAACATCAAAATCGTGCAAGCGAGCAAAAGCCATATTAAAGAGAATTGCCAAGATGAATGGAAAAATTAGAGTCCAAAACATCATCGCCCTGCTCTTTAACAAGGTGCGAAATGCATATTTAAAACTATGCCAAAACATTAGTCGCGAAGCTCCTTGCCAGTCAGTTCTAGGAACACATCATTCAAAGTTGGGCGTTCTGCAAAAATCTTACTGTACTGAATCTTGTTATCTTTAAGATAATCCACCATATCTGCCAAGTTGTTCTTACCTTTATTAAAAACAACTTTCATAACACCATTATCGTAAGAAACTTCGCTGACATTCTTGATCGATTCAAAACCGCTTAGCTGGCTTGGAGATAGTTCAGAAACTTCAATCGTGACCTTCTCTTCTATCTTTGCAAGAGCCTTAAGCTCATCATTTGTGCCGCTCGCAATAATCTTGCCCTTGTCCAAGATAATTACGCGATCACAAAGAATCTCGACTTCTTCCATATAGTGAGTCGTATAAATAATCGTTGCACCACCATCGCGAAGCTTCTTGATACCCTCAAGGATATTGTTACGGCTCTGCGGATCAACGGCCACAGTTGGCTCATCAAGGAAGATTAGCTTTGGCTTATGTGCGATACCGCAGGCAATATTAAGACGCCTGAGCAAACCGCCAGATAGCTGCTTCGGATACTGATTCTTATTCTCCGTAAGACCAACCAATTTCAAGGCATCTTCGACATATTCAGCGCGAACCGTTTTGTCCTGGATATAAAGGCCACAGAAATAATCAATATTTCCATAGACTGTCAGCTCGTCAAATACAGCCACATCCTGAAAGACGACGCCAATCTTAGACTTAATATCATATGCGGACGGAGACATTTCTTTACCAAATATTTTAATCTCGCCCTCATTGTATTTTAGAAGCGCCAAAATACAATTCATTGTAGTAGTCTTACCGGAGCCATTTGGCCCAAGGAGACCCAAAATTTCACCCTCTTTCACTTCAAAGCTCAAGTCATCGACCGCTTTATGAGACTTATAGCTCTTGGAAAGATGCTTTACTTCAATCACATTTTTCATCTTTTTTAATTATACCGCACTAAAACAAAGCAAAGAAAAAGCCCCCGCATCAAAGCAGGGACCGAAAAAATCATTGCTGATCGAGAATTAAAGCCTGAATATGAACGATAGCAGCAGAAGAGGAAGCACCACCAAGAGCTTTCATACTTCCAAAAAGCCGATAGCCTTCTTCGAGTTTTTCGTTTACTTCTCTTGCAAACTCAACTACGCTACTACACTCAACGACCACATAACGAGGCTTAGAAGACTCATACTCGTTCTCGAGTTCTTCGTCATCATCATTAGCTGCATTGACTTCATCGGCTAAGCCAGACAGACTAACACCCTCAAAATCATCTCTTAAATATTCACACATATCTCTACCCTCCTCTCGATATATGATTAAATATATAATACAATATTTCCACGATGATGTCAAATAAAATCAAGGCACAAAAAATGGTGATCACGGTGGGAATCGAACCCACGATTGCCAGGATGAAAACCTGGAGTCCTAACCACTAGACGACGTGACCACTTAGGTATGCGTTTATTATAACACAGCTATCACCCTCAGGCAAGCCTATTTTGAAAACGCTTTTCCCTACTTTGCTTCGGCTAAAACAATCGCAGCTAGCTGCTTTGCAGCATCATTCTTAGCAAACTTACCAAGATTCTTACTATACTCCGCCCTCTTCTTCTCATCACCAAGAAGCGAATTGATCGCGGCAAGCAACTTCTTCTCATCAACGCCTTCTTCCGCATCGGAAACAAGCATAGCCGCCCTACTCTTTTCGTAGTTCTCAGCATTCTTTACCTGATGGAAACCCGGCAACTTATGGTTTGGCACCAAAACAACTGCCTTTTCCATGCTAGCAAGCTCACTCAAAGTCGAAGCACCAGCCCTACTTACAACAACATCTGCTGCGCCAAAGAACTTCACAATCTCGTTCGTAAAGCTAAGTAGCTGAAAATTCTTATTCGTGAGAAACTCACTATTTTCTTTCTTCAAAGCCTCATAATCCGTCTGACCAGAAATAAGCGCCACGCATGATTCTTTCAAAAGCTCCGGCAAAATCTTTACCACAGCTTCATTAATATGCCTTGCACCCAAACTGCCGCCAGTCACAACAACAAGCTTCTTGCTAGAATCAAAACCAAGCTCTTCTTTTAGTTTCTTTTGCTCTGTCTTAGAAACGGGCACAAAATCGCTAGAAATCGGAATACCAGTCCAAACTGCCCTGCCCTCTGGATATTTGTAAAAATCTAGCGGCATACCAGTCGCAATCTTTACGGCATGCCCCGCCAAGATCCTATTCGTAAGGCCTGGCGCTGCATCACTATCATGAATTACATAAGGAATTTTTAGCCATTTTGCCGCGATGCCTACCGGCAAGCAAACATAGCCGCCCTTCAAAAAAATCACATTCGGCCTAGAAAATAGCAAGCGGAAGAAACTTTGCAAAACACCAATGATTAACTTAAAGCCATCAAAAATATTGCTTAGAACCATTCCAAAATGCTGTATATAGTCCCAAAAACCAAAATTCGTATATCTACGCAATTTTCCAGAACACAAGCGTTTTACAGGCATTTGGAGGCCTTTAGAAGCAACTGCTTCTTTGGCATTCTTGTAGTATTTTGAATCAGTCCAAAAAACAAGCTTCGCATCAGCCTGCTTTTTTAGTATTTCACTAGCGACGGCTACGACTGGCGTTACGTGGCCGCCACTGCCCCCGCCTACTACTAGAATTTTCATCAACTATTTCCCTTTTAGTCCAACTTGAAATTTGCAGTACAATGCCGAGGACGAAAGCTACGAAAAGCATACTTGTGCCGCCATAGCTAAGGAATGGCAATGTAATACCTTTGACTGGAATTAGCCCAATCATACCCCCTACGTTAATTATAACATGAGCAAAAATCCAAGCTATCACCCCTATTACAAAGAGCGCCCTTTCCGCCTGTTCGGTATGGCGCGAAACGCTCACCATCTTGATTAACATGCCTAGGAACAGCAAAAGCACACCAATCGTTCCAACAAAGCCCATAACCTCACCGATAATCGAGAAGATTGAGTCACTCAAAGCTTCTGGCAAATAACCCGTCGACTGAATACTGTTACCCATACCAACACCAAGAAAACCACCAGTACCGAGCGAAATCAAAGAGTTCTCTACATGATAGCTATCACCAAAGCTTGCAAGACGCGCAACACGATGCGGAGAAAAAACAATAAGAAGTAGCGCCAAAACACCAACGCCAGCCAAAGCAATCCCCATAGATTTGAGATTTGCACCACCGCAAAAGATCATTAGTGCAACCATAAAGAAAATCACAACCGTGCTACCAAAATCCTTCAAACCCACAGCAACCAAGAGCGCCGTCAATCCAACAATCGTCGCGACCGGAATCCAGAAGTTCCTTGTATCAAGTTCGCCTTCCGCCTTCCTTGCCTTTACTAGCCATGCAACATAAAACAGTACGCCAACTTTTACAATCTCTACCGGCTGCATGCCAACACCTAGCCCAGGAATATGAAAAGATCTACAAGCACCTTCATCGCAAGTAACAATACCTGAAGCACCAATCTTGCCAAGTACCCAAACCAAAGCACACAAAGCAAAGCCAACGCCTAGAATCTTGAAGCTAATCTTCTCTAGCTTTGCGTACGGCAAGAAATAGCCAATAACCATTGCAGCTACGGCAAGAACTACTGCAAAAGCATGATGTACAAAGAAATAGCTCTCAGAGAAGTTGCTACCACTCTGGCTATTTTCGAACTGCGCGACGCGAGGTCCAACCGAAAAAATCACCAAAAGGCCAAGCACCATCAAAACGATGGCAAAAATCGCAATTAGATAATCCACCCTATGCTTGCGCATTAGCCGATCATCCCGCCGCTCATTGCCAAGAAGACGCCAAGCATTGCAAGAACACCGCCAATAATCCAGAAGCGCATAACTACCTTACTCTCTTCCCAACCCTTAGCCTGAAGATGATGATGGAATGGCGCGGAAATAAATATCTTGCGATGGAAGAATTTCTTTGAAAGAATCTGAATCAAAGAGCTACCAGCCTCGGCCACAAAAATGCCACCAATAACTGGAAGTAACAAGAAACAGTTCGTCATCATTGATACTGCGCCTAAACCTGCGCCAAGCGCAAAGGAGCCAGTATCGCCCATCATAAAGCGAGCTGGATGAATATTAAACCAGGTATAAGCTAAGAGCGAACCCATAACTACAAAACAGAAACCAGCCAAATACCACTGTTCCTGAGCAAGCGCAATTACGCCATAGGCACCATAAGCCATCATTGAAAGACCGCCGGCAAGACCATCAAGACCATCGGAAATATTTACCGCGTTGCCCGTTGCAACCACTGCAAAGGCAAACAAAATAATCATTGGAATTGTGCCAATTTCTAGCGCGCCAACAAACGGAATCTCAATCGAAGTCCAGCCAAGCTTTACGGCAAAGAACCAACCAAGCGCAGCGCCAAGCACAGAAATCATAGCAAACTTTACTGGTGCACGAAGACCAGCTACGGCGCTCTGCCCTGTTAGATTCAAGACATCATCAATAAAGCCAATCAAACCACCGCCAATAAATGCAGCGAGCGGAAGCCAAGTCTGGCCACGAACTAGACAACGACAAACAAGAACCGTAACAGGAACAGCAACAAGCATAATTACGCCAGCCATCGTTGGGAAATGTCTCTTAATCTTGTCAGCATGGAGCTTGTTCATGACGGACAATTTTTCGCCAGTCACAGCAACAGATTTTTGCTTCTTCCAAAGTTTGTGCTTATAAGCAAAATTCGTATAGATTGGCGTTAAGAAAATCGAAAGTAAAAAGGCGCCGAGCGAAAGCATCAATTCATAGCCTAAACTCTGATTAATTTCGTTTAACATAATCCCTTTCCTAAGCGCCTGGCGCTATTCTTAAATATTCTATCATATAATTACTGAGCTGCGTGAAGACATCTGCCGCCTCATAACCCCATAGAAATGTCTCGCCATCAAGCCTTACAAGAATCGTATACTCCGGCAAAGAACCTTCCTTGGAAGACATACCAAAGCCCGCAATACCTACGATAGTTTTATCCGAAGTATAAGTACCATCTTCGTTTAAAGTTTCACCCGTACCAGTCTTTGCGCCAATAATATAACCGGCCGGATCATTGTCGCCACCATTGAAACTTCGAACTTCCTGAAGCATCCTACGCATCGTTGCGCTCGTCTCTGCGCTTACCGCCTGATGATCTGCGCCCTTTAGCTCGTCCGGCACATATTGACCATTCTGCATCGTACCTGCAATGATCGTCGGCTTATAATAAGTACCACCATTAACTACCGAGGAGAAACCTGCGAGCACCTGAATCATCGTAATATTCATGCCCTGACCAAAGCTCATATTCGAATAACGCACCGCGTTACCTTCTGCATCATCTGGACTAATAATTACACCGTCAGCCTCGTAAAGACCCGAACCGGTATTCTTGCCTAGCGAATAGTGATTAGTTAAATAGTCATAAATTGTCGAGCGTGCCTGGTAAGAAATCGTGCCGTCACTACCTAGCCTACGTACCACTTCAACTGTACCAGTATTCAAAGAATAATCTAGCGCCGTTTGGAAGGTAATCGTGCCAAGATGTGCCATACTACCAAGAGCGTTCTGGATTGTAATATCATCAACATCTGTATGGCCAGTATTTACATAAGTATCCTCTGGACTAATAACACCTTCGTTGATTGCTGTCGCATAAGTAAACGTCTTACAAATCGAAGCTGGCTCATAAGGTGAATCAGCCGGAATATTTCTAAAGACGTTACCATCGGTAACCTTGTAATAGTATTCAGGATTAAAGCTAGGATAAGTTGCCATCGAATAAATCTGGCCATTTTGCGGGTTCATTATGACAACGCTTGCGTTCTTAATCTTGCCTTCGTAAGTATCATAGATACGCTTCAGAGCTTTCTCGCTCTCGCGCTGAACATTTTCGTCAAGCGTCAATACTAGCGTTTCGCCGTCCTGTGCAGGAATTTCGACATTCTCATCGCCAAGAGACAATGGAATTTCATTAACATCTGTAACCGTCTTAAGAAGCCCGTTTTTACCGGATAGACGATCATTTTGTGCACCTTCGAGACCAGAGCCTACGCCCTCAGCATTCACGAAACCAAGCACCTGCGCTGCCATCTCGCCACGCGGATAGACACGCTTGGAAGTTTCCTTCTGTCCTACACCCTGAATATTTGCTTTCTTTACCGCTGCGACGGTATCGTAATCTACGCCCTTTGCAACCTCGACATACATATTAGTAAGGTCTTTCCAGACGTCATCCCAACTTACAATAAGCTTATCGCCGAGAATCTCAGTAAGCTTTGCTTGGGCTTTATCACGGTTTATAACATAACTTGGATCTACGAAAATCGTCCAAGTTCTTTCATTAAGAACAGCAGGCACGACTTCATTTTCGCCACTCTTCATATAGATCTCGCCACGCTTCGCAAGTAGCTCATATTGCTTTACGCGTACGCTATTAGCAGCCGAAACATATTCATCGTGTTTAACTAGTTGCACATAAAAAAGTCTTGCACCAAAAACAACAAAAACAAGACTTAAAAGAATATAAACAAAACGGTAGCGCTTGCCAACCATAAGAATATTATACGATATTTATCGCTCAACAAAAGCCGCACTATTTGCATCGACCATTGTTGATGCAACACTATTAGAATCCGCATCTGATGCCGCTGCAGTAATTTTCGCATTTTCTACTGCAAGTGCATCTCTTTGAGCTTCTAGCTCAGTTATTTCACTATTTACTTTAGCAACTTCCAAGTCATAATCTGTGACTTTGGAACTTTGCGAAACAAACATCAAGCCGATTAGTAATACAACCGCAGTCGTAAAAATTATATGACTAACTGGCCCCAGCGATAACTTAGAATTATGGCGCACAGAATTTCTGTTACGCATCCAAGGCGCTGAATTTGTCATTGTCATACTTCTACTCGCATTATAAGCTGACATTAAAATCCAATTTTTCCTATTTTTGTTTTTGTTTTAAGAGATAATTTGATAATCTACTAAAGACACAAAAGGCTTTGGCTTATGCCGAGATTGAGAGAGATAGTTCTCGGCATAGCGGCCAAAGAAGGTCAAAAATAAATTGTGTTTTATACACACCCACAAATTATCTCGAGTGTTTGTTGCCCCGGTCAAAAGGCATAAAAAAGTTTTAAATTTATCGGTCAAAATAAATTTAGAGAGAGATTTTTTGTTCTAAAAAGATATCGGTCAAAATAAATTTTTAGAGGTTACCAAGTTTATCGGTCAAAATAAAATGGTATTAAAAGGCTGTGCTCTTACGAGCGATTAGCGAAAGTTTACTTTAACTTTCTCTGCGCGGGACCTGTTGGTCACCATGATCTTTGCCATATGGCTCCTTTGTTTTTGTTTTTGTTATTACGATAGCGCCTTATTTACGAGCCACAGGCAACTATCAAGACCTAAATCTTCTCAGCCACCCTTAGCTTCGCACTTCTAGCGCGTGGATTGTAAACTAATTCATCATCCGCAGCAACAACCGGCTTCTTAGTCAAAATCTTTAGCTCTGATTCAAGACCAAAGCTACTTTCTTCCTTAAAGAAGTCTTTTACTAGACGATCTTCTAAGCTATGAAAAGATATAATACCTACTCTTCCGCCCTTATTTAAAAGCTTAGGAAGCAGAGGTAAAGTCCTTTCAATTTCACCAAGTTCGTCATTTACGGCAATTCTAATGGCTTGAAAAACCCTAGTTGCTGGATGAGTATGCGAATATGGCGACTTAGACTTAATAAGTTCAGCAAGTTCGATAGTCGTATTAATTGGACGATTAAAGACGATTTCTCGCGCCAAAAGCTTAGCCCTACCAGGCTTTTCTTCTCCATAGCGCTCAAAAATATCGGCTAACTTTTTCTCGCTCCAATGATTCACAATTTCCCATGCATCCAAATCCTGAGATTCGTCCATACGCATGTCTAGCCGTGCATCTTTTGTAAACGAAAAACCTCGCTCAACATTGTCTAGCTGCGGCGAAGAAACTCCGAAATCCGCCAGTATTAAATCAAATGTCCTTTTATTCTCCACAAAGCGTAGCGCAGTGCTATAAAAATCATCATGCACGATTTCCGGCTTCACCTTTTGGTACTTCACATTGAGGTAATCGATTGCATTTTGATCCCGATCATTCAAGACCGAATCTTTATAATTCTGCGTTACTTCCAAAATTTTATCAGCATGACCAGCATAGCCAGCGGTTAAGTCTAGATAACTTTCGCCAGGCTTTGGCCCAAGATACTCCAAAACATCGGATAATAACACCGGAATATGAATTTCTTCCATTCCTTCATTATACATTTGCTCAAACCTGGGTATCAAGAAATTTCAGGTTTTTGTGTTTTTTGTTTTTTGTTTTATTCCTAAACACTTTTATAAGTTAACCAAAATCTGAACCGCGTATAGCAGATCACGACGATTTTGGCGTTGAGAGACTTAATTTGTGTGTGAGGTGAGATATTTTTGTATTGGGAGGTGTGTATTTTGAGATGTGCCTATTGAATTCTGTTTCGCGAATTCCAATCGCGCCCAAAACTCCTTGATATCCAGATTCGAGCGATGTTAAATTGCCCAAAAATATCGAAGAAATTAATGATTTTTTCGCAAGCGAATCACTTCGCAGGTGCCGCCGCGGAGGCATTTGACTTCAATGTTTCTCTTCATAGTAGTTATGCCAATCTAATTTTTTCTTTATTTTTGTTTTAGTGGTTTTTGTTGTTTTTATTTTTGCTTTCCACTTGAAATAAGTATAAGCAATTTTTTGAAACTTTGCAAGTACTTTTGACCAAATTCGTATAAGTATTTTTTACAACCCATACTTAGCGTGGTGTGTAAAACTTTAGCACCATATATAGGGCTTGCGCTTCTTTTACATCTTATAGCTATATTTTGCGCAAGTTTGACAAGTTTGACTAGTTTGACAAGTTTGACTAGTTTGACAAAGTTAACCCGTCAAACCTGCGAACATGCTAGCTGGTCCAATCCGCAAACCTGCACAAAAAAGAATAGCCCATCCAATAAATGAGCTATTCCGATTCTTTCTTTCTGTTCTTACGGCTATTTGCGGCCGATACGATGATCCTCTTAGGATTATCATGGATAAGATCAGTCAAATAATTATCATCCTTTACAATCTTATTGAGCTTTGCGATTGCTTTGGAATAATATCCATCAGTCCTAATCTTGTGAATATCCGAGCCAAAGGCAAAGACATAGCGCCTCCTGAGCATCTTCTTCAAAGTCTTCTTGGCTTCACGACCGTACTGCCCCATAAGCGTTCCATAATTGCACTGGAAACGAATTCCCATATCCACTAACCTCTCAATCAAAGTAAAATCTTTCTGGAAGCTGGTATAGCGTTCTGGATGAGCCAAGATAACCTTGTATTTCCTATTCATGAAGTTCAAGATATCTTCATAATCTTCAAACTCGCCACTCATCGGAAGCTCAATCAAAAGATAACGCGAATTAACAAGACCACAAATCTGTTTCTTCTTTAATAAAACATCGAGATCTTCGTCGATATACAACTCATTACCAATATATAGCGGCGTGCGAGGATCCTCTTCCTTAAGAAGATCCAAAAGTTGCCTGTTCTCTTTTAGTGGACTAACCGAATCTGTATCTGGGATATAGTGAGGCGTACAAATAATTGCTTCAGCACCCTCACTCCTTAGCTGGGCAATAAGAATCTTGGATTCGGCAATATTTTTAGCACCGTCATCAATTCCCGGCAAAATATGCGAGTGAATATCTATAAAACTATAGTCACGATTCTTATTTTTAGCTAACATTTTTGAGATCAATCTTTAAGCTAGTCTTTTTCTTTTGTTGCCAGGAAGCGCAGCGGCGGCTTTCTTTACTACGCTTTTTGGCTGTTCTTCGGCTTCTTCATAATAGTTATAATAATAGTTCGAGCCCTTTGAATGGCGAATTGCATTAATAATAATACCAGCAAATGGAGCTTCTACCTTCTTGAGATCATCAAGTACAGTCATCAAATCTGCGCGGTTAGTCTTGCCGTTCCAGCAAACAACAGAAACAGCATCGACGAGCTTAGAAGCGACAATAGAATCTGCTAGGCCACCGCATGGAGCACCATCGAGGATTACAATATCGAACTTCTTCTTTAGCTTCTTCATAACTTCTTCAGCACGAACAGAGCCCAAAATCTCGCTTGGATTTGGTGGGCATGTACCACGAGTAATTACGCTTAGACCCTTAACGCTAGTCTTTTTGATGTATTTCTTTAGGGATTCTTCATCATTGCCATCAAGAAGCATATCAGAGAAACCGCTCTTGTTCTTTAGGCAGAAAATGCGATGCAAGCGACCCTTACGAAGATCACAGTCAACAAGTAGTACCTTATGACCAGCCAAAGCATAGGCGCTAGCTAGGTTGGAAGAAACAAAGCTCTTACCCTCAGATGGATTAACGGAAGTAATAAGAAGACTCTTCATGCCCTTATCGATGGAAGAAAAGCTAAGGTTTGCACGAAGATTGCGGATACTTTCGGAAGTACCAGCCTTTGGTAGATTTACAACAAGAAGTTCGCTGCCGCTCTTTTTCATGCTGGCATCAGTTTTTGCGATTTTACCAATAATTGGGATATTAAGCTCTTTTTCGAGATTTTTGGAATACTTGACCGTATCGTCAAAGTAGAAGATAAGGAATGCAACTGCAGTTACGCCAAATACGCCGACGAAAGCAGCAATTGCCATATCGCGCAAAGTCGTATTGTTGCTCTGAACATCAGACACGATTGCAGTATCCCACTGCTTAACGTTCTTCTGGCCGAACTTCTCTTCTACGACATTTTCAAAAACATGAGCAATCTCATTAGTTAGAATCATTGCGCGTTCAGGGTTCTTGTCTTCGACAGAGATCTGCAAAATCTCAGTATCGTCAATATTTTTAACGCCAATCTTGCTCTTTAGATTGTCGTAGCTTAGTTCATCGAGATTCAAATTAGCCAAAGTTTTCGTACGTTCCTCAATTGCAGAATTATCTGCACCAGAAACATAACCTTCACAGGCATGTTTATCGTCTCTACAAGCCTTTAGGCCTTCAATCGTACGATCAAGAACGGTACGGTTCTTAACAAGCTCGCTATAAGTAGTAACAAGCTTCTGGTTCAAATTGACCGTAGTCAAATCTTCCTGAACAGTTTTTGCGCTATTGCCGCTGTTCAAGACAACAGTTGTCGAGCTCTTGTATAGTTTTGTTTTTATATTCAAGTCGTAGAACGAAATTACGCTAACAAGCACAAAGACGGCTACGAGCATCATCCAAACGTATTTTCGGAGATACTTCAAAAATTCCTTTAGGTCAATCTCTTCCATCAAAAATCCCAAAAATTAATAAATAATCATTATTATTATATCAATTTTCAGGGCAAAAGTCAAGGTTTAGAGAATGATTCTTCCCTGTTACTTCGACAAAACAATCAACTATTCGACGCTCATAAATTCGTCAATTTTTGCCTTTGCAGCATTGACGGTATTTTCGTCAGGAATCATAACATAAAGTTTCTGTGCACCCATGCTATAAGTTGGAAGCATTGCACCAGAACCATCAACGGAAATGCGCTCCACTTCCCAGCCCTGCAAGGTACTGAGTTGTAGTTTAGCGAAGCTAGTAATCTCGTCATAGCTCATACTTGTGTCAAAAGAGCCTTCGGCATTCTGCAAAATCTTTGGATACTTGGATAGGTAATGCGGGTCAGAAAGTTTGTCTAGAATAGCAACCACGACGTCTTGCTGATTCTGAATACGATGCCTATCGCCACTTTCGTAAGCATAGCGCTCACGAGAATAAGCCAAAGCACAGTCACTATTAACCGTCTGCTTGCCCTTTACAAAATGACAGCTCTTATTAGTCCAAGCTGTAAATTCTTGATCAGAATTAATCTCAATTCCGCCAAGCGTATCTACGACAGAAATAACCGTACTAAAGCTAACCTTGGTCGTATAGTTAATATCAATATCAAACAAATCTTCGATCGTCTTGCGGCTCATCTCTACACCATAAACACCAGCGTGCGTTAGCTTATCCTTCGTACCGGTTGTGCCGTGAAGCTGAACATAATAATCGCGCGGGATCGAAACAAGCAAAATCTTATGCTTCTGTGGGTTCACGACAGCGAGCATATTTACGTCGCTACGAGCAACCGTATTTAGGCCACTACGCGAGTCTGTACCGGAGATATACATAATAAATGGCTCGGTTTTAACATCAACCTTAGCTGGCTCGTCTGGAGTATCACTGCGAACCTCAAAGCTATAAAGAACTTTCGTACGTTCTTCAAAATCCAAATCAGTATCAGCCAAGATATCAAGATAGCTCTCGTTCAAAACAATTGCTGCAACCTTAGAATCATAAAGCGCCGCAACAATCTCGCCAACATTCTCAAAATCTGCAGTCTTATGACCTACGGAAGCCTGAAGCTGCGCCTCAGTATCGGCACGATGCGGATTAACGCCAATATAGCCAACTGTCTGACGTTCAAGATTCTTTAGCTCCTTGTATCCGCCATTCTTTAAAACATAAACCGAATAAGTCTCAGTCTCGACATGTTTACCAGTCGCGCTCTCGATGAAAGAGATTGCACTAGAAAGATAATGGCAACCATAGCAGTAAAATGCGCCAAGAATGAACGCCAGAGCCACAAAAGCGATACGCACAGCCTTGCGGGTCTTTGAGTTAACAATCTTCCAGCCAGTAAATAGAATAAACGTTACAACAACGACTATAATTAGCGCCATCTGCCAGTTTGCTAGGATATTTAGCTTAATCAGACCACTAATTAGCCTGATACCCATTACGGCTTCAAAGACCCAAAATGGGAATAGCACAAGCTGGAGCTTGCGAAACTTAGCAAATAATTTCTTATACTTGTTTTGCTCACCCTTCTTACTCTTATTATTATCTGTCATAATATAAATCTTTTGCTATACTATAACATCTTCTAAGAACTTACCAAAGCTTAAGCATAAAAAGAGCGAGCTTACCATAGCCAGCTCGCCCCATATAATATCTCGAGTTTTTAAACGTATAGATACTAAAGAATCTACTGCTCGTTATTCTCGCCCTCGGCTTCTCTCCTACTCTTGCTGAATGCCTTTAAAACCCGAGCCCATTGTTCTTTTTTGAGATCGTCCGGTTCTAGCCCCTCGTTATTTTTAAGAATAAACTCCAATACGGCACTCGCCCTATTATATAAAAAGCGTTTGCCCCCTTCATTTTCACCATCATCGTGCGACAACCATGGCGCAAATTCTACATCTACAAACCAATCCCATTGTTTGTCTGTAATAATGGTTGCAAGCTCTTCTGGTACAGATGTTTCGCCTTTTAAGATACTAGCCCATTGTTCCGGCTTAAATTCATATGCCCCTATCCCTAGTCCCTCATTATTATCTTCAAGCTCGTTTAATTTCTCGTGCGCCCTATAGTACAATTCCTCATTTTTCTCTATCTCGTCATCTTGCTGATCATAAGGTTTTCCTGAATCAAAAGCCACACTTACAAACCAATCCCACTGCTCACTGGTAATTTTTGGCTCTTGTTCCGAAGACGACTGGTCACTTTCTGTAGCATCTACTGATTCGCTGTCAGGCTTCCTAGAGAATCCATCAATTATTTTTTGCTCTAATTCTGAAAGTGGTTCTGTGCTATTTTCGTTTTCTTGTTTAGATATTATTTCTTGTTTAGGCAATTTTTCATGTTTAGGTAAATTAGCAAATTGCGGCTTCAGATGGTTTTCAATAAAATGATCGCGTTTTCGCTGCATGACCACATCATACGATTCTCCAGTCTCCTGCTCCAATTCTTCCCGCACAGACGTTTCGCCCTTCAAAATTCGAGCCCATTGCTCTTTTGTAAAATCGTCCAGCTCTAGTCCCCCATTATCCCTCAGAATCCCCTTCAATACTTCAAGGCCCCTATCGTACAATTGCTGTTTTTCTTTATCTACGCCTCCTATCGGATCAAAAACTGTATCTACAAACCAATCCCACTGTTCATCGGTAATATCGCGTGCAAACTCTTCCTGTAGAGTCGTTTCTCCTTTTAGGACCCGAGCCCATTGTTCTTTTGTGAGATCTTCCGGTTCTAACCCATCATGGCTTTCCAAGATATCCCACACCACCCCACTTGCTCTATCAAACAATTCCTCATTTTCGTCTATCTCGTCATCTTTCTCTTCTTTAGATTTTTCTGAATCAAAAGCCACATTTACAAACCAATCCCACTGTTCATCGGTAATTTTTTGCTCTTGTTCCGAAGACGACTGGTCACTTTCTGTAGTATCTACAAATTTGTCATCACTCTCCCGACCGTCATCCGAAGACGATTCAATATTCTCCGTAGCATTCCCAGACTTATCATTATTACTCTCCTGGTTTTCTGCGCCTTCAGGCTTATCATTTTTTTCATTTGCCACAGATGCCTTATCACCACCAAAAAATCGCTTAATGGCACCCATAAGTTTTCCGCCCCTCTTCTGATTCTTCTCTTCTTGAGCCTCGCCAGATACTTCGGCATCATTTTCACTCGGTGCAGGTGCAGTTTCTTTGTTACGGAATCGCATATTAGTTGGTTACTCCTTTTGCTTTATTATATAAGTTTTTTTAAAGAAAATGCCGAAATAGCCAAAAGCGATTCCCGCTAAAAAAATACTCCCAAACTTGGGAGTATTTTTATCAACTAATTCTTTCTAGCACGCTTTCGCATGACTGGATCGAGTTCCTTCTTGCGAAGACGCAGAGACTTTGGCGTAACTTCTAGAAGTTCATCTTCCATCAAGAAGTCCAAGCACTGCTCCAAGCTTAGCTGTGTATAAGGAGTGAGCTGGATTGCACCATCAGAAGCATGCGTACGCATGTTCGTAAGCTGCTTCTCGCGACAAACGTTAATGTCTAGTTCATCTTTCTTGGACAAACCAACAATCATACCCTTATATACATCTACCTGAGGCGGAATGTATAGGATACCACGTGCCTGAGCCATATCTAGCGCATAAGCCGTGCTCTGACCAGTTTCACTAGCAACCAAAGCACCATTTCTTTCCTGGCTATAGTGAGTAGTTACAGGCTGGTAACCCTTTGGCAAAGTATTCATAATTGCCGTACCCTTGGTACCGGTCAAAAGATTGTTGCGAAGGCCAATCAAAGCAGCGGTTGTAATTATATAGCAGAAACGAGTTGCACCAGTAGTTGTAAGTTCCTGAGAAACTAGTTCTGCCTTGCGAACACCAAGCTCCTGAGAAACAGCACCGACGAATTCGCTAGAAACTTCAATGGTAAGTTCCTCAACTGGTTCATATTCCTGACCGTCCTTAATCTTGTAGACAACCTCTGGGCGACCAACTTCCATCTCATAGCCTTCACGGCGCATAGTTTCAATCAAAACCGAAAGATGAAGCTCGCCACGGCCAGAAACCTTATAGCCAAGACCCTGTGGTTCTAGGCGAAGAGCAATATTCGTTTCAAGCTCTTTCTTTAGACGATCACCAATCTGGCGAGAAGTCGTAAATTCGCCTTCGCGACCCTTGAGTGGCGAAGTATTTGGGCCAATATAGATAGATAGGGTTGGAGCCTCGAGCTCGATAGTAGGCAAAGCTTCTGGGGTATCACCAGTAGCAACAGTATCGCCAATACTTGCCTCGCCAAGACCAGCAAGAGCTACGATATCACCAGCAATAGCAACATCAGCCTCTTCACGGCCAAGACCACGATAAGTAAATAGGCGATCAATCCTACCTTTTACAGTAGAGCCATTGGTCTTCATGATTGTGACGCTCTCGTTCTTCTTGAGTTTGCCACGGAAGATCTTACCAATTGCATACTTGCCAAGATAGCTATCAGCAGCAAGCGCAGCGACAAGAAGCTGTGCGCCCTTAGAGCTATCGACATCTACGTTTGGTTCTGGAATTTCGTTAATAATTGCATCAAAGATAACATGAAGGTCGTTATCTAGCTCTGGAGTCTTGCCAGCTTTACCATCACGGGCAACAGCATAATAAACTGGGTACTTGAGCTGATCTTCGCTTGTTGCGAGCTCTAGGAACAAATCTGCGATTTCATCCTCAACAATGCCAAGACGCGCGGCTGGCTTATCGATCTTGTTTACGACGACAATAGGCTTCAAGTCCATTTCTAGCGCCTTCTGCAAGACGAACTTAGTCTGAGGCATTGGGCCTTCCTGCGCGTCAACAACCAAAATAACACCGTCGGCCATGTTTAGAGTACGCTCGACCTCACCAGAGAAGTCTGCGTGGCCTGGAGTATCAATAATATTAATCTTGTAGCCGTTGTAATGGATAGCGGTCTGTTTTGCAGTAATCGTAATACCGCGTTCATGCTCCTGATCACCAGAGTCCATAATGAGCGTCTGACCCATTTCTGCCTGGTTATCACGGAAGGTATTGCTCTGCTTCAAAAGCGCATCAACCAAGGTTGTTTTGCCGTGGTCGACGTGCGCGATAATCGCAACGTTGCGAATTTTGCTCTTGTCTTGCATATTTACCCTTTTCTTCCAATAAATCAGGACGAGCCAAACAGCACTTTATTTAAGCGGTGCTTGCTCGTCCCACTAATATATAAATCTGGGCAAAATTATACCAGAAAACGCTTACGTAGTAAAGCGTAAGCGTTTTTACAAAACTAGACGACATTAAGGCGCGTCAAGATAGTCCTAATACGTCCCAACCGGTTTTATGCCTATAATTTCTAAAACATGTTTTCGTTTTAGAAATTATAGGCATAAAACTACCTACATCTTCTGCGCAAGGCGAATCGAAGCATGATTTACATAGACAAAGTCTGCCACAAAGATAGCCAAAGCAAGACTACCGAAAAGCACAGAAAGAATAAAGAAGAAATGCATATCGTCGTGCAAATTCTCCTGAATTGAGATATCCTGAAGAAGCTTGCTATTTTCAAACTGCTTCTTCATAATTAAAGCTTCTGGAGTTTCGGAATTTAGGACCAAATCCCTGTATTCGTCATCGGCAATATTCTCAGCCGCGAATGCTGGCGTAATAAGATTAGACTTCGTGTCCTGAACCTTTAAGAAATTTGTAAAGCAGTAAACTGACGCCCAAGCCATAATTAGACCCAAAGCACCGATAATCATGCCATCAACCGTAACACGCGAAATAAACGGCCTGTTGCTTGCAAAAATCTTTTGTCTAGTTGTTTTTGTGTTTGTTTTTGTTGCCATAAAAGTCCTTTATTACTTTTCTTTAATTATACAACAAATAAAAATAATCTCAAGCTTTTTGCCGCACCCGTCAGCCAAGAAAAGCCGCCCATTTTTCATGGGCGGCTAGAATCATGAAGCTTTCTCGACAATTTCCTGGAAATTCCGCCAGCTACCAAACACTTTGACATATGTTCGATAACAATGCGTTCCATTCTTCTTGCCAAGTTCTTCGGTCGAGGGATGATGGCCGATCAGTTCCGTAGCGCGCAAATAGTCGGCAAGCAGTTTTGTCTTGTCATGCTCGCCGCGCTTCTTTTTCTTCTGCTTGTTTTTTGGTTTTCGAACCAAATTTGCAGCTTTGAGCGCATTACTCCAAGAGCCAAAGATTCTTTCAAAGCTCTTCCTACACGGCACGCCATTCTTCCGACTCAAGTCTTTAGCGTTTGGAATTCGCCCTAAGCGTTCACTTAGATCACGCAGCATTTTAATCATGCTCTCTTTATCCAGAACATTTCTGCAACGATCATAGTCGTAGCCAGCCAGAGCGAAAGCCCTTTTTATACTTCCAAAACGACCGAAATAAGTAAACCACGACGGCAAATCCTTATCGTTATTAAATTCTGCCTGCGTCGGAAGATGGCCTTCCCTCTCGACGAATGCGCGAAGAGCCGAAAGTAATTCTTCTTCAGTATAGGCCTTCGAACGAGTTCGAAAACGCCTCGTCTCGAGTCCAGCCGCGAGTATTGCCTCCTCCCACGTTTTAAAAATAGAACTGTAACTGCTATGCGGAGAATCAACCAAACCACGCTTATGAAGCTCGTCCATTTCTGCCGAACTAGGAGTATGACCAAGAATTGCGTTGGCTTTAAGAAGCTCGTCAATCAATCTTTTGCGTCTATCCTCTGCCAAGAATATCGCCCCCTTTAAGAACTAGGACTATCAAAGTCCTGTGCAAATAATTTATACCATTTTCCCCTGTTTTGTCAAGCTACTGCCCTTTATTTTTATGCTTTATCTGCTTGCAAATTATCCCCCACTCAAAGATAATAAAAACAGAAAAAGTGGAGGTATAAATGAGTAAGTTCGACGATCAATATATTGATCTTTGTAAGCGTATTTTGGCGCACGGCGAAAAAATCACAAACTACAAGAAATCAGACAAGCGCAGCAAGAAAACCGCATCTGCAATCCCAGATCACCGCGCTCAAGGCACTAGCGCCGCAGAGACCATCCGTTTGCCGCATCAGGTCCTTCAATTTGACCTCGAAGAGGAGTTCCCTATTCTCGTTTCCAAACAAGTCGGTTTCAAAACAGCCGTTCTAGAAATGCTTTGGATCTACCAGGTCGCATCAAACGACGTTCGCTGGCTTCAGGATCGCAATATCAAGATTTGGAACGAATGGGAAATCGCCGAAGACGGTAGCTATCAAGGTCGCAACATCAACGAAATCTTCGCCAAAAAGCACTCCACTGAGCCAAAGACGGATTTTGCGCACACAATCGGCACAGCTTACGGCTGGATCGTTAACCGCTATGATCTTATTCGCAATCTTATTGAAACCCTCAAAACCAACCCTGGCAACCGCCGCATGGTTCTAAGTCTCTGGCAAAACGAATGGCTCGAGACCGCCGCTCTTCCTAGCTGCGTCTGGAACTCGCAATGGAACCTTATCGACGGACATCTTAACTTGCTTGTTACTTCCCGCTCGTCCGACGTTCCGCTTGGCCTTCCATTCAATGTTGTTCAGTATGCTACGCTCTGCTACCTAATTACTCAAGTTATCGGCGCCAAACCTGGCCAGTTTACCTTCATTACCAACGATGCACATATCTATGCCAACCAAGTCGACGGCATCCGCGAGCAAATCGCCCGCTATGACAAGGCCGTAAAAGACGGCACGCTTCCAAAAGCACCAAAGCTTGTAGTCAATCCAGAGATCAAAGATTTCTTCAAGTTCGATAATTCACGCGATCTCAAAGATATCCATCTCGAAAACTATGAAAATCTTGGCAAAATCGTAATGCCGGTCACGGAGTAAATATGTTTAGCATTATTGCAGCAGTAGGAAAGAATAACGAACTCGGTAAAAAAGGTGGGCTCGTCTTCCATATCAAAGAAGACATGAAATTCTTCAAAGAAACCACTACTGGCCACACGGTTGTTATGGGCTTTAAAACTTGGGAAAGCCTTCCAAAAAAGCTCCCAAATCGCAAAAATATCGTCATAACTTTTGAAGAATTCGAAGGCCCAGACGAATGCGTAACGGATCTCGAAAAGTTCATCAAAGAAAACGAATCCACCGACGAAGAAATCTTTATCATTGGTGGCGGCTCCATCTATGCACAGTTCCTCAAACACGCCAAAAAGCTCTACCTAACCGAAGTAGACGGCGAAGATAAAGATGCCGATGTCTTCTTCCCTACATTCGATAAAACGCTCTACGACAAAAAAGTTCTCCGCGAAGGCAACGAATCTGGTATAGATTACAAAATGTGTCTCTACGAAGCAAAATAATAAGCATGAAAATACCCCCGACATTGCTGCCAGGGGATATTTTTTGTTTTTGTCTTGCTGACGATTAGTTCTGAAGATTGTCGACACGTGCGCCAAGAATATCATAGCCCCAGGACACATTCTCGAGATTCTTGCGGAAACGATCCTTGTCGAGCGATTCGCCAGTCTGCAGATCAACTGCTCTAACTGTATCGCCAGACACCTCGTCAATCACGACGAGAGAATCTCCAATGCGGCCGAATTCAATCTTGAAATCAATCAGCTTAGCGCCAACCTCCGAGAAGAAGTCGCGTAGAACATAAGCCACCTGCTCGGTAGTCTCGCGAATGAAGCGAACTTCATCCATATCACGAAGCAGCCCCTCTTTCAAAACTTCGCGATCGTACATCGGAGGGTCACCCTCCTCGTCGCATTTGTACGTAAACTCGACGAAAGGCTTACTGAACGGAATATCCTCAGGAAGCAGGAACCTCTTACAGAAGCTTCCCTTCGTGAAGAATCTACCGATCACTTCAAGCTTAATAGGCTCAGCCTTATGCACAAAGATGGATGAATCCTGGGAACCAGCGCCGAGAAAGTGGGTCTTAATACCTGCGGCTTCGAGATGCTTGAAGATTGCCTTGGAAATCGTGCAGTTCGCACGACCTTTACCAGGAATCACGGAGCGCTTCTCGCCGTTTCCAGCAGAGACACGATCCGACATCACAATTTCAAGCACGTCAGGGTTGTCGGTCTGCCAAACATCATTGGCCTTGCCCTGATAGGGTTCACCGACACGCTTAATATCAGACAAAACAATATTAAAGGACATAGGATTTACCTCCTAGAAAAAAAGATTTGTGAACCCGAAGATTCACATATAAATACATTATCACTTTTTAGCAATTATTCAAGCATGGGCGGTATAGGGTACGTCCTTTTGCTCCGCAAAAGAACATCGTCGGGCGTCGCCTCTTATTTGAAGAATAAAATTGTCTAGATAGGTATTTTCTTCTTGCGAAGCGCTATTATCGATAGAGCGAGCAAGAAAAAATGCCTAGATAGGCAATTTTAACTTCAAATATGGTGGGCGGTATAGGATTCGAACCTATGACCTCTTCTACGTCAAAGAAACGCTCTAGCCAACTGAGCTAACCGCCCTTTATTCCCATATAATACCAGATTAAAAACCAAAAATCAACAGCCCATAAAAAGACCCCGCGAAACCGCGGGGTCATACAAGAAGATAAAGCGCATGACTTCTAGAGAAAGAACCAAAACCCAGAATCACGCACCATGAAAATAGCTACTTATTCTACCGTAACGATAGCGAGCTTAATGTCTTTTTCCGGATTATCTGCCCTGGTTTCAAAGAATCTCTTTGCCATTTCCGTAACTGCCTCGACCTGCCCTTCGCTTATCTTAATCTCAGACGCGAGTCTTCCCGCCTCGCCACCAAAGCGGCTATGAGACAGAACAAAGCCTTTCATTTCGTCCTCTGCATCTTTGTAAGCGGGCACTACGATTCTCTTCGAATGGCCAAGTGCGACTCTGCCCGGAGTGATAATATTCACAATAAAGACAGAGTTCCACTTTGCGCAGCCAGTCGTAAGATCGATACCGATGGGCGGATAATACTTAGGCAGCTCGGATTCGAGTCTTCCCCAGAGCAGCTCAACATTCATCTCGAACTCGTTGGTAGGAGCGAGACGCCAAGAACTGGTCCAGTTGTAAAAACGGAAGCGGTTGCGGTTTTCGACCTTCGCAGGCTCGAGCGAACGCAGGCTTTCGTTAAAGAAAAGTGCGTCGATATCGAGTTTTCCGTCGGTAAGAAAACGTTCCTTGATAGTACTCATATAAGTACCTCCCCATTAAAAATAGAAGCAGCTTAATCTCCAATCATATTAAGGTACTTCCATAAGATTTACCCTCAAAACCGTAGTGGTTTTTTCGAGAGCATGCCTAAATATACCATGATTATCTAGCTGCTTCAAGCACAAGCAAATAAGCTTCGAAAATTCTTTCCCTGCCACCACTTGCAAAAAGTCAAAATAAGATATATAATATTAAGTGTTGGGTCCGTAGCTCAGGTGGTTAGAGCACCTGCCTTTTAAGCAGGGTGTCGTGAGTTCAAGTCTCACCGGACTCACCATTTCGAAATCTTTCATATATAAAAAACGACTCCCTAAAGAGCCGTTTTTTTCTTGTTCTAATCTTCTTCGCCTGCGATTGGTTTGCGATGCTTCTTGCGAATAATAGCTATCACTACAATAAGTACAATAATCGCAAACAACACACCGCCAGCGATAAATACGCTTGCCCAAGGCAAATTAATGACGGTCTGTTTCAGAGTAGATTCGATTAGTTCCCCATTGCCATTTACATACGTAACCGTCTGTTCAAGCTTATAAATACCATATTGATCCTGCGTAAACTCGCTAGCATCAAATTTTACTTCAGAACCAGCCGGAACTTCCTTTGTTTCAGAAATAATATCCTGAAAATGCTCTAGACCAAAAGCTTCGCCTTTCTTCAGTGTATAAGTCGTTACAAAACCCGCACTACCCGTGTTCTTGACAGTTGCGCCAGCCTGAATCTTGCCACCAAACGAAATCGAACGTGCATAGTTTCCACCAAGCGAGCCAGCCTTACTAAAACCCTCACCAAGGATATCCATACGAACATCTATCGTCTTGAAAGTTTCAGACTCCAGATTAAGTTTTACAGATGCATAATACGTGCCAGCCTTTACCGTATTTGGAAGATGCACGCGAACATTAACTACAGATTCACCACCAGCTGGAACCGTATATTCGTTCTTGCCATCAACAAAAGTTAGCCATTCATCAGCAATCTTAAAATCATTACTCACGTTGCCATTCTCATAAGACCCAACACTAGCAACAACCTTCTGCTCGACATCCGAATGATTACGTACGGTAAAATTCTGCGTATAAGAACGGCCGAGCTCACTAAGCTCGCCAAAATCTACATAATCCTTGTCTGTTTCAAAAATAATTTCGGTGCTATCAGCATACGTAAGCCCACCAAAACAAAGCACAAGAGCCAAAGCCGCTGAAGCTACAAATTTTATTTTCTTAAAAAAATTCTTCATAGTTCACGCACCTCACTAATTATGATTCTATTTTAGCATAAATAATTTGCACCAAAAAGCGCCCACATTTGGGGCGCTTATAAATTATTTAGACGACTTTTTGAGCTTTACCGCGATAGCCGTAGCGACTCCGCCAGCAATCAAAGCAACAGCCAAAATTGTTAGATAGCCGTTAATATTATCCGCAGTATTTGGTACATAGGTAATATCACTCGAAGGAGCTGGCGCTGGAGCCGGGGTTGGTTCTGGCTCTGGCTCAGGCTCTGGAGTTGGCGCTGGCGTTGGAGGAGTCGGTTCCGGTTCTGGTTCAGGCTCAGGTTCTGGAGCTGGAGGGGTCGGTTCCGGCTCCGGTTCTGGCTCCGGTTCCGCATCTGGATCCTGTTTGTATGGACGAGTTGGTGCACCATAGCCACCAATCAAATCGCCACAATCCTCATTATTGCCTTCAATATTAGTGCCGTTGACAGTTAAAGTGTAGCCACAAAGATAAATATTCGAGAAGTCTTGAACTTCGTCAGTAAGATAGTTAATAGAACTATTACCGGTCAAGTACAAAGTCGAATCATTAGAAAGCAGCAAAGCAATGCTACCATTAAGGCTACCACGGAAAATATTTCCGTTTGTCATTGAAGCATTCAAAAATGCTCCATCGAGTGTAGAAATTGCACCATTAGTGCTAGAATTTGATTCAAAGATAATTCTAGAGTTGCCATTCTTAGCAACAACCAAATTGCCATTACTAGAAGCAGCGCTCTGAGATAACCTTAACTCCGCATTATCATTTAGCCAGAAGGCATTACCGTTCGCGCCATTTGCGATAACAGTACCGCCAATCAAGCTTAGCTTAGCACCCGTAACTTCCACCGCAGCGGAATTAATACCACTAGCAGTGATTGTAGCAAGGCTCAGCTCGCTCTCTCCACCATTAACAAGTAGCGAAGATATTCCGTCTTCAATGCCAGAATATACATCACCCGTCGTAGAGAGGCTATCAGAAATCTCGTACTGACCATTATGATTCGTAGCGGAAACAGAAAACGCAAGAAGCGCAGAACCAAGCAGCACTGCACCGCCAGAAGCATAGAAAGAGAGACCTTTCCTATTCCTTCTCATATTAATCCTTTTTTGTTTTTATTTTTGTTTCGACTTTTTGACCTTGTCTTACAAAAATTTTAGCATAAGAAGATTGGATTGTCTAGTAGGATTTATATATCTATATTCTAGTACATAGGCAGCAATCGATTTTTTGAATCTATATGCATATGCTTTATAATCTAAAGCAAGGAGATAACCATGTCAGAAAAAATGCCATCATCAAAACCAGAACAAGAACAGCCCGAAGAAATCGAGCGAAGCGAACAAGAAAATCGCTCTCTTGGCCAGAAAATCTTAGGCTTCTTTAATGGTCTACGGAGCAAACGAAGGAATGAAGCCCAGCCAGCCCAGACGGAAGAAACCGATAATTCTGAAGCCGAAACGGCGCCCATTCCAGAAGAAGCAACCGAAGCCCCACAGCAAAAAGCAGCCGAACAGTATACTTATGCACCAGAGAGCGAAGCTGTAATTCCAAAGATGTTTCTTAAAAGAGCTTTCGAAGAATATCAGCACGCCTTACAAGAAATTGCCGAAAAAGGTGACGAAGCTACGCCGGAAGACATGACAAGACTAAAAGAAATTAAGGACAAAATCACTCGCTCACAGATCGATTACGCCGAACACCTTCTACCAGTTGAAGTTATGCAAGATTTTCTAGGCTGTTTTTATACCAAATCGCAAAAACTCGGTGAACCACCAGTCTTTGATAAACGCAAATCTTTCGTCGCGCCATTCTTAGTTCAGGCAGCCAATGGCACCCTCGACGCCGAAAAGTTACAAGCAGAGTTAGATAGAGAAAACACGAGTGATGGCCTCACGAAAGAAGAACGCACAGAAATCTGGGAATCCGTCGAGCCTTACGCGCAACTCCTGCTAGATAGAAAGAAAAAGTAATCTGCTTTTTGTTCTTGGTGCGCTTTCCTAAATAACTTATATATCGTACCGATGAGGCTATTTGTGGTATTATGCAACTAATGGAAGACATGGATTTAATTAAACGTTTGTCCGATTTTGATTTAAAGGCAAGACTCGGTTTGAATGTTGATGATTTTGAAGATTATCAAAATTATAGATTAGTTTATAGCAGTACAATTGGCGATGCTTGGTATAACTACATAACTAATATTCAATGCTCGAATGAAGATGGATTCGAAAAGATTATCGATGATGGCGCATTGAGACTGCAAAGGGTTGGGCGAAACTTGAGTGTTAGCCTATTGCCGACTATGCCTGAACTTTATGAAAACCGAGATAAGTATTTCAATGAGAAATTTGATTTAGTTTCTAATATAGTGTGGCAGGTTTTTGACTCTTTTGATAAGATTGATGACATTGAGTCAAATTGTCCGTATAAAATTGAATTGGTTAAAACCGAGAATATGGATGAATTTGCCGATGCTCTAATTGAGGCTTATCGCACTGGCGATTCAGATGATCCGTATGGTGATTTGGATCCAGCTTATCGCGATGCTTATGCGAATTACGTGAATAATAAGGAAGGATTCAATGACGACTTCTTTATTATTAAAGCCAATGGTGAAATAGTTGGCATTACGCGTGGTGCGTACGATAGAGAGTTTTATGGCATATACGGTATTGCGATTAATATTAAACATCGAGCTAAGGGTATCGGAACAGAGGTACTCAAAATGCAACTTCGAGATTGTTGGGATAAGGGCCTAAAAATGGCCTTTCTAGAGACAGAAGTTGGTTTTTATCCAGAGAAACTCTATAGAAAAATTGGTTTTAAAGATGTCTGCATAAGATATATTTACGCAAAGAAGTAAACAAATCCCCGCTCTTAAGAGCGGGGATTTTGCTAGGGGGGGGGTGTTCCGGTTAGTTATAATTCACCCCAGTTGTTTTGCGATTTTGACATCTACTGCGAGTTTGACTTTGAAGTCTGGCGCGACCTTCTCCATTTTCTCGCGCTGCTCGTAAAAATGCGCAAGCATATTTTCAAGATCGCATGGGCATACAATACGGCGAGCGGCAGGACGAATCAGGCGCGCCCTGTTAAATACCTCGTTCCAGTGGCTAAAAACCAAGCGACTTTACAAGCTAAAAAAGAGGCGGCTCGAACCGCTCCTCAACAGATCAAAAAGACCTCAAAGAGGACTTAGTTTCAGTGCGGTGCGCCCGACTAGACAGCTGGCCGAATAAATTTGGCCAACATTGTGGGGCGTCGCCTCGGAAAATCCGAAGCGCACGCGCTTCTCTTTTTCTCTCGGCTCCTACCACAACCGAACTACGTTCTCGTCTAGGTCGGGGCTATACCAGGACAAAAAAATAATGCCTTTCGGCATTGTTTTCTTGTCCTGGTGCGCCCGACTAGACTCGAACTAGCACAGCTCTAAAATGGCCACTACCACCTCAAGGTAGCGTGTCTACCAATTCCACCACGGGCGCAATACCTAAATTATATCACAAGACAAACTAAAATCAACCAAGAAAAAGCCTGCGCAATCCGCAGGCTTCTCCTTATGGCGTAAGATTTACTCTACCCTTTTGCGTTGCAAAGTTTCTTACATCTGCAAATCTATCGAGCGCATCTGTCATTGTTACATCTTCAGAATAGATCTGTGCGCCATCCATATAGTAATAACTCAAGCTTGAACGATAAACGCCAATTGACGGCACATCTTCAACCCAATAACCAAGGAATGATTCGTACTTCATCTTACGAAGATCAAAGTCGTTTGTCGTACGTGCAGACAACAACGCATCATCAGCCAACTTGTTATTGTAGTTACTCAAGTTCCAGCCATGCTCCGTCGCCTGTTTTGAGCTGTAATATACAAACGGATCGGCGCTTACGCCCAAGTTCACTTCGTAAAGCAAGATATCGAAATTCCTAGGCTGAATATAATTCGAATAGAAATCGCCACCACCTGGAGCCATCTGCATATCTTCATAAATCGTAACATCAACATCGAAGCCAAGCTGGATTAGCTGCTGCTCGATACGTTCCGCAACAAGCTTCTGCTCACTACCACCACGAAGGACTAGCCTAATCGTCTGAGGCTGGCCATCCTTAGAAAGAATACCATCTTTAAACTCGTAACCAGCATCCGCTAACGCCTTACGTGCATCAGACAAGTTGTAGCCTTCAATCTCTGGGAACGCCAAATCTTCAATCTGAGCCTGAAGAATCGGATAATCCAAGCCACGCTTAGCAAACTCATCGCCACGAACCGTAGCCATATCAATACCCTTGCGAATTGCCTTGCGAACCTTAACGTCACCAACAGCATTCCTACTAGTCGTATTAAAGAACATAAATACACCCGCATTGAGTGAACTATCCCTCTCGGCTACCTGTTCGCGACTAAAATGCTCATTCTGATCAAGCTCGGCTGTAGCCGTAACCTCGGACATCTCGAACGCCTCGCGAATATCCGCAACGCTATCATAAGTCTTCAAGGTAAAACTTGATAGACGCGTGCCGCTCAAATAATATTGTTCATTCTTATTAAGATAAATCGTCTGGATTGCCTTGCTCTTGGCATTCTCTGTCTGAACCGCATTAAACTTAAAGACACCAGAACCAACTGGATTCTTCGAGAAGCTACTTTCGTAAACAAGTGCAGGTTCAATATCACCAAGAATATGCTTTGGTACAATTGGGAATTCCAAGCTGTCCGTAAAATCGATATAAGGCGATGGCAAATCGAACTCAATCGTCTTATCGTCAATCTTTACCAAATCGACGCTCGAGAAATCCGTAGCAATCGTCGTCTTCGCGCTTTTATCAGACAACAAACCGATTGTATAGATAACATCGTCGGCTGTAATTGGCTCACCGTCAGACCAACGCAAATTCTCGCGCAACTTCAAAACCCATTTAGCCGCATCGCCATCAACGCGCTTCACGGATTCCGCCAACTCGCCCTTCATATGACCAGTCGTATCAGGAGACATCAAGTTCGCAAAAAGAAGCTTTGCGAGCGTTTTCTCACTACTCGAAGCCGCATAAAGCGGATTCATAGACTTCACTTCACCAAGCGTAGCTTCACTATAGTCGCCACCGTTTACATAAGTCGTAGATTTATAGGCATCATCATACCAGTAAAGCTGAACAATTGCTAGCAAAAACACTACGAGGCTAAGTAGACCCCATTCCAAAATCCATAGACGTACCGAGCGGAGATTCTTCCACCTTTTAACAAAAAGACGCTCAAAATGCTGATTAGCACGTTCATTTGCTTCGCGCACAGAAAGCAAGACAGATTTTTTAGGCTTCTCTTCAGATTCTGCCTTTTTTGTTTGCCCACTCTTTTTGTTGAATTTTTTCATTTATCCGAAAATTATCATTGATAGAATCGAAACACAGAAAATTACTGCAATGACGACAGTTACGTTATACATCGTCTTTTCGAGACCACGACGCTCAGTATAAAGCTCACCAGAACCGTTAAGACCGGCACCAAGTGAAGCACCACGCTGCTGAAGCAAAATTAACAAGATTAATAGAATTGCAGAGACAAAAGTCGTTACTGTACAAAACACACCTATATTCATAAGACTATTTTACACTAGGTACCGCTAAATTGACAAGGAAGTTGATAAGCGAGATCACGATACAGCTAAAGAATACGCCCCAGAAACTCATACCAACATCAGGCATAATCCAAATCGTAACCGCCACCATGAGCATGTTAATAATAATCGTAAACAGGCCAAGAGTAATAATCAAAACCGGCAAAGCAAATAGCGTTACAAGCGGTTTCAAAATCGTATTTACGAGCGCATAGACTAAGCCTGCTAGCGCATAAAACCACCAAGAAGAAGCAATAAATCGTCCGCCGTCATTAACCTTACCAAAAAGATTAATACAGACATACATTGCAATACTAGAAATCAACCACTTGAAGATAAAGCCAAGAAATTGCTTTTTAACCATAAAAGTTATTTTATCGCATTCTTTCGTTTTAATAAAGTGTGATACTGAACCGCAAAACGATGACTCTCTTCGTCAATGCGCGCAATCATCTTCGCTATATGCCCATCTGGCATCAATTCTTCCATCCTATAATCCCCACCATCTTCAGGAATCACAATCCTTACCCTAGCATTTTTACTATGATCGCCACTCTTGTCTCTACCAATCACAGGAATACCCGCTTTCTCTAGGATCTCACGCACAGCAGAAACTTGCCCTACCGAGCCATCGAGCACAATCAAATCCGGCCTACCCCAATCTTCCAAATGATTCAGGCGCCTAGAAATCACCTCGAACATGCTCGCCGTATCGTTATTCTGCTGCTTACGCAGTTTAAAACGACGATATTTCGTCCTATCTGCCGCACCATTGATAAAGCAAACCATCGAGCCAACCACATTCGTACCAGATTGATGACTAATATCATAACCCTCGATACGTACTGGCGGTTTTTCGAGATTCAAAACTTCCTGCAACTCAGACAAAGCCTTATCGCTCGAAATATCAAGCAGCTCCTTATCAGAAAAGACGATCTTTGTTCCAATCCCCTTCAAACCAAACAACTGATTCCTATACTCTGCCGCCTTCTCATAATCACCCTTTGCAGACGCCTCGTACATTAACTTCTCAATCTCGCGCGAAAGCTTCTTTCTGTTTCCCTTGAGATAAGAAATCATATGGCGAAGCTCGTGCTTGTACTCCGTCTCAGTCATCTTTCCAACCTCTACGCCAGGAGCAAGACCCAAATCTGTATCTAGCGTCTTCTTGCCAGTGTATGGACGAATATAATATGGGAAAATCCTACGTAAAATTCTGAGTGCCCTAGTAATCGCCGTCTTGCCATAATATGGACCAAAATACTCCGCGCCGTCGTCATCCGGATTTCTCGTCATCGAAACGTATGGCACTTTGTCCTTCATATTAATGCGCACATAGCTTACGGATTTATCGTCACGAAGCAATATATTCCACTTCGGCATATAGCGCTTAATCATCTCGGATTCAAGAAACAGCGCATCCATTTCCGTATCAACGACAATCCAATCCGTATCGTCGATTTCCGCTACCAAAGCGCGCGTTTTCGCATCTTTTCTTTCAGGCGACTGAAAATACTGGCGCACGCGATTCTTCAAAATCGCCGCCTTGCCAACATAAATCACTTCGCCTTCGCGATTTTTATGAAAATACACCCCAGGCTCAGCTGGGAGTTGTTTGAGTTTTGCTTTAAGTTTATCTGTAATTTTTAAACTTGAGCTCATTAACTTTATTATACCATTCTGAAACCAACAAAAAATTCACCTCAATGAGTGAGGTGAATTTTATAGCTTATTTAGCGAATTCCGCCAAGATGCCCCATTAGCGAAGTAGCTTCAGAGCCACTGGTGTTCTGGACCGAGAAAGTTTCGATAAGATCTTCGATATCGACATCTTCGCCATCACTACCGAACTGTTCTTCGATTGCATCCTTTACATAGGATTCACAAGCTTCCTTGCTATCCATGCCCATATACTGCGTAGATTCAGTACAATACTGAGCAGGCATAACATTTATATAGTAGCTAGCAATACTTGCCTTCAAGGTCTTTACAAGCTCCTTGATTTCCTTAGCGTCGCTAGGAATTTCAACCTTATCTACGCTGTATTCGATATTAGCTTCGATAGAAGTTTCAGTATCGTCTTCCTTAGAAGTTAGGTTGACATACTTTAGTTCGTGAGTCCAACCAGTAATACCAAGCTGGATGTCACCCTTGAACTCTTTTTCATTCTTTGGAGATACGACAATATCATCATCTTCGTCATCGAAATCATCGTCGTAGTCTTCGTCTAGATACTCTTCATATATGCTCGTAGACTTAACGCTTGAAGAAGAAGCACATTCACTAAGCTCTTTGTAAGCATCAATCTTTTCGAGGGCCTTAGAGAACTCTTTATACTCATCGTTATCAACTTCGATAGTGTAAAGCTTGTAGCCATCTTTGCTCTTTACTTCTGCACCATCCTTGGCCTTCATGAATGGATGTTCTTTGAAAGCTTCCTTGACAGCCTTTGCAGTTTCTTCACTCTTAAGATCCTTGCTCTTTTCAACGACGCAGCTCATTGGATTCTTTGAGTTGCCCATCTTCATATCAGCTGGAATCTTGTACCAGTTACCATCGAGTTCGTCGATAACAGTACCAAGAACATTACTGAGCAAATCGGCAGTATCACTATCCATCGAGTAGCTCAAACTGCTAATAAGACCACCAAGGACATCTTCGATATTGCCCTTGTCTGCTAGGCGGAAGTAAACATTACCATCGCTATCGGCAGCAACATCGACGCCAGCATTAATCGTAGTACCATCGGCCTCTACGTTAATCTTGCCCGTACCGCTAAATGCGCCGTCTTTTTCAGTGACGGTATATTCTAGCTTAACAGTGCTTTCATCGCTCTTTGATGTCAAAGTACCAGAAATCTTTTGCTGATCGGCGGTTAGAAGCTTCGTAAAGCCATCGCTGATTGTATTTTCTGCAGATTCATGGATGTTGTAGAAGATGATTGCTGCAACGGCAGCGCCAGCAAGTAGCAAGAATATAATAATCAAAGTAACAATTAAACCAACCTTACTCTTCTTCTTTGGAGCAACTGGAGCCTGACCCATTACTGGAGTTGCAGGTGCTGCAGCTGGAGTAGGATTAGCTACTGGAGCAGCAGGTGCAGCTGGAGCTGGTGCTGGAGCTGCTGGAGCTGCGCCGGCTGGTGCAGCTGGATTAGTATTTTCCATAATTAATTATTAGCGAGCAGCCTCTTCTGCGTTATCTACGACAGTATCGTCTGTGTAGTATTCGGTCTTGTCGGTATCATCTGCCTTCTTAACATAAACCGAGCAATTCTTGTCGGAAGTTAGACAGCTAGTCAATTCTTCGTACTTTGTCTCAAGATCACTTGCGCGAACAAAGAGATAAACTGTCAAACCAGCAAAGATAAGAGTTGCAAGCGCGAAAATGACATAGAAGATTATATAGTGACGTTCAGACTTCTTAACAAGAAGAAGATCCTTTGCGCTTAGTTTGCTTGTGCTAGAAGTAGCTTTTCTAGCTGCGCTACTAGTAGCTCGCTTCGTGCTAGTAGCTTTTTTGGCGGTTTTTGTAGCCATAGTTAATGTATGCCCTCCATTAGCATTATGATTAATTTTAATAAAAATATAACACAGCTTATGCTTTTTTGGAACAGGCACTTTTTACCCACAAACACGCCCAAATACCCTAAACAATTGCTTATCGCTCGTGCTAAAATATACTCAGCATTTTATGTTTAATGTGGAGAAAGGCATAAATATTCATGCAAAAAGATAAACTAAATATCAAATATATCAAAGCTCGCCAGATTATCGATTCTCGCGGCAACCCAACAGTCGAAGCCGACGTTATTCTTGAAGGTGGACACTCTGGTCGCGCAGCTGTACCATCTGGTGCATCAACTGGCGCAGGCGAAGCTCTTGAACTTCGCGATGGCGACAAAGACCGTTTCGATGGCAAAGGTGTTCTAAAAGCCGTCTGGAACGTAAACAACAAAATTGCCGATGTCCTTATTGGTAACGACGCAAGTGATCAGCGCAAAATCGATCAGCTCATGCTCGACCTTGACGGCACCGAGAACAAGTCCAACCTTGGCGCAAACGCAATCCTAGCAGTTTCCCTAGCTACCGCAAAGGCTGTCGCTCATGCCAAAGAAATGCGCTTCTATGAATATGTCGCAGAAATCGCTGGCACCCAGAACGAAATGTGCCTACCAATGCCAATGATGAATGTCATGAACGGCGGCGCACACGCAGACTGGTCTACGGATTTCCAGGAATACATGATTATGCCACTTAGCGCAACCAAAATCGACGAAGCTATTCGCATGGGCGCAGAAGTATTCCATACTCTAAAGAAAATCCTCAAAGACAAAGGCTATGCTACAACAGTTGGTGACGAAGGTGGCTATGCCCCATTCGTCAAAGACGGCAACAATGAGCCTTTAGATCTTATCAAGCAAGCAGTCGAAAAAGCCGGCTATAAGCTTGGCGAAGATATTTCCATCGCTATGGATATCGCAAGCTCCGAATTTGCTAAAGACGATCACTATGAGCTCAAGACAACTGGCGACTGGAAGACTAGCGAAGATCTAGCAAACTGGTACCAGTGGATTATCGAAAACTATCCAGTAGTTAGCATCGAAGACGGTCTTGGCGAAAACGACTGGGATGGTTGGAAGATGCTTACCGAACGCTTCGGCAATACAACCCAGCTAGTTGGCGATGATCTATTCGTTACGAACGTCAAGCTTCTCCAGAAAGGTATCGATTCTGGCGCAGCCAACGCAATCCTCATCAAGCCAAACCAGATTGGTTCTCTAACCGAAACCATCGATGCTGTAAAGCTCGCAAAGGCAAACGGCTACCGTTGTGTCATGTCCCACCGCTCTGGCGAGACCGAGGATACTTCTATTGCTCACCTCGCAGTTGGCCTAGGCACTGGCCAAATCAAGACCGGTTCCCTCAGCCGCAGCGAACGCATCGCGAAGTACAACGAACTCATGCGTATCGCAGAGTCTAACAGCAATCTAGAGCTAAAGAATCCATTCAAGAAATAGTAATCTAGCTTAGCAGAGAGCGCCTCTTTAAAAGGGGCGCTTTTTATGGTATAATATGCATAACTCCAAGCAATTGGGGAGTATTATATATTAACTGAAATTCCATTCCAGCAATCTGTCGTAAAAAGGAGATGATTCGAATGACAGATGCCAAACTGGCACAAATTTTCCTTGAAACAGGCGAAAAACTCGGCGTTGTCCTTACTGACCTCAGAAAGCTGGACGAGATACATCACGGCTGGATCGAAGACCTTAAAAAGGCATACGACACGGAAAATCCGCTAGGTGATTTTATTCTCGACACAAGAGATATCGTCAATTTGGAAGGCAACTTCCTAAATGGCGATTATTACCTAACACTACACGGACTCCGCCAGTTGCAATTTGCGTTTTATCGCAAAAAGCACTACTTCGAGGACACAAAATCCAACGAAGGCGAGCTTTACTGCGATATCGACAATGCTTTAGATGCCTTCTATCTTCATGCCGACGAAGTTTTTGAGTACAAAATGGGTCAGCTCACGAACGACAAACGCGAAGCTCTCTATGACAAGCTGCGCGTTTGGAGCATTTATCGTAGACTCTATTCCGACGCAAGCAACGAAATCAGCACCCTGATTTGTCATGACGCTACGCTCAAAACTCGCCCAGTCTTCCTCGAGATGTCTCTGGCGCACCAAGTCATAGCTCAGGCCAAATACCAAAAGGAAAATGGCTATGAAAAGCTCGATGCCGAAGAAAAACAGCTTCTCGATGCACTCGTAAGCAATCAGTTGTTTAACGAGCTGGAATCATGGAAAATCTAAGCCCTACCCCAAGACCCCGTTCGGACCGAACGGGGCTCTTTTATTTTCTAAATCCCTATGCTAAAATCAAATACCTAGTCTTCCGAAAAGAAAGACTAAAAATGCGTACGCATGCGCTACGAAGGAGGAACAAAAATGCGAGCACCTCATGATCAGAAAGAAGAAGCATTCGTAAACGTCTTTCCGCCAAGGAAGGTCGCAGACGTAAAGGTAAGATGTCTACTCCAGCAGGCCATCGATATCGTGGGCAAGATTCACAAAAACGACGCTTTGCCCTACTCTGCGTCTCTAGACATAATTAGCGAGCTTTTCGATGGAGGATTCAATCAGCGTGCCTATAGAGCAATCTATGATCTCAGCCATCGCCTGCACTGCGAAGAGCATCCTTGCGGCGAACAGACAGAAGATTGTCTCAACCAAATGGTTCAGACAATCGACAAAGCTCACCTTCTTACTGAATCGGGAAGTTAAAATTGCCCAAACCGAAACCTCGCCCAGTATGGCGAGGTATTTTTTATTGCAAAAACTATGAGTTTATGGCATAATACACACATTCACAATCCACCCTTCTACTACGATTGGAGGTTCTTTATGTATCAGTATTCAGATCTTGCATTTGTCAATATGGCCGCAAACAGGGTTATTTCTGACATTAATGCACAAATCGTCAAATTTACACAGAGATACAGCGACGATATAGAGCTTATGGAAAAGCTCGCCATTGTTGACAATCTCGAAACTTCCTGGCAGACAGGCCGCTTCGTAAGCTTCGTTCGCACTCTGCGCAAGCTGAACGAGATTCTTTGGGATTCTGGTTATGCTAGCACTGTTAGCGGCAGCGAATTAGAGCATCACATCAGCTGCGGCATAATCGACGTTCTCAAGTATGACTCCGTACTCTACGAGTACCTGTCTTGTCGTAGCGACGGAAGCTTCAATGAAGCAACTCGCCTGGGACGACTTGCAAGACTCAAAAAGGATCTCGAAACCAGAGTTTTCCTTATCGACGCTCCCGCCGAGTTTAAACAGCTTGTCTACAACCACCTCTCCGACTGCAAAAAATTCGCAGCCGAATATCCCAACCTTCAGCCCTGCCTTCTCGTCGAGATGGCCGACGCTCTGGAGTTCGGAGATAAGATCCTCGAATACGAAAAGAAAGACTACTGCCCTGAAATGGTCGAAATCAAAAACATCCTAGCAAAAATCGGCGTTTTTGACCGCTGGCAGAAGCTCTAATCTCAAAACCCCGCAATCACTTGCGGGGTTTCTTTTGTCTTATTTTCTTTCGAATCCTGGTTTGCCAAGTAGTTCAAACATTCTTGTTTTGTATGCTTCAACTCCAGGCTGATTAAACGGATTAACGCCAAGGCAAAATGCGCTAAGCGCACAGCTCATCTCAAAGAAGTAAATCAAAGCACCAAGCGACCTCTCGTCGAGTTCTGGCATTTCTATCTCGAGTACTGGAACGCCACCAACAAAGTGAGCCTCGCGCGTTGCGCGCTCTGCCTTTTTGCAAACATAGCTCATTTCCTTGCCCTCAAGGTATCCAAGACCATCAAGATCTTCGCCAAACTTTGGCACCTTTACGCCCTTGTATTCATTCTTAACCTCGACAAATGTCTCGAAAAGATTGCGGCGACCTTCCTGCATATACTGACCCATAGAATGAAGATCCGTAGAATAGATTACGCTTGCTGGGAAGATACCCTTATTTTCCTTGCCTTCGCTTTCGCCGAAGAGCTGTTTCCACCATTCATTAAAGAAAGCAAAGCTTGGCTCAAAGTTTGCCATAACTTCAATATCAAAGCCCTTTTCTAGGAGCAAATTGCGCATTGCTGCATATTCTGCCGCAAGACCACCATCAGAAATAAGGCTTGCGCGCTCTTCTTCAGCGCCGTCCATAAGCTTATCAATATCAATGCCGGCGACCGCAATTGGCAAAAGCCCCACTGCGGTCAAAACCGAATAGCGGCCCCCAATATTGTCAGGAACCACAAAGCTCTCGTAGCCCTTGGCTTTCGCCTCATCATGCAAAGCACCCTTGTTGGCATCGGTAGTTGCATAAATACGCTGCGCAGCCTCAGTCTCGCCATATTTCTCAATCAGTTTCTCTTTCAAAATGCGGAAAGCTACGGCAGGCTCGGTCGTTGTGCCAGATTTAGAAATAACGTTAATCGAAAAGCTGTGTTCGCTAATCTCGTCGATGACCTTTTGCAGCTCGCGTGGACTCAAAGAATTACCAGCATAAAGAATCTTAGTGCGCGAAGTATTACCAAGCGTTTCAATAACAGCCTTGTGGCCAAGATAACTACCACCAATACCAATACAAACAAGATAATCCGAATTCAAGTTAATGCGCTCGGCAGCCTTCTTGATGCGAGCAAACTCTTCCTTGTCGTAATTAATAGGAAGATCCGCCCAACCGCCAAAAGAATTCTCTTGCACGCGCGGCACGGTGCTACGAACAATATCTATCTGCTTTTGATACTCTTCTTCGTCTACGAAGCCTTTAGTATTGTATTTAAAATCAATCATTTAAACCTCCTCGATATATAAAGTATAGCAAATCTAAAGCTTTTTATCCCTTATACCAAATAAAAGGCCCCAGCCTTTCGGCCGGGGCGCGAACAAATTACAGCAAAGTAACGTTCGTGCTAACGATGGTTGCCTTATTAAGCATGCTAGTGCAATCCACAAGGGATTTCTCCTTCGTTTCCAGCAAATCGTCACACTGTCTCATCTGCTCATCAAGCATCAGCTCACCAGAACCAGAAAAACCAATCCAGCTATTTCCGATTTTTGCATAATCGCCAGGCTTCATCTTGATAATTCCGAATCGCCCATGGCAATACGGCTTTCTCTTGACGATACTCGGGCAAAGCAGAGCCTCATGGCAGAGCTGGTTAGTCAAAGCGATAATCAGGTTATTATCCCTGCTGCGCTCAACAATCGAGAAATGCGCCTTCTTGGATCTAGAGAACACCAGCTCATGGCTTCCACCGCCAGCCTGATAGTACGCAGCACGAAACGGCGAAAGCTCCTGGTCGTTAAGTCTCGGAACAAAGCATCTCTTAAAGCCGAGCGCATCGAGCGCATCCTTAAAGTTGATGCTACCGAGCGAAGTATAGTAAGATTCGTGAATCTCGCTAAACATATCGGTATACTTAACCAAAACATCCTGAGTCAGGTCACCATGAACGTTTTCGTAGAAGCGGATGATGGGCTGATCTACAATCAGTCCGGAGTCGGTAGTCGTGCGAATCACTCTAAGCATATTTGCCTCCTTTAGAGCCCACAAATCATCACTGCAAACCTCTTGCAGATTATAGACCTGTGCCGATTTAGCCATTAAAGAACAATTTACTAAATCAATTTATATATTATGCCACAAAAAAGCAGGTAAATCAAATGACTCACCTGCTTTTATTATCGTTATCTCTTATAGACTGATTGCAATATCGTGCAAATCATCAGTGGTCAAGTTGCTGCCGTGATCCTCGATCTGATATAGAACACCGCCGTTAACCCAAACTGCGTTCGAACCAGAGATATAAACCGTTAGACCCTGACCCTTGGCGACTACGTAATCGCTTCCCCACTTTTCTTCGACAAAGTTACTTAGAACCGTTGCGGAATCCCAGCTAGATTTCTTTTCGATAAGCTGGAAACTGCCACCATTTTCCTGTACGAAGTTCATCGTAATGGCGCCATTATCTTCCTTTACGAGACCGCTTAGGCGATAGTTCATTGGAACATAGCTTGGATAAGCGTTCTCGATACCAGTCTGCATAGCCGCTACACGAACGGATAGATCTGGAAGATTTAGATAAACTAAATAGCCAAGAAGCGCGATAGAGATAATTGCGACCGCACCAGAGATTAGGAATCCTCTCTTCTGCCAGAAACGACGCTTTGGCTGGTATTCTTCCTGCTCTTGCTGCATAGTAGCGACATCACGAAGAGCTTTCTGAATTGCCTTGTCCTTCATTTCCTTAGCAGAGATATGTTCTTGCTGCTGATTCTTGTACTGAACACGTGCGCGAGCATTTCTTGCAATCGGAGACTGAGCCATTCTTGCCTGCTGCTGAGCACTTAGATTTGTATACTTTGCGGCAGCCTGCTGTGCGGCCTGAGCATATTCGCTTTGCTGCTGCTGAGCATTTTTGAGCGATACAATCTCTTGCTGCTTCTGAGCAATAGCTTTTGTAGCCTGCATACTTACTAGGTCAATACCCTGTTGCTGCTGTCGTTGTTGCTGTTGCTGGGTTTTTGCAGAGCTAATCGGTTGCAAACGAACTCTCTTCTGACGAGCAATAAGCTGCTGCTGACTCTTTGCTGTTATGACACGAGCTTTAGCTGCAGTTGCTCTTGTAGCGCTATGCTTGCGAAGCTGCTGGGTCGTAGCTCGCTGAGCGGTCTGCTGCTTAGTAGTGGCTTTCTGTACAACCTGCTGCTGAGCGGTTTGCTGCTGCTTTGCGACCTGAGTTACCTGCCTCGCAGTAGCAGTCTTAGAAAGGACTGGACGCTTCACAAATCTGCGGTTAAGCGTAGTGGATTTCTGAACGCGACGATGATCAATACTACTCGAATGATTAATCGTTGCATTAGCTCCACGCCTTTTTATTCCGTCCATCTTACCTCTCTTTAATTCCGTTAAATCTATCTTAAAACATAAGCATGCCAAAAACAAGAGCGTTTTAAAAAATTTATTCATGCAAAATACGCCGATTTTTCCCTGTAAAAAATAGATTTTTAATTAAACATAAGCACTTTATAAGCATTAATGATATAATTATTCTTAAGTATGAGTACTAAAAGTAAGAAAATTCGCAATGCGCGAGTTATTGCCACCGATATTTTCATGCTTATAGCAGTCTTGGCAATAGTTTTTCTAATGATGCTTGTAGCAATGGGCTACAAATTTACAGATGGCGGCGGAATTGAACAATCAGGTCTTCTGGAAATTTCTTCACAACCAAGCTCAGCCAAGGTTACGATCGACGGCGACGAGCTCTTCTCGCCGACCGAAATCAGTAAACTCCTAAGCGCCGGAACCCACGACGTAAAACTCAGCAAAAACGGATATGATGTTTGGAAATCTCAGGTCGAGATCGAAGCGGGTCTTCTTACAAAAATCACCTGGGCACGTCTCTTCCCAATTAATCCAACCGTCGATACTGTAGATATTCACGATAAGCCCCTTACAATCACAAGCTTCTCGCCAAGTCGCAAGAACCTAATCATTGCAGAAGCCGAATCGGAAAGCTTAGAATTCCTTAACATTCAGTCAGACAAGCTCAAAGCAAAAACAATCAAGTTTGCAGATTTCGCATATATCCCAAGCGAAAGCGACGCAAAGATTCAGTCGTCAGATTTCAAGATCGTTTCCTGGAGCAACAACGACAGCAAAATTCTTGTCCGTCAGCAAGTCGGCGAAAGCGCTCACTGGATTCTTGTAAATTTGTCCGACACCAAAAAGAGCGTCGACCTTACTACAATCTTCAATAAAAATTTTACTCAGCTACTACTCGCAAATGATTCAGCTTCAAAAATCTGGGCACTAGCCGAAGGTGAGCTTGCTGAAATTAACGTTGAAGACAAGACAATGACTCAGGTCATCGCAACCAACGTTACTCGCATCGCAAATAACCAGAACACTGTCGCCTATGTTGCAAAAAGTACCGATACAATTCTAGGCGCAAAAACCGATAGCACTGACGCCGAAATCAACGACGGCGATACGCCAACAAACAAAATCTACATTTACAACGAAGGCGAAGACGGTTCTACCCCAATCGTAGAACTTGGCGATAATAGCACCCCACTAATCACTATGGGTACATATTGGAGTAAGAATTGGCTCGCCTATGCCAATGCCGGAGATTTTCATTGCATGAGCGGCAAATATCCAGCCTACAACAAGGCCCGCGAAACAGACTTTAAAGATATTTACAAAACCGCTATTACTTTCGAGCCAAACTACATTACTAATAATCCAGAACAGCGCGTTATTATTACTGCTTCAAACAAGGAACTGCTGGGCTTCGATATCGAAACTTTGCGCCCATATACCTTCTCGGTCGATTCCGACCTTTCAAGCATCAACTGGCTAGATAATTACCTAATCTGGAACCAAGAAGGCGACAAGATTGTAACTCACGACTTCACTGGCGAAAACCGCCGCGAGCTAGCTTCTACGAAGCTTTCCGGTTTCCCGGCTGTTATTAGCGATAATAATCAGTATTTCTACTTCTTCACGACAGAAGATAGCGTAGTTGAATCATTGAGTAATGATAATAGCAATTTAGATACTAGCGAAACGGTTCCTGTCGAATCCGAAACTACGAAGCAAGTTAATTACGTCTTGAGGCGCGAAAAGCTAAATATCTAATCCACTAAAAACGAGCCCAACCTATCCGGGTTCGTTTTTTGTAAAAGTTAACTTAGTTAACCTAGTTAACTTTTTACACTTTTTTCAAACAATATAATTGTGCCTGCGAGTTTGACAAGCTTGACAAGCTTGACAAGTTTGACAAGCTTGACTAGTTTGACAAGTTAACCTGTCCAACCCGCGAACCCCGCAAATATACAAACTAATCCAACTCGCAAACATAAAAAAATACCTCGCATCAAGCAAGGTATTTTAATCTAATTCTGGCCCGTTAGCCAATTCCAGAACTGACCAAGCGGCGTTGGACTATTCGCCGTCGTTTCCATCGTCGCCGTTTCACCCTCTACAACCTCAGGAACAGCTGCATGCTCTGCGTTTGTATAATCTGGATAGATCTGCTCGCCATATACCAGCAAACGGTAACGTGACGTACCAAGCGGCATACAAGTAATCAAAGTAATCATTGGCTTGCCCGCATTCTGACTCGTAATCTCGGCTAGCTTATGTACTTCCGTAGGCTCGACTGTAATATTTCCGGTAATCCTGTAAGTATAGCGTTTACCTTCATAATCCACATAAATCAAATCACCTTCGCCTAATCTAGAAAGACCCGAGAAGATAAACTTGTAGTCGCCGCTTTCATAGAAGTTATTCGATGAGTGGCCAGAAACCGCAAAGTTACCAATCTGACCAGGCAAAGCCGAAGCGCCTTGCATCGAGAACTGCGCAACGCCATTAGACATCGCGGCATTCATCGACTCGACATCATTCTTTACGCCAAGGACAATCGGAACTTCAACGTTAAGCTTCGGAATCATAAGAGTTGGATTTTCATGTACATCGGCCACAACCGTAGGATCAACGGCCGTAATTGTCGTGCCTTCGCTTCCGCCTGGCGAAATATAAGCCACAATATTCGCAATGATCGACTGGTTATACTGGAACAAGATACCGATTACCAAGACCACGAGCGCGATCATGATCGGCACAAAGTGCCTAGATTTACGCATCTTCTTGGCGCGCTTCTCGACTTTTTTGCGCAACTTCGAGCGGAATTGATTGACCGCACTCTGTTCGGCTTCTTCTGCCTCTTTTTCTTGTTCAGCACTCAGCTTTGCATTGGCCAGCAGATTAGATTTTTGTACAGCAAAGCCCAAACGTTCATTCTTTAGTCTCTTGCGAGCCTCTTCGAGCTTCTTTGTCTCTTCAGAAGTATCAACCTGATTAGCTTCTTTCAAACGCTCACGCTCCGCTTCAAGCTTCTTCTTTTGCTCAGCAGCAATGCGTTCCTTTTCCTTTGCGATATATTCCTGGGCAGCCTTGTTATAATATTCGCCGTAATACTTCTGATAATAATCTTGCCAAGCTGAATGATATTTCTTCCATTCCGCCTCGTTAATATTCGTATTCTGAGCCTGCTGGTTTGCCGGCCTGTAATTCTGCGGCTGAGTCTTATAAGCATTGACAACTTTTTGGCGTGCCAAATCAATCGCCGTCTGTCTCTGGCGTTCTTCACTGGTCAGATTCTTGTCTTGGGGTGCAGAATTCGAAGAATTTTGCCCACCACTTTTGTTGTCCATTAACTCTATTCTAGCATAAAAGCTCACTTCGTGCTAAAATACAACTATCACTCGGGCGAGTGGTGGAACTGGTAGACACGCTAGACTCAAAATCTTGTGGCAGCAATGCCGTGAGGGTTCAAGTCCCTCCTCGCCCACCAAGAATATAAAGAAAGGCCCGCAGGGTTCTTTTTTTATATTCTTAATGCGATGGAGTGAAATGCGCTGTCCCCTCCTCTATCCAATCATATTATTCTTCGCGCAATAATCACGAGCAATCTTCTTATACTTTTCGTATGTTTCTTTAGCATCCTGTGCCCGAGCCGCCTCTTTCAAAAATGTATTAAACGATTCTTCGTTTTGAACCAACTCAAGCAGAAATCTCTTCTTTTCCTTTTCTTCAATATCATTCAATTTCTCAAAGAAATCGGTTAGCATCTTACCCCAAAACGGATCCACATTAGAATTCGTCACAAAACCGATGATATCAGACAAAGTTATCTCGAATTTCTTATCCTCAAACGAATAGTCTTTGCCTGTTTTCTCTTTCAATAACTCTTCTAGCGCAATCCGGCGAGAATCATTATTAACCCTATTGCTCGCTTTTAAATAATGCTTAATATCGTAATCGATCTGTTCTTCTTTTGAATCGAAGCAAAAATTCTTCTTCAAATCTTCGTACTCCGCTTCCAATTCTTCTATAGATTTATTCTCTAAAAGTTTCTTTACTACATTTGGTGCAATTGCCATAATTATCCTATTCCTTTCTTATTATTATAAGCATATCTACTTCGCTTTTTGAGTGCCTTGCCAATCCTCCAAAAATGTCATATAATACGCCCTATCACTCGCCCCTCTTGAGACAAAGAGGACGAGCGTACAATTGGTATCCCGCATACAGCACATTCAAAAGGAGGTCGTTTAGCTATGTTATTCAACATTATGCCTTTACCGAACAAAGATGCAATGATCGTTGCAGCCAATCTTGAGCTTCCGTTCATCGTAAGACTCAAGAACCCTGAGAGCGAGAATAAGAATACGGTAAAAACAGAATATATTCTCAAGAATGGCAGTCACCACGGTCGTGGCCTTGAAGTTCTGTTTGCGCACGAGTACGAGAAGTACTGCAAGCAGGTCATCAGCTCTATTACTATTCTCAAGGCAGTTCGTGAGAGCAACTTTGCTATTCTTGCAAAGGATCCTGGCAATATCGCCGCAATCATGGGCAACTTCCCTGCTAGCGCAGATTGCGCAAGAATGCTCGAGATTGCATTCGGCGAAGAAAACTGCCAGGCAGACAAGAATAATGTCTTTGCATACTTCTCTAAGAAGAACGAGAGAATCGAGCTCAAGGAAATCACCCCGAGCCACACTCTCATTGCAGAAATCTTCGACATGCTCCAGCGCTGCAACCGCGTAGAGCCGAGCGAAGAGCTTGCCAAAAAGATGAGATATATCCTCTCCGGCGGCAGCGAAAAGTAATTAAGCTATCCACATCCACTTCCTACAAAAGGCCGCTCCTTCCATTTCCGGGGCGGCCTTTATCATGCTCTTTAAGAAAGGAGGTCTGGCTATGCCAAGGTTTTTCAGCTATTTTTGGCGAGGCTTCAGGAACATCTGTCCTAACGAAATCGCCCTGATAATCTTTGACGTCGTCACCATCGCAGTCGCACCTCGCCAACTCTTCGATTGTTATCTTTGGGCAGTTATCGTACTCTGCGATATTGCCGTAATAACATCACACGGAGCTTGGCTGGAGCACCGCTGTGCAATGCCAATCGGCCAAACACACCCCTGGCAGCGCACCGAAAGTTTTGTACTACGCGCCGTAATTCTGTTTTCCCTGTCCGTAGGTTTGGGTTACGATTATATAACCCACAACTTCGCGACCGTCCAAACAGAACTCTGGCACGTCGCTACGTATTGCTGGTATATCACAGTGTTCGTCGCAGTCTACGAAAGCTTCTATTGCATTCTGAAGACACTCAATGCAATCGATCATAGCTGGCTCGAAGGCACCAAAGGACATATCGGCGTACCGAACGCTATCAGCGTCATCCGCATTGGACTTGCACTCTGCATTCCACACGTCTACGTAACACAAAGCTTCGGCACGCACAGCGACGCACTAGCAACCATCATCTTGGGCGCAGCGCTTGGTACTGATGCTATCGACGGTTATATCGCCAGATCATGCAACCAAATCACCAAAGCCGGCAAGGCTCTCGACCCTTTAGGGGATAAGCTTATCTTCTATCCGGTCGCTATTGGATTCTTCATCTATACACAAAATAGATTAATCAATCCAAAGGACGTTTTCCCAGATATCTATATCTGGATTGCCGCAAGCCTAATCGCTCTTAGGGACGTCCTGATTATTATCTGGTTTGCCCTGTTTTATAAAAAACACGCAGGCGGCGTCAGCGCTGGCCTCGCAGACAAACTCAGAACAATCGTCCTAAGCGCATGGCTCGTCTCGACCGCACTCGCTATTGCCACTACCGAAACCGAACTCGGTTACGACATGAGCTGGATAAGTTGCATATCCTTGTTCATCGCTGGCATTCTTAGCCCTTTAAGCTTCGTCATCGACATTTGCCGCATCCGCGCAATTCGCAAAAAAGAAGCTCAAGCAGCCTTGAAGTGAGTCACAAAAACCGCCCCAGTACTAAGGGGCGGCTTTTTATCGGCTATTAGTCTTCGTTGACTTCAATGCAACCATCATAGTCGGTCATCAACTCTGGATGCTCGACTACACCAGTAAAGATAATTTCCTTTGTCTTATGATCACGGATCATATATACGAAAGACTTATCAAAATCTACGTGGTAATTAACATATTCTGGTTCATCTTGATAAGCCGCCGAAATATCGAGCGTCATCGCCGTAACAGCCGCTGCGCGTGTGCCAGTCTCGCTCATCTCAACATGCGTCTTCTGAATCAAATCCGAAACATAGAATGACATACTATCGGAAATGCCACTAAAGTCCGCTTTCTCACTATTAAATGCATCGCTTACACCCATACCGGTCGAAAACATCTTTACTAGATCAGGAACCGTATAGTCATAGCTGAATCGTGGTAGACTTACGCCAACTGTCACAACCTTCTCATCGCTGCTAGATGGAGCAATTAACTTCTCATCAAAGCTCTTCAAATCACTTTCGAATGAATCGCTGATATAGCTGCTTACCGAATTATTTGGCTTAAATGCTACAAATTCGAGATAATCACCGCTATCGCTGGCCTTATAATTCCTAACGATACCTTCGGAATTATCGGTCTTGAAATAATAGTTTGCTCCACCGGTCATCATTGAAGCTTCAACGGTTTCGCCTTCAGAATTCGTAAAGTCTACACCCTTCGTTTTCTCGCATTCGAACTTATCATTCCACTCTTGTTCCATAGCAATCGCGTTTGCGAGCACCATGTCGCCATCGGGAGCATTATCGAAAATCTTAGGGATCATACCATTGGTATTATCATTAACCCAGGCGTTCATCGTGTCTGGCGAAGTAAATGAATCGTAAACAATATCGCCATTTACAGCATCCAAGAACTCGTTCTTAATCTTATCCGCAACAGTCTCACGAATAAAAGCAGCGTTTGCAGAATGAAGACCAGTAATCTCTGGCATCGTGCGCTCAGTACCGAGCATTTCATAAATCTGAGTCTTAGTGTTTCCACCGGCGCCCTTACCGGCAATCTGCCATACTGCTTCCATGGAATATGGACTAATCAAAGTATTAGAATAGCTTTTCTCTGCCGCATAAGCATTCTTGAAATAGTTTACGGCAAACAGATTGCTATCTGAGCTATAATTTGCGCCTGGTTTTACTGGCGATGGCGCTGGACTTGGCTTATTCGGCTTGTCTTTGCCCATAAAAATAATCGCTGCGACAATCGAAGCGCCAACCAAAATCACCGCAATAGCAATAAGTATTATCAAAGATTTTGAGTTCTTAGCACTATTAGGCTGACTAGGCGTGATCTGACCACCCGCATCAACATTAGACACATTTACTGCGCCACCGTTTCCTTCTTCCATTAAAAACTCCACTTAGTATAAATAAATTATACCACGAGCGTTTTAGCGACAAAATATAGTCTCATAGAACGACGCCCACTTGTCGGCCATCGAGACAACCCAAGCTTCGCGTTTTGTTGGCACATGCGTCAAAGTTAGTGGCCACATATGCTTGTAAATGATTTCGCATTCGAGTGCTGTAAGATCAAAATCTTTTTTGGCATTCTTTAAAGCAATCGTCGGATGATAAAAACCGTGTAGTTTCGGGTGCTCATTTAGCTCCGCTGCGTGATCATGCCAGTCATACAGGAAATAATCATGAAGGAGCGCGCCACGTACCAAATCACGCCTATTACAATGCAGATGCATTTTTCTATTAATCTCAAGCGCAAAATAAGCCACCCTTAGCACGTGTTGCCAAGTCGACACTGAGCCATGCTGGTAATAGTTCTGCATACTCAAAAAATTATCATGAGTTAAAATATCTTCTGCATAAGGCTCGGCTTTAGCCTGCAGATAATCATAATTCTGACTTAGCTTCACAAAATTGCCCTCGAAAGCACCTTTTCCAAAGATAATTCTCTATTCCATAACGACAAAACGGCCGAACGTGCCATGATTTTGCCATCCCAGAATGTAATCTGCGTATAATCCGTATCATTAATATCTTCCGAAACAACCACGCCATCATTCGCGATTACGATCTGATCATTATGGTAAGTAACTAAACTAAGCGGAAAACTCAAAGTAAACTTATGCAACGTCTCAATTAACTGATTAGTTGGCATCGATAACGTAATAACTTTTGGATAATACAAAGTTCGAAGAAGTTTCTGGAGCTGCGGCATCGTTAAGAACAAGGTTGTCTTCTCGTCGCGCATTCCCCAGTTCATAACATCAGGAATCAAAACATCAACCCCATCGCGCGCAATCGTCACAGGCTTATCGCAATGCTTCATAAACTCTGCGAAAGCCACCGACGTTTCTGCATTACGACCCAAATCACCTGCAATCAAAACCGCTTCCGCCCAGGCCAAATGCTCCCACATGTCGGCCATCGATGCTTTGCCAAAAGCACCCGAAGCTTCGGCCTTCGCAAAATAAATCTCAGGAATTTTTGGCAACTTTCCGCGCAAAGAATCAGGGAGCAAAACACGAACCTCGCCAACACCCATTTTGTTAGCCGTTTCCATAGCTTTTGCGGCAGCATAAAAAGCACCCTTGTTTCCGCCAATAATCAATAGTTTGCCAGCAAAGCGCCTTTGCTCTGGCTGCCAAGTATCTACCTCTGGAAACAAAGCTGTTTTGCTCTGTCTTTTCCAATAATCAAAATCACTCATTTTTTGTTTACAATAAGCACTATTTTATTCTTCTTCCGAAATATCGGCAAGTTCGTCCGTTTCGGAAGATTCGCTTATTTTATCAGCCTCAATCGCCGAAGCACCAAGCATCCTTAGATGCGCCCTATAATCAGGTTCCGCTTCCTCGGAAGAAGTATTTAAAATCGCTCTTAAACCTTCGTCGTACTCTATCATTACTGGGCAGTGGTCCGAACCGAGCACTTCGTCCAAGATATCCGCAGCTTTAATTCTCTCACGCAAAATTTCAGAAGCTAGGAAATAATCAATACGCCACCCAACATTATTCTGGCGAGCGCCCCCACGATAAGACCACCAGGAATACTTTCTCTCTAGCGGATGAAACACCCTGTAAGTATCAATTAGACCCGAATTAAGATAATTCGTCATACCCTGTCGCTCTTCGTCCGTAAAGCCGGCATGACCAACATTCTGCTTTGGACGCGCCAAGTCAATTTCTTCGTGAGCGACATTAAAATCACCACAAATAATCACCGGCTTTGTCTGTTCGAGCGTCTTGATATATTCCAAAAGCGCTGGATCCCAAAGCTGCTCACGGTATTTCAAGCGCTCTAGTCCATCCTTCGCATTTGGGACATAGGTATTAATTAGATAGAACTGTTCAAATTCCGCCGTTAGTACGCGGCCTTCAGTCCTCGCATCACCATAACTATCTTCCCAACCGGGATTATCATTCTGTTCAGAGAAAAATCCTTCACGCGTAGCAATAGGCTCAACACGAGTAAAAATCGCTGTACCAGAATAGCCGGCGCGCTCAGCCGAATTCCAAATCTCGATATAATCTGGCAGATCAACCTCGGCCTGGCCTTGTTTAGCCTTCGTTTCCTGGAGACACAGAATATCTGGATTATACTTTGCCAAGAAATCCTGCAAAGCACCTTTTTTCAAAACCGCTCTAAGACCATTCACATTCCAGGAAAAAATTTTCATACCTTCATTATATCGCACAAGCTTGAGACTTAAGCGGAAATATACTACAATAACTCCCATCCATAAACAGACGCACTTTTCCAGATTAGAAAGGAGATAAACGATGAAACCTAGAATCCATCATTTTCTCAAATCAGAAGCAAACATCCTTGATACTTTCACTATCGTGAGCGATCAATACGGCCACACTGCCGGAATCTCGATTATCCTTCAGGATTTCGTAGAAGCCTACAAGAAAGGTAAACCCCTAAAACCTCGCCATCATCTGCACAAAGAATACCCCTGCACGCTTCACGGAGTTGCGGGCAACTTCGAGTCAGACACACACGATTTTGGCACTATCCGCATGATTCAGGGCGCCTTAGACGAAGACGAAAACTTCTATATCCGCCTCGAAACCGAAAAGGATTTTTATCTGATCAAGTACTAATCTCGATGCTCCCGCACATCACGGCGGGAGTTTTTCTTGACTTTTACCCAGATTATATTACAATTTTTAAATCGACCGGTTTAACCTCGTGCACCTTTATACTATCGTTCTTTCCTCCCGGTCAGAAAGGATACAAAATGTCCAAGAGTTACTTTTTAATCGCTGGAGCCGTTATTGCTGGCGCCTGTGCTACCGCTGGATTAATCGCCATGCAGTACACAGACAAACGCAAAGACCTTATTGATGAGCTGCTTGATCTTCGTGATGATCTCGAGCTCGACTGCGACATTATCAATAGCGCCACCAGCGACTCCCCCAAGGAAATAACCACGCCTGAAGACAAAAAGTACAACGAAATCGTACAGGAAGGCATCCGCTTTACCAATGCGACCTTCCCGCTTCGCCAGAAGATTACAGAGCTAACCCCCAAGCTTTCTAATCACCACCTCGAAGCATTTATCGATTCGTTCAAAACCACAATCGCTCATGCCGAGAGTACCATTATGGCAATCGACGTCGCCCGTGAAGACATGCAGGCATCTCATGCCTAGCCCCTAGCTTACCCACCGAACGATAGTATCAGTAAAGCCCCGTGATAAACGGGGCTTTTATCTTGCCAAAATACATAATGCTATAATAAAGGTATGAAACAATCGCCAAAACTCAAGCAAGCTATCGATATAGCCACCAAGGCTCACGAGGGCCAGCTTCGCAAGACTGGCGAACCTTATATTATCCATCCCCTCGCCGTCATGAAAATCCTTCAGGAATGGGGCATGGATGAAGATACTGTTATTGCTGGCGTTCTTCACGACACCGTCGAAGACACCGAGCTTACCCTCAAAGAAATCGAGGACACTTTTGGAAAAGATGTCGCTTTTCTTGTTAACGGCGTTACGAAACTCGGCAAAGCCCGCAAAGGCATGCGCGATCTTGACGATTACCTTCCAGAAACCAGTAGCAACCTACTAAAGCTTCTTATTGCTACCGGCCAAGACGTTCGCGTCCTCATTATCAAACTTGCTGACCGCCTACACAACCTACGCACTCTATCCGCAATGCCGCCACAAAAGCAGCAAAAGATCGCCCGCGAATCACTCGAGGTCTTTGCTCCGCTTGCCGACCGTCTCCAGATGGGTCACGTCCGTGTCGAGATCGAGGAAACCAGCTTCTACTACCTAGACAGGCTTCGCTACGACTTCCTCAAAAACCTCACCGCTGAGCGCCTCAAAGCTGCCGACAGTAAGTTAAAATCCGCAAAACAAGCCGTCGAAGACGCTCTCAAAAAAGAAGGCATCAAATACGAATGCGACGGCCGCATCAAATCCATCTATTCTTTGCACAAAAAACTTGCTAAATACAACCAGGACATCAACCGCATTTACGACCTTATCGCCCTTCGCTTTATCGTCGAAGATGTTACAACCTGTTATCTAGTTCTAGGCATTATTCATTCGCTTTTCAAGCCAATGGATGGCCGCATCAAAGATTATATTGCTACACCAAAGTCCAACGGTTACCAATCCCTCCATACTACCGTCATAACCCCAGAGCATCAGGTCGTAGAGTTCCAGATTCGTACCAAAGAAATGCACAACTTCGCCGAGCGCGGTCTTGCTGCCACTTTCTTCTATAACGAACAAAAACTCACCAAAGATTACGCCGAAGGCAAAGCCAGCAAGCTCCCAACCAATCTTCTCTGGATTCGTGAGCTTCAGGAAGCCGCCGCCAAGCTATCCTCTGGCCAAGAAGTCGACACCAAGAAGCTCAAACTTAATCTTTTTGCCGACAAGATTTTCGTCTACACTCCACGCGGCGATATTATCGATCTACCAAAAGGTTCCATGCCTCTAGATTTCGCCTATCGTCTCCATAGTGACATCGGCGCAAGTTGTACTGGCGCTATTGTAAACGGCAAAATGGTTAGCCTCAACACCAAGCTTAACCAAGGTGACATCGTCGAAATCGTCACCACCAAAAACCAAAAACCAAACCCAGGCTGGCTAGATAAAGTCTTCAGCAAACACGCCCGACACAAACTACTGGCCCAGCTAAACTCAATCTTCCCGAATTTTAGTCCCCACAAAAAAGAATCCCCACAAAGCCAAGACACTAGCAAGAAAAAGAAATCCTAGTTTTTCATACCATTCTTTAGCCTCCGCAAAGATATTGATTTTTGAGCGTTTTATGGTATAATAATAGAATCCGTTTTAAACGCTCGCACCTTAAAGGAGGCAACTTATGAAAAAACAAGTTTTACGCAATTGCGTCATTCTCACTATCGCTACTCTTGCGATACCGGCCCTGCTCTACGGAGTCTATGCCATCATTTGGCACTACTCCTTTACGCATCTAGTCACAAGAATGGCGCCACTCTCGATTTGCTGCGTGCTTTTCTTGGCAACAGCCAACCTGCTCGCTTATTGCGACGTTCAGGATAGCACGAACAAGATCTACAACTACCTCATCAACGCCGTTACGCTTCTATATCCGTCTTTATCATTCGCGATGCATTCAAACATCGAAACATTGACAGATCAAAAAGTGATTTACGAGTACCAGGCTGCCCTGACGAACATCCTGGTCGGACTACTCTTTGCAGAAGCTGCAAGAAAAATCATCCTGCGATATGAGAAAAGCCACGAAACCGAATAACAGCCCCAATGCAAAATCCCGCCTAGTCAAGGCGGGATTTTTATAACTAGCGTCTAATGTCTAGCGTCGCCCAAAGAAGCGCTTAGAGACGAAGACTCCAGCACCTAGCAGTGCTACGGAAAGGCCAGCAATGCTACCAATGCCCAAGATTTTATTATCGCTTGTTTCTGGATTATCGAGTTCGTTCGTAATCTCGAAAGTTCCATCTTCTAGCTTCTTGATAGTCTTGTGGTAGTTAGGAATGTCAATCGATTCTGTTACCGAATAGCCCTGCTCACAATCAGATACATATAGATCTTTCCAGGTATATTCCCAAGTATCATCGCCATCAAGATTGTTTTCTTCGCTAAGTTTTACGGTATCAATTGTCTTGTCGCCGCAAAGAAGACTTGCCTCGATGTAACCCGGACGATCTTCCTTGCTGTCATTCTTCCATACCTTAATGACCTTAACGTCAGTCGTGTGACGGTTAGTGATTACAACCGTGCCATCTTCAAGCGTTTCAGTGCTTGTCTTATAATTTGGAACGTTTACACTTTCGCGTACCGAGTAACCCTGAGCACAATCTGAGACGAGTAGATTATCCCAAATGTATTCCCAAGTATTGTCGCCATCAACATTATTGGCCTCGCTTAGCTCGACTGTGTCAATGATAGTATTGCCACACATCAAATCGGCCGTAATCGAACCTGGGCGGTCCTGAGCAGTATCACCTTCCCAGACCTTTATAACTTTCTGCGAAGTCAACTCGGTATTTACAATCGTATAACCAGTGCTTGCCGTGTAGTCAACGCTCGTCTTCTCGAAGTTCTCGACAGTCGAAATTTCATCGACAATATATGCTCCGCCTTCGCAATTATCGTTCTTAACATTGCGCTCAGCCCAAGTATAGCTCCAATTATTTGCTTCGCTTAAGAGCTGTTCATCAAGCTTGGTCTTATTGTTATTTAATTCACAGAATAGACCAACCGTAACCGATTCTGGCAAAGCCGTGCTCTGTTTTTTGACCCATTCCTTCTTTACAGGAACATCTACAGTCTCGGCATTCGTAAAAGTATATTCGTTATTACTACCAACACGTACGCTCGATGCAAACTCGCTACCTTCTGGCAAGACTTCCTTTACAGAATAGCCAGCTTCGCAAGCTGAAACATCTAGGTTATTCCAGCTTACTGCTGCCCAGTTGCTTGCCTTCGTGATGTATTGTGGTTGTTCTAGATCAGTCTCACCACAATATAGGCGAACTTCGACCTGCTCTGGAAGCTGAGTATCTTTAAGTGTTGCCCAATCCTTAGCAGCCGTAACGCTCGTATATTCTGGAGCATACTGGTTCGTAATATTGTAGCCATTTATCGTCTTCTCGTAGTAGGCAAACTCGACTTCGTCAACTGCATAGCTATATGCATTGCCGTTAGCATCATAGCGTGGATAGCCATCAAAGTTATAGTTCCACTTGCCAGAAGCATCGGCCGTTACTACCTGAGTATCTATAACTACATCGTTCTGGAGCAGATTAATCGTAACCTGTGTTGGGCGCTTCGAAACAGTCTGGGTGTTGCCGTAGTCGTCGGTATAAATCCAGGTCTTTTCGCCATCAATATCTACACCATCATAAGTATTCTTAATTGTGAAGCCTTCTGCCGCGGAGCCGCTAACGCCGCCAAAGAAGAAGTAATCATTATAGCGATCACCAACGGTAGATAGGATTGTCGAACCATCCGCTGCAACTTCGCGAACACCGTAGCTTTCGCAGTCGTCAACGCTTAGGTTGCTCCAGCCGCCCTGATAGTTTGGCCTATTCAAGCGAATTCGCTTATTGGCCACCTCGGAATCGGTTGCTTCGCACCATAGAGCGACAGTAACTGACCTTGGAAGCTCAACCTGCTTGCCAGAAGTTACAACCCAGTCCTTGCGTACAGACAAATCGGTATGTTCTGTATTGGTAATCGTGAAGCTACCATCACTGTTAGCAACAACAACGCTTTCAAAACCATCGAGCTCAGTATTTTCTGTCACATTGTAACCAGCAGTACACTCATCATACATAAATGGACCAAATAGGCCGTAATAATCAAACCTCTTTTGTAGCGTAATCGTCTGGCGGAAATTATTAGCGTCATCTGTAGCGCCACAGTATAGGCTCACTTCGATTTCGTCAGGCGTATTAGTACCTTCGCTAATAGTCCAAGCCTTTTCAACAGGAATATAGATGATTTCCTTATTTGTGAGATCTACCGTAGAATCCACCAAAGAGTGATTAACTTCTTTGAAGTTATAAGCATACCTCAAATATTCTTCGACATCGTAATTGCTACATACGGAAGTCTTTAGATTCGTAAAATCATAGCTCCAACCATCAGCCTCAGTGATAGTTACCGTATTGCCAATCGTAGTCGTATCGCCGCCGTCTTTACAGACAAGCTGTAGTTGCAAACTTGCGGGAGTCTGCGTCGTATCGCGCTTGCTCCAAGTCTTATGAACTTCAAGGTGAGTATATTCGGTATTTGTGATCGTGAAACCATCGTCGGCATTGCCATCAATCGTAGTTATAAAGCCTGGAATTTCAGTATTTTCTACGACGAAGAATTCATATCTTTCTGACTCTACGCAACTTTCTGTCGTAAGTAGACCAAATTCACCTCTCCAGTCTTCACTCTTTTTTAGCGTGATAGTTTCTACGGAGTATGGACCACAGAATAGGCTTACTTCTACTTCATCAGGCAAATCGTCGACAGAGCGACCACTATCCCAAACCTTCTCGACAGGAATTGTAAACTCTTCATTGTTTTTGATAACTACCGTACCATCCTGCACCATCGTAACTGTTGCATTATACGAAGCACCCTGAGGGATAATTTCGCGAACAGTGTAACCATGGTGAGTATATGCAGTATGCTCACGAGCAGGACAATCCGAAGCCTTAAGACCCTTATAACCATCATAGAACCATGTACCATCTGGGCGCTGATTTGCAGTTTTAGTTAATGTAACTTGCGTATTTGGAACATCTCTATCATTGCAAACCAAGACAATATCTACGCTATCTGGAATATTGCTTGGGTCACGATAATTCCAAACCTTAACAACCGGAACATCGACATACTTTGTATTCGTAATCTGGAAACCACCTTTTTCGCTTCCAGCAATAGTAGATTCGTAATAATACGTCGAATCATAACCGTGCGAGCGAGGCAAGACTTCTTCTACCTCATAGCTGGAACACTTAGAAGTGCTTAGATTCGTCCAGCTTTCCCGGTATCTATTATCCTTCGTAAGAGTTTTAGTCCCCTCTACGATTTTGGACTTGCCTTCCTTGCCTTCATTCACGCAGTACAGAATAACCTCAACAGATTTTAGGCGATCCGTATCGATATTATCACCTTCATCATCCCAGCTCTTCCAAACAGGTATATCGATTATCTCTTCATTGGTAACAGTAAAGCCATTTGCGGCATCACCCGTATAGTGGACCTTTAGCTTATAATCGCCGGCAGCAGTACTGTTTGTAAACATATCGCCGTCCTGATAAAGAGTAGTACCGTCCGTAGATTTCTCGGCAATGCCAAAGCCTCTACAATTACCACCCAAGATATTCGTGAAAGTGCCCTTCCAGTTGTTTGCGGCATTCAAAGTAAGCTCAGCGCGAGTCGAAGCATCATACATATATGGATTCGTATCGCCATTATTGTCTTCACAAAGAAGAACAACCTTGACCTCAAACTTCATAGCATCGACATCACTACTGCGACCTGCCCAGGCCTTCTCTACTGGAATATCAATTGTCTTGATGTTATCTAGCTCAAGAATCCAGACTTTATTTTCACTATCCCAAGATGTCTTTGTACCAGCTGGAGAGAAAGAGCCATTATAGCCACGTTCGTAGACATAGTATTTATGATTAGAACATTCGTTATAACCACGATTAGACCAGCTATATTCCCAGTTATTGTCTGGATTAAGAGTTGCATTAGCTACAACTTGATTCCTGTTATCATCACAAACAAGATCGACCGATAGACTCTGAACATCAGGATTATCGCCAATCCATGCTTTTCTTACTTTTACGTCAATGCCATGATAATTATAAAGTTTCCAAGTTCCGTCTTCTTCAACTTCATAAGCAGTATAATCTTCAGGTACAGAAACTTCTGCCGCACGATAACCAGCCGAATCGCTGCAACCGCTTCTAATAACGCCAGCAAACTCGCCTTTCCAACCATTACCCTCATTCAAGGTGAGCTTAACAGGATTACCCTGGTCATCAAGAACAACATTATCGCCACACATTAGATTTACGTCAATATATTCTGGACGATCCTCAAGATAGTTTTCGTCGCCGACCCAAATTTTTTCTACCGGAAGAGAGATTAAGTCGTCATTAATTAGATCTTGGGTTGTGGCACGTGCAATAACTTTGCCATCAGAAGTCAAATCTGCAATTGTAACAGCGCCTTCGGTCATTTCATATGCGCTTGTCACGTCGTTTTGGTTAGCATCATACAAGGCAACCTCAAATGCCTTATATTCTACAAGTTCAAATTTGCCATTAATCTTCAAAAATGCTGGGAGATTCGTGAACGTAAAGTGCTCTGGACTATCTCCGCTAATCCGAAGCTTTTCATAGCGCTTAAATGTAGCCCAGGTGTCAGAAGTGCTATTTGCAAGACGATATCTGACGTCAAATGTAATATAGCTTGGACGCTCGCCGCCCTTATCGTTCCAAGTCTTCGTAGCATTTACGTGCGTCGTATAAAATTGGTTGTCGATGATAAATGCAGCCGTTACGTCATTGGAAACATCTACACTTTGATGATCGACAGAGCTACTGAAAGTGGATTCATATATCACAGGAACTACAGTCTCTTCCGTAGATAAGGATAGACCGCTACAAGAATAGTCATTTGTAACACCAAACAAATCACTCTTTACTTTATGGCAGCTAATATTATTCTCGCCATTAGTATAGTTGTTGCCATGATTCAAAGGAAATTCCCTCAAATCCTTGGTTGTACCATTATAAGAAACCTTAACCTTAGCAGTAATCGAGATATTTGCAGAATGAGGAACGATATCTGCACTCACGCTATTGATATTAAAGACATTATGAAGGTCAGAGTTTGCATCAGTGTCGTTCCAATGCTTTACAACAGAGACATTGAACTTTTCTTCAACTGCAGTTTCATAAGTAATTTGGGAGAGATTCTGTGTACTATTATTGTTGTTCGACCAGATAATAAGATGCATGTTTTTGCCGACAGGAAGATTATTATTCTCCGCTAGAGTCAAAAGATCGCTCTTGCTAACGCGACCAGCTTCGCTTGTTGCGCCGTTGACCTGACCATCAGTAATGACATAGCCGTTATTATAGCCAGACCAGCCCGGATTGTTCCAATTTGGGCCTGCACCAGCTTTACTGTTGGCATTATTGATCGCAATAGCAATTTGCTGATGCGTATAGCCGTTAATCTGGCCATAATAGATAACCTTATAGACGAGCTTGTCTAGAGACGTCGCGTTCGACGTATTAACATCAACATTCCTAATCTGAGAAGCATTGCCGGTAGGAACCGCTTTTGCGTGCCAAGAACAGTAGGCGGGCTTATTATCAACGGTAAAATAATTAGAGTAAAAATTACCACTAGTGCCGCTATACTGCACATTGATCGTTGCTGCAAAAGCAGAAAAATTATTAATAACCAAAGTGACGACAAACACGACCGCCGCCGTCACAAACGCTGCTGCGCCACACACTAGCGCACGCTTATGCGTAAACCTAACCATACTTTTTCTCCCAAAATTTGTATGTTTATTTTTGACCTTTTATAATCTCATATTAGCATAAGCATTTTAGAATTGCAATACTATTTATTACCTCACAGGAAATCCCGCTGCTATCAGCGGGATTTCCTACAGTCAAAAATCCGCCCTTTTCGGAGCGGATTCTTTTTATAGCTCAGCAATCTTTACGCGAACCTGCTCGGTTGTATCGCGATCACGAATCGTAACCGAATCATCCTCAAGCGAGTCAAAGTCGACGACAACACACTTTGGCGTACCAATCTCGTCCTGTTTGAGATAGCGCTTACCAATATTGCCAGAATCGTCCCAAGTAACGTTGCCATACTTCTTGCGAAGAAGATCATAGGCCTCGCGAGCCTTATTTACTAGCTCTGGCTTGTTCTTTAGAAGTGGCGATACGCAGAAGCGATATGGTGCCAAGTTCTCTGGCAAAGCCAAAATCGTGCGCTTCTTGCCGTCTTTTTCTTCTACCTTATATGCGCAGCTTAGAACTGCGAGAAGCAAACGCTCAACACCAATCGAAGGCTCAATAACATGAGGGACAAAACGCTCGCCACCACCCTTTGGAATATATTCCATGCTCTTGTTGCTTGCCTTCTGGATATTCATAAGGTCGAAATCCGTGCGGTACGCCAAGCCCATAAGCTCTTCCTGACCGTTTGGATAATCAAACATAATATCAATCGTGTGTTTGGAATAATGCGCACGATCTTCTGGAGCAACCTCAAAGTCATGAATCATATTAGCATCAAGGCCCATCTCTTCGGTCAAGAATTTATGATAGGCATCATGTAGCTGCTTGAAGTTTTCTTCCCAAGTTGATGGATTAATAAAATACTCGATCTCCATCTGTTCGCATTCGCGGTCGCGCAAGACAAAATCGCGAGGCGAAATTTCGTTACGAAAAGCTTTACCTTGCTGAGCAAGACCAAATGGCAAATCTGGATAAATCGTATCAACTACGTTCTTGTAGTTCGTAAAGATGCCCTGAGCAGTCTCTGGGCGTAGATATGCGATAGAAGAATCATCGTCAACAGGGCCAACATGTGTCTGGAACATCATGTTAAACTTGCGGATATCACTCCAGTTAACCTTGCCGCAAGTTGGACACTTTGCGTTCTTTGCTTTAAATTCTTCTGTTGAAATGCTTTCGTTTGCGCCCTCAACAAGCTTGTCTGCACGGAAACGACCATGACACTCGTTACATTCTACAAGTGGGTCTGCAAAAGTTGCTGTGTGGCCAGAGGCCTCCCACGTCTTTGGGTTCATAATAATAGCCGCATCGACACCATACATGTCGTCACGACTTTCTACCCAGTAGCTCCACCAGGTATTCATAATGCGGCGCTTCAACGCGACACCAAGAGGACCAAAATCCCAGGTACCAGCCATACCGCCATAAACGTCAGAACCTTGCCAAATGAAGCCACGACGTTTACATAAACTTACAATATCTTCCATTTTTGCCATAACATTCCTATTATATAACAGATACGAATAAAGCCAAAATCCCACAAGTCTTCCTTGTGGGATTGCTCACGTTTTAAGCTTTAGGCAGCTACACTAAACTTTGCCAAAATTGCATTGTATTCTTGCGTCTGATAATCAAGACTTTTGACCTGTGGCGAAAGCCTAATCTGGTAAACTGCGCCATTTTTGAGCGTAAACTCAATCATTGCACCACCAATAACTTTCTTTATACTAATACTCTGCATATCGCTATAAAGCACATAAAATAGCTGCGAACCTTCAATAACCTGCGCAGTATTCCATTTCTTGAATAGACCCTTTTTCTTGACTGCAAGTGCACCAATACCAGTTTCCGTAACGTCTAGCATTACAAACAAGTAGCGTTCAGGAAACAAAGTTTGTTTAGAGCTGTTAGCCTGAACCGCGTTGCCAATTGCGTAGCCTACAAGACCACCACCATAGTAAGCGCCACTTGCGCTCTGAACTACCTGATCTGACGCAAAGACATAATGGTTTTCTGAGCCGTGGCAACCCATCGATTGAAAAGTAGCCGCTGCCGACTGAAGTGTATCAAATTGTTCCATATATTTTTATTATATCTTAGTCGAACGTTCTACGCATTTTACAATATACAAAATCTCGTCAATCAAATCGTCCGCCCCTTTAACTTTGAGCGCTAGTTCCGCCTGCCCGGTCTGCATAATACGCATGAGCTTGATATGTTCAGCATTAACCCTACCAGCCTTCGCAGGCATCAATGCCACGCTTTCTTCATCCCAATAATATCTACCGTCAGCCACCAACTTGTCGCCATTCGCATCAAAGCTCAGATTTACATCTTCACCACTCGCCTTGACCAAATTCAAGCCCCACCAAGCCCTCAGAACGTCTTTCCAACGCCCAGAGCCTCCCTCTACGCGTTTCTGCATCGCACGGAAGCTCTGCTGCACAATATCAAAGAAATCTGGCGAATCCACGTGCTCTGCGCGCGCGTTTACCGCTCGCATCAGCTCGCCACCTTGTTCAATCAAATCCAAATCTTTAACCAAGCCGTCATAATATTCCAAAAGTCTCGCGCCGGTCAAAATCCCCAACTCGCCACGTCCGCTATGGATTAAAACATCAGACACAGAGAATAGTTCGATACCACCCGCCAGCCTAGATTTTTCTTTCCTCGCACCACGCGCAATCACGCTACGTTTTCCGTCTGGCGTCAAAAGCTGCAAAATCCTATCCGCCTCGCCATAATCTGTACGCCTTAAAACGATCGCTCGCGTCCTAATGTCTCGACCGGTATTTTGCTTATCAGTCATTTGTCGCCTCCGTCAGGCTATATTTCACCATGTCAAGCAACGACCTTGGTGTCATTGTTGCTTTATTTAGATATCCTGCAATTCCATATTCTTTCGAAAAATCTCCCATTTCAACGCTGGACACCAAAAGCACCGGAACCTTCTCAAGCTCCGTAAAGCTGCGCATTTCATGAATCACAGCAAAGCCAGTCGGCCCAGTCAAAAGCACGTCCAAAAGCACGAGATCTGGCACCTGCTCATCCATCGCCGCAATCGCCTCTACGCCATCATGAAAGCAAGACAAATCGTAGCCCCTCAAAATGCGCTTGTAGTAGCTCTCCCAGCCCCTATCATCCTCAATTACAAAAACCTTCTTCATTAGACCAAACTTAGCTGACCACTAACATTAAGCTCAACATAAAAACTCGTTCCGTCGCGATGACGAACTAAGCCAAATTTACCATTCATATAATTCGTAAACTTTGCTGCAATATAAAGACCGAGTCCAGAACTGCCAGGACGCATCGAAATATCCATCGGACGACCGACCAAGCCCTTCCTGATCTCGCGCCAAATCTTTGTCGGAATCGCCGGGCCATAATCTCGCACCTCGACACGAATCCTGTCCGTGCTTTTATCTGAAATAATAATCTCGCTCGGCAAATCCTCGCCACCATAGTTCATGGCGTTGATACAAAAATTATATAAAACCGAATAGAGTAGCTGCGGATTCGCAATCACGAGGCGCCTACGATTCCTGTAATAAACCTTAAGCTCGCGACGATTAAACTGGAACAGCTTCCAAAGTTCGTTTACAACATCATCGCAAACCACACGTGGGTTAACTGGCTCCATCTCGAACAAAGCGTCGTCAAGACGAGCGACCTTTATCATATCTTCAACCTGGCGAAGCGCACGTTCGCTAGTTGCAGCAATCTGGCGCCCAATTTCATTAACGCCTTCTTTCGAATCTTCAAGCTCTAGAGATAAGGCAAGCTGCCGCATCAAACTAAGCGGCGCTTTTAGCTCGTGCGCAACAACAATTGCGCCAGAATTAGCGCTAAATACCTCACTCTCCATGTCTCTATTCTACACCAAAAAGAATCAAAGAGAATCCCCCCTGTAAAATTTCTAGAACATATTATTGCGTTTGAGGCTCTTCAAAACGAGCTCATAATCGTCTTTGTAGGTATCTGCATCGGTCTGCAAGATTGCAGTCTTATCGTTGATTTCTACAAGTACAACACTACCTGTAATACCTTCGTCAATCGTACCGTCATAGCGAATCATCGAGACGCCATTGTCAGACTTTGTCGTACCGCCAACAACAGCCGTTAAACCTTCATTGTTATTATATTCCGCCTGAACCTCGGTATATTGACGATCAACAATCTTTAGCCTCAAGGCATAGCGCGAGCTTTCCTTATCGGTTGGCAAAACTTCAGATGGTCTAAAGTATGCAGAATACTCACTACGATTCGAACCATCTTCATCTACGTAAACACTCCAAGTTCTTGGATAAGTAAAGCTTAGCGCACCCAAATCGCTCGGAACACCCTTGAATTCAATAAATGGTTTCTTGTCTTCTTCGAGATAACGAGCATCATCTTCTTGCTGCTGTTCAAGCTTGCCGGATTCAATTGCTTTTGCAGTCCAAGATTCGCTATTTAGATCGATATCGCGGGATTTCAAGAAGAAAATCAACAATGCGATAATTGCAGCCGACGCAAGCAAACAACCAATAACAAGCGCAATAAGCCTTCCGAGAGCGCCAGAATCACGGCGTTTGAACTTAGACGTATCAAGATCGCCGCCAGGTTGCATGTTGACAGGATGTTTTACAGTGGGATTATTAACACCCACATTTGGAGCTGAACCATAAGGGTTCGCATAAGGATTAACCGAATTCGGATTCATAACAAAATTATATAAAAGCTAAAGCGATTTCGCAAGGCAACTATTTACTAAAATCTTTGTCAATTACAGTGATTTCGTTCTTTAATCCATTTAAATCTTTTTCAATTTCTTGAGCCAAAGAATTGAGCTTTTTATAACGATCAGCTGCTTCGTCAAGCTGAAATTCGTCCGAATAAAACCAGTCAACGCCAGCTTTAAGTTCATCAATCTTTTTGCTAATTTTCTTATTGTCGCTGTTTGCTACCATAAAATCCTTTCTAATTCCTATCCTTAATTTCTTTAATTTCTGCCTTAATCGTTTTCTTATTTGTTGTAATATCTACAACACTTCCTACGTCGAGTTTGCCGCTAATTATCGCGTAACCACGCTGCAAAACCTTCTCAGGATCAAACTGTTCTAGAATGCGCAAAATACCCTCGATATCTCTTTGGAATGTTGTAATCTTTACATCAATTTGGCGTTTCGCTTCAAGCTTCAAATCTCTAATTTCCCTGTATTTTTCATCGATTCTGGTATTGAGCAAATTATTTATACGCTGGATGTTTCCCCAGCTCGCATCAATGATTTCGTTCTTGTCTCTAGACAACATCTGGGCTGCGTTACTTGGCGTCGAAGCCACAACGTCAGCCGCCAAATCACAAAGACTTTCGTCTATCTCATGACCAATACCCGTAATAACCGGAATCTTACTGGCCGCCACAGCGCGAACCAACTTCTCATCGTTAAATACCGCAAGATCATCAGCGCTACCGCCACCTCGAATCAAGGCAATCACCTGCACTTCGCTACGCTCGTTAAAATATTGCAAAGCACGAATAATCTGATCGGCCGCAACCTCGCCCTGCACCTGCGTATGTGCTACCTGAACCTTCAAGCCACCCCAACGCTCGTTCAAAATCTTACAAAAATCTGCATAGCCCGCCGCCTGCGTGCTAGAAATCACGCCAATTTCGCTAATCTCACTCGGAAGTGGGCGCTTGCGTTCTGGCTTGAACAAACCTTCTTCAGACAACTTCTTTTTGAGTAGTTCCAAGCTCTTCTTGATACTTCCTTCGCCAACTGGCACGACCGCCTGAACCGTCAAAGAAAACTTACCCCACTTTGTAAGTTTAGGGAGCGCTCGAATCCTGACTTTCATTCCATCTTCAAGCGGAAAACGGAGCGAAAAAGCCATCATAAAACAGCCCACGCTAGACTCAGCATCCTTCAAATCAAAGAACACATACTTGCCCTGATTGAGCTTAAAGTTCGCAACTTCGCCCTCAATAATCGCGCCAGTAAAAGCGTTTTCGATAATCTGGTTACAAATCGCCTGAAATTCTGTAACTGAGTATACGACAGGGTTGTCCATTTTAGGCCTTCGTCTCGACTTCCTTTGTTTCAGGCTTAGAAGCCTCTTTGGCCTTTTCTTCTGCTGGCTTTTCCTTAACGAAATGAGCTTTTTGCTCTTCTAGAGATTCTCTGGCAGCATCAGCTTTCAAAACCTCTTCCTCTTTACGGCGACGCTCTTCTTCTTTACGCTCCATTTCGCGTACCCTACCAACATCAAAGCGGCTATCGCTAGACATAAGTGCTTGCTGATAGAATCCAAGGCCACTCATGATTGTGAGCGTCAAAACTACAATACGAGTCACAATAACTACAATCGTTGCAATCGAAAGATCTACGCCGGTAGCCACCAAAACTGCCACGAAAGCACCTTCATAACCACCAAGGCCACCAGGTGTTACCATAACCGTACCAACAACGCTTGCTACGCCTTCGGCAATCATAATCTGAGGCAAAATCTCTGGATGACCAAGCGCGCAGCCTACAACCCAGTAAGTCGCAAGTTCCAAGAACGAGAATACGAAGCCCCAAATAATTGGCTTCTTCAGGATATTCTTATCTCGCATGAGCGCTAGATAATCCGAACGCATATCTGTAAAGAACCGCTCGACATTCTCGCGCGTAAAGTTTTTCTTCTTGGCTGGTTTTTCTGGATTATTAGCCCTATTCTGACTCTTACGCCTCTGCCATTTATCTGCGAGGTTCGCAAGCTTATCCTTCAAGAAATCAACATTCTTCTGTTTTCTAAGAACAAGAACGGCAATAACAATCAAAAGCTGGATACCTGCCGCAATACCACCAGCAAGCCACAAATACCAACCATTTCCAGGGCGAACACAGCCTGCAATCAGCACAATAATAATCGCAATCATCGTCTGGACGGCATTGCCGACCGCGCAAATTGCATAGCGAAGGCCATGAATAAAGCTCACCTGACCAGCCGAGATCTCAAGCTCACGAAGGCGCCAGATTAGATATGCTAGGCCACTCATACCACCGCTTGGCATCGTGTGGTTTACAAAGTTAATTTCGAGCGAAATACGCGTTAGTTTTAGATTACTAACCTTCATTTTTCTGCGCTGTTTCAAGAACGAGAAATACATCTGACCGGCCGCAAAATACATCATGAACTGCTCTGGGATCAAAAGAAGAAGCACCCAGATATTCAATTCCCTAAAGGCATCGACAGTTGCCTGGAACATTGTCATTTCCCGGCCATCAATCGTAACGACCTCAGAAAAAGTGCTATAACCAATTACTACCACCAAAATAAGGGTGACAGCACTAAGAATCTTCTTAAACATGATAAAATTATAACATATGATTTTTATGCTAATTTTAGGTCGCGAGCCAAAACTTTCCCTCGTTGAACTCGAGGCGCTTTTTGGCAGCGAAAATGTTAAAAAAGTAGCACCAGAAATTGCATTCGTCGAAACAGACAGTCTTAATCTTGAACATCTTGGTGGCTCTATTAAAGCCGGAAAAATCCTTGAAGAATCCGTCACGGATTATCTCGCTAAACTTCCAGAAGGCAAAATCACCCTCGGCATCTCAGACTATTCCGCCAAAGCCAACAAAAAATCCAGCTGGACACTTGCGCTCAAATATAAGAATCTTCTCAAGCGTCATGGTCGCAATGTTCGCCTAATACCGAACAACGACGGTCCGGTTCTTAGCTCCGCTGCATCCCATCACAACCAGCTTGGCGAGAAGCTAAACCACATCGAAATCCTAAAATTCAACAATCACCTCGCCGTTTCTATTGGCACGCAAAATATCACTGCCTATGCCAAGCGCGACCGCGAACGTCCAGCCCGCGACGCTTTTGTTGGCATGCTTCCACCAAAGCTAGCCCAAATCCTAATCAACATTGCCGTTGGCGAATTCAAAAAAGAAAATCAAGACCAAAAAGATCTCGTCATTCTTGATCCATTCTGTGGTACTGGCGTTGTTTTGCAGGAAGCCACCCTCATGGGCTATTCCGCCTATGGCACCGACCTTAGCGAAAAGATGATTTCTTATTCCAAGAAAAACATGGATTGGCTCACTAACCGCACGCCAGAATTACAAGAAAAAGATGCGCCAAAACTCTACCTAGAGCCAGGCGACGCCACTGATCATAGCTGGAATCTTACCAAAGTTAACTGCATCGCCAGCGAAATTTACCTTGGCCACCCACTATCACAGGCGCCAAGCGGCATCAAACTAAAGGAATACCAACAGTCTACAAAAGCTCTTCTAACCAGCTTTTTGAAGAATATTGGCACACAAATTGCCTCCGGAACCACACTCTGTCTAGCCACTCCAGCTTGGCTACGTCCAAATGGGCACTATGAAGGGGTAAATATCCTTGACGAAATCGAGAAACTTGGGTATAATACCCTTCAGTATAAGCACGCAGCGAGTCAAGACCTTCTCTATTACAGAGACGGGCAGATCGTTGCGCGCAAATTATTAATTTTAAGGAAACAGTAGTAGTATGTCACATGTCAAAGCTGGCGGTACCAGCAAAAACCTACACAACAACGCTGGTCAGCGCCTAGGCGTCAAGCGTTTTGGTGGTCAGACCGTTCGCACTGGCGAAGTACTCGTTCGTCAAACCGGCGCTACGAAGATCGCTGGCCCAGGCACGTTCATGAGCCGCAACTTCACCATCCATGCTGCAATCGATGGCAAAGTCGTCTTCGTTAAGACCAAAAAGAATCACTTCTCAGGTAAAAGCGTTCCACGCACTCGCGTAGAAGTTCACGCAGCCTAAGTAAAAAAATAAAGCCCGTAAGGGCTTATTTTTTATTCTTTAATTTCGACACTTACTGCCGCATGATCCGAAACGAGCTCTTTATGAACCTCAAAGTTACTCCATTCAAGATCATTCGATATAAGAATATGGTCGCAAGCTACATCTTTTACAAACTTTAGATTCATTAAAGTCTGCTTCGTACCAGTCTCGGCCGTCAAATCTTTCAAGAAATCAAACTCGCGCATTGCTGGCGCCGCCGCTTCAAGATTCAAATCACCGCAAAATACCAACTTATTATCTATATCGCGAATCAAATCTGCCACCTTATGTGCACATTCAACCGACACCTCATTGCCGAGCGGATCCGCCTGCCAATAGCCATGATGCGTCACAATCGTAAAACCGTTTTCTAGTTTCGCGATAATTGCGCCATAACCCTGTTTTTCAACTTGCGCATGCCACTCCTTAGCATAATTCATCTCGTTACTATAAGCACCGTGAATCCATGGCGCCTCGGAGCTTACGATTGGAATCTTGCTCAAGATTGCATTGCCTTGCTCAATAACCGCCGTGCCATCAAGCATACGGACACCCCAGTTAGACTGACGCACCTCATAATCAAAACCGCCGGCCTCTTTCAAGACATCAACCGTATCCGCAAAATGTGCGAGATGATCTGGCGCCTCTTTGCTCCAAACCGCCTCCTGAAGACAAACTACGTCATAATCGTTTTCTCTCAGGAACCTCGACAACGCACCCTTCATACGTCCAGTCCAAACATTTAGCTGCAATACCTTCATATTTACCTCCTTATAGCTTAGAAATCTCAAGCAGTGCCCATTCTACTGGCATCCAGATATCCGTAATACCAGAGCTCTTAGTCATCATATCCGCTTCCGCAATAATTTTTAATGCCTGAACGGGCTTCTTGTTTTTGCCATCAATCAACTTAATACATTGACCAGCCATTGTACCAATAATCAGTGGTGCCGCAGATCTAGATTCTATCTTACGAAGCTTCCTAATAGCATCCGCACCGCGCCCAGCGTAAGCATCCTGGAAGGGCTTGCAGTTTTCAAACTTATCTCGAGTCTTTTCCTCGGTTGTTATAAATTCTTCGACCTCGATATCCTTACAGGCAAAGACACTCTTTACGTAGGCAAAAGTCTTATTCAGTTTATCGTTCACAACAACCACATTGAAGCTAGTGTCAGCATAATCTGGTAGTTTCTCGAAACACTCCGGCTTCGAGCTTAAATCTTTGATCAAAATCTTTCGCCCAGAGCCATCATCAAACAAGCTAACACCTCTAAATATCGAATCCAAATCAGATAGGTCGATATTCTCAGTCTCAACCACCTCATAATTATCCCCGAGAATACGTTTAGCGGTTCGCATCATCGCCTCTCGGTCCGTGCCATGAAGTATCTTAATCGGCATTACTTAGTCTCCTTGTATCCAGGCTGGCATTTCGGACAAAAATGCGTACCACGTCCAGCTACTCGAATTTTTAAAATATTTGTTCCACAATGCGTGCAAGCTTCGCCATCGCGTCTAAAAACTTGTGCAAACTTATCCAAATAATTTCCACGCGAGCCGTCCGGCTTCACATAGTCCTTCATAGTCGAGCCGCCAGACTCAATCGCACGTGTCATAACATCACGCGCGGCGACTAATAATTCGTCAGATTCCGCACGCGTCAAAGTTCCAGCATTTCGTCCAGGAAAAACTTTGGATTTAAAACAAGCTTCGTCAACATAAATATTTCCAAGCCCACAAATTAGCTTTTGGTTTAATAAAACCGCCTTAATTGATGTGTTTTTATGACGATTTAACATTTCATAGAAATCATCTTCGCGCATATCCCAAGGCTCAGGCCCAAGTTCGCTCAAAAACTTATCGTTTTTAAGATCTTTTTCAGACATAATTGCCAAGAATCCAAACTTTCGAAGATCGTTAAAATACAGATGCGAGCCATCTTCAAACTCAAAATAAACCCTCGTATGGTGACTCGGCATCTCAGCAATAAAGTTACCGTCTGGGTGGCCAGCCGCAAAACGCCCATCCTTATCAACATATATCATCTGACCAGTCATACGCATATGACCAAGGACAGTCCGTCCGTCATCTAACCTAAGAAGTAAAGCCTTGCCCTTACGGTCAATTTTTACGAATTCCCGCCCCTGTAAGCTATCGCTCTCACCCCTGAAGCTTTTTTCGCACAAAACACAGCATTGAACAATTTTTTTGTTCAATATTAACCCCTGTAACCCACGCCTTATCGTCTCAATTTCTGGAAGTTCCGGCATCAGTTTCCCCGCTCTCAAGCTATACCATGTACGAAGAGTAGATAATAGGCCAAGCCGTTCTTAAACATATGAACCAACATGCCACCCCAAATCGTCCCTGTATATTCACGGATCAAGCACATAACTAGACTCATCGAAGCAACCGACACAGCAACATTAACCTGTAGATGTACTACGCCAAACAAGACGGACACTAAAAGAATTGCCGGCCAAGCAGAAATCCTTAGTCGTAGTTTGCCATATAGCCAACCACGGAAGACGATTTCCTCTGCAATCGGAGCAATCACGACAAGCGCAATAAATGCCATCAGCATATCTTTCGTACCGGATATATTCTCGTAACCAACTTCCTGCTTCTGCTCCCAGTCGACGAATGGCAATAGCCACTGCATAATCGCAGTAATTACGAATGCAATAATCAAAGACAAAACAAAGCCCACTAGCGCCAAACCAATATCTGTCCAGGTAAGCAAACCTCGAAGACCCAGCTCATCGCGCGTTGTTTTCTCTTTTAAAACAAGCCATGGCAGGAATATCGTAACTGCAAGACAGACGACATAAATAATCGCAGAGAGAATCGTCTCGAAAGTTGCATTATCAACAAACTGTACACCAAATACACGGTTCAAAATAATCAAAGCGCCCATAACAAGATATTGCGAACCAAACAACGCTACGGCCACCCATGCAGATAGAAGAAGACATCTTAGAACCCCAAGACCAATCTTCCAACCTTTGCTCTTCTTTTCTTGCTTACGCCACTTTTTCTTTAGCTCACGAATCTTTGCATAGTAGCCCGTTTCTACCTCTTCTTCGGCAGAAACTTTTACAACAACTTTCTCTTTTGGAACTACAGAAACAACCTTCCCTGCAGGCTTCTTATCAGTTCCTAGTACTTTATCTGCTTTCTTTTTCTTTACAGATTGTTTCGTCGTCGTCATATCTCCTCCCTACCTTTGCACAAGACGCATTACATCGATTACGGTCACGATCAAAGCTAGAATAATAATCGCCATAAATGCACGGCCAACAATCTTCTCTTCTTTCTCTTTCGTAAGCTCTTTCTTGTGTAGTTTAAAGATTGTAATTAGTAGCCATCTACCGCCATCAAGTGCAGGAATTGGCAAAACATTCATACAAGCAAGGGAGATCGAAATGATAGCCACCAAGAAGAATACGCTGGTTGCGCTATCGCTCACAAATGCAGGAAATAGTATTCCAATAATACCAACAGGACCGCTCAAGCCATCAGTTGCCGATTTGAGCGCTTCAGAGCCTTCCTGACGCGTTTCAGACGCTGGACTTACCTGTTTTACTATTCCAGTCACCAAATTCACCAAAAGCGTCCCTACGCCCTTGAAAGTTTCCCCTGTTAGCTGCAAGGTCAAACCTGCACCAACGATTGGCGCGCTCCAAGTGCTCCTATGTACAGATGAGCCGCTAAGTACTGCACCAAAGAGATACTCCGAACCTTCTTCATTTAACTTCACAGAAGCGCTTTTTTCTTCACCGTTGCGCTCATAATAGATCACAACGCGCTGGCCAGGATACTGCTTCGTATAATCAGTAAAATCGCTAGGCATATTGATATCTTTTTCCATCGTGCCAGTAGTTGGACATGGTGCTTTATCGCATACGACGTTCATATCACGACCGATACGCTTAATAGTATCGCCTTCCTGAAAGCCAGCATTTGCAGCAGGACTATCAGACTTAATGGCGCTCAGGACGACCGGCGACGTTACTACTACGCGGCTATCCGAAGCAATCTCGAACTGGTTATCTAAAAACTGTGGCATACCCGTAATGGCCAAAGCCGTCAAAATCACAAAGGCAATTAGCCAGTTTGCAGCAACACCGCCAAACAGAATCTTAGTCTTTCTCCAGTAACTAGCGCGACCAAAACTACCCTTTTCCTTAGCAGCATCACTTTCGCCCTTCATCTGACAAAAACCACCGATCGGCAACCAGTTCAGAGAGATAACCAAACCTTCGCCAGGCATCTTTTTCCATTGCTTCTTTGGAATGCGTTTCCACTTACCATCAACCTTGCGCCAACACAAAGCTCTTGGTGGGAAGCAGATGCCGAATTCTTCTACCTCTACCCCGTTTTTTCTAGCCATCAAGAAGTGGCCAAACTCGTGCGCTGTTACCAAGAACACGAGCATAAATAAACCTACAATAACTCCAAACAATACACTCATTATTCTTTAATTGTAGCACAGCATTTTTCAATTAGCATAAGCCTTGAAAAGCTACCCTAAACATAAGCATGAATGCTATAATATATAGTAAATATTAACCATAAGGAATAATTAATGAATAAGAATATCATTAAAACAATTCTTGGTATTGCCCTGATGGTATTTGGTGCAGTCTGCATCCTAGCCGTTTTCCTTCCATGGATTTCGATTAGCTTCTGGGGTCAATCAGCCGACGCTGGCTTCTTTAGTGCAAGCGCTGGCGGCCAAACACAATCCTTAACTGGCGAAGAAGGCTTCCCTCTTGCCTTCCCAATCCTGCTAATCGCAGGTGGCGCTATTAGTATTATTAGTGGTGCCCTATATGGCTTCGCCAGAAATATCAAAGCTAGCGTTACTGCAAGTATCGCTCTAGTTGGCGGTCTAGTTTCCATAGGCACAGCTATCGCTTTCAATATCTGGTTCAATATCCAGCTAGATAGCTCGCTAGAATCTTCATCAGAATATGGCAGCTTCGTGTCTGATATGGTTAGCATGCTCAAAGAAATGATGCACCCAGCCGTTGGTTTCATTCTTACTATCATCTTTGGCGCTCTTGGCGCAGTTAGCAGCGTCGCTGGCATTATTATTGGCGTAATGGACAAAGGTCAAGCCGTAGCTCCAGTAGCTGCAGCTCCAGTAGCAACAGTTGCAGCTCCAGCCGCTCCTGTAGCTCCAGTTGCACCAGCAACCCCAGCAACTCCTGCAGCTCCAGCTGAACCAGTTACACCTGCTGCACCAGTAGCTCCTGTAGCTCCTACTGAACCAGTAGCACCTGTTACCCCAGCAGAGCCAGTTACTCCTGCAGCACCTGCAGAACCAACAGCTCCAGCTGATACAACAACCCCTAGCGAACCAACAGCTCCCCTAGCTTAAGCTCAGCTCGCAAAACTAAAAAATATCCACAAATCACAGTGGATATTTTTTAGTTTTGCTAATCTGGGGGTAAACCCAAAAATCAGGCAAGTATTGATAGCTGAGTCTTTGGTAAAACAAAAAAATATCTGCATGTTCCTTTGCAGATATTTTTTGTTTACCAAAGACTAGGCAATACTTACGATTTCAATCTTGGTATATTTCTGGCGGTGACCAATTTCTTTGTGGACACGCTTCTTAGAATGGTAACGAATGACGCGGAGCTTTTCACCGGCGACTTTCTCTTCTACGATCTTCGCCTTTACCTTTACTCCCTTAACTGTTGGTTCGCCGACAGTAGTTTTGTCGCCATCAATTACGAGCAAAGCGTCAAGAGCGAGATCTTTAGTTCCTTCCGGGAGGAGGTCCACCAGGAGGGTCTCTTTTTCAGCGACAACATACTGTTTGCCGCCAACCTTAATGACTGCTTTTTTCATACAGACTATTTTAACAGATTACAAATAATTTTGCAAGCGAACCAGATAGCCATCTTATCATTTACAACAAAAAAGAGCCTTAGCTACCCACTGCTAAGGCTCTTTAAAACCCTATTCTGCTACCCATCTGCAGGACATTGTTTTACAAAGAAAAGATCAAAATTACGTTACTTATAAAGGTTCAAGCTATTTCTCAAGCTATATACAAGTTTTTAAAAAGAAGTTTTACAAATGTTTGTTTTGCACAAAAGCTACAAATTACATGAGCTCGTTTGTTTATTCATTCTAGAATCATCTAGTATTACAGCTCGTATTTTTGTAACTCATTCCGATGAAGCTTAACAATAAATTAACTGCGAGATAAAAATTTATTGTTCTTCCTCACCGAGTTCTAAATGAACCTGAGTCTTCGCGGAATCCCTTACGCGAATACTCTAATCCCCCAGATTAAGTCCCCCCCTAGTTACTTAATCTATTTATCTGATTTTTCAGACTTATCTGTAGAAGCATCATTATGAGGCTTGCCACCACTCTTTGTAGTTTTAGCCATCTTATTTACTTCTTTCTGGCTGCGATACCAATAGGCACCGCCAACACCAAGACAGACTACGGCGATAATTGCAGTTGCAATTTCGACTGGACCCGTATGAGGAAATTCTTGTGGTACGTTAGGGTTGTCACAAATTTCCGTAATTGTAATCGTAGATTGATCCGTATGTGTACCAGTAGTATCATCCGTTACGGAAATCGTATTTGGATAAGACGCCGTAGTACAATCAATCAAATCATATAGATTATCTTTTACTTTTACCTGATAAGTAATTGTTGCAGAAGCACCAGGACCATAAGTACCAGTGTTAATGCCATTTATACCAATCACGTCATCAAGTATGACACCATCCGGATTAGCATTGTTTACAAGCTTTGTGGTACCAGGAATAAGGTCTACCTCACCTGGCAAATCATCACGGAAGGTTACATTTGTAAGATCTTTACTACCGTTGTTCGCGTAACGAATACGATAAGTAACTGTATCGCCAGGCTTAGCCTGAACATTCTTAGAAAAGTTTACGCCATCAAGCGAAGCTTCCTTAATAATCTGCGAATCAGCCTGCTCTGTATGGAACGTATAGCTAATATAGCCAGAGTATTCCGCACAAGCACAAATCTTACCATTCATTTCGAGGCTACCGATTAGAGCACCACCCCTCTTTAAATCAGTAGGAAAGATGTCGTTATCGCCATCTGCATTAGTGGCAAGCTTTTGGCCATTTGTTGGATTGTTATTGTGAAGCGTTACGGTTGCTTCGTCAAGAACAATCTTCATTTCCTTATCGGTTGGGTTGGCTAGGTTAAGGCTATCAAAGACGTAATCGCCTTCAGTTAGGACTACCTGACCGTTGTCGTTCCAATAATAAGTATTCGTATCGTTATTCCAGTGGAAGCTATCATAGGAGAACTGAGCACCAAGCTGAGCATCGTTCTGACCTGCAGCTACGGAAGCTGGGATCTTCATACGAACGCGCGTGTTGTATATTGTACCAACACCGCCACATTCACCCATGTCGGTATAACCTTCTGGGTAAGTATAATTGTTGTTAATGAAGTATTCTGCTGCTTTAGCTTTTAGATTGCCAATCTGACTCATAGCGTCATTGTGGTAATAGACGCGTACTTCGTAAGTCTGACCAGCTTCTAGCTTCAAGGCTTCGCCGTCGTTAGAATACGTCTCGAAGTTCGCATTCGTATCGCTTGCGACGCGTACGCGCACGAACTCAAGCTCGGATCCTAGACCTTCACCAAGACAATCTTTGGTGTTATCACCATCGACATAGTTGTCTTCGTGACAGTTGTTCGTAATATGGTTCAAGATACCATATTTCGAAGGCTGACCCATGGTGTAGCGTTCATCAATGTTGGTATCCCATGCCGATGTGTTGGCAACAGGAGCAACTACTGATGTCACTGCAGCCACAGCTGCCGCGAGCAGTCCCCTCCATTTACGTTTGATATTTTTTTGTTTTAGCATAACAAACTCCTTTTTACTTTCTAAAATCCATCGGAGATTCCGCTGATATCTGCTGGGGCTGCGGTCTCCTGTCCACGCTGGTTATTAATGTCGTTCTGTTCTTGATGAGCTGCTTCTCGTTGCTGCTGTTGCGCCGCATTCTCTGGAGTACGGTTTACATCGCCAGCATGATCGCCGTTAGCGTTCTGCGCCTGTGAACTTACAGGCTCAGTCGTAGTCGAACCGTTGAGATCAACTTGGTTCCTGTTTTCGGTAACCCGAGTACCTTCTTGAACCGGCGTTACGTTACCACCTTGGCCTCGTGCTAGAGCATCCTCGTGTTTAGCAATGTCCTGGGTTGTAGTAGTTATAACAGGAGTTGTCTCAGTTTGGGTCGTAGTAGTTTGTGTAGGAGTAGTTGAGGTTTGTGTAGGAGTTGTCGTAGTCTCCGTAGGAGTCGTAGTGCTTTCTGTAGGTGTCGTAGTTGTAGTCTCCGTAGGCGTGGTTGTTGTTGTAGTTGTAGTTGTTGTCTCTGCAGGTGGCTGAGTCGTCGTAGTTGTGATATATGGAATATCTGGAATCCTCTCCCTGTAGACAATCTGAGTACATTCATCCTTAACAAGAAGTACCAAATCAACATCGCCAATGGTGCCACTGATTTCGTAAGCTGGAGTATTAACCTCATTCTTCTCGCAACCGACAAGATTGATGTTATCCTTTGTAGCTGGCTTGTTTGCATCGTACTCTACCATGTAGAAGTTATGATAGGTACCATTAAGTGTAGTCTTCTCGACGGTAGAGTTCTCCATAATCTGGTCAAGAACTTTACACATATCGTCGTAAGCGCCATTTTCGTTTTTAACGATAGCAGCTTCCATTTGTTCACCAGACATACCCTTTAGAGAATCTGGGAGCAATTCGCTACCACCCTGAGCGCTCATTGCGCGAGCGACCATTGCGATAGAACCAGCCTGATCTTTCCAGCTTTGGCTAAGAGTATCTTTGAACTCTTTCTGACCCTCTTCGGTATCAAGAGAGCCTTCGGCTCTGAACTTCTCGAGAACGGAGGCAGGAGCAATATTGTATGCGCCATTCTTTTCTGGGTTGGAATTTTCACCATTTTCGTCAGCGAAGAGACCAATAGACCAGTTACCACCTTCGTGGCTAAAGCCTTCATGATTCTTCTCGGCTGCCGCTTCAGTTGCCATTCTAACCATGTCGTCATCGGTTAGCTCGGTCGTAGTCGTACCAGTAACCTCGGTGCTATAAGACGTACCACGATCACCTGCATCACGAGCTGCCTTAGCATCATTATTTTTCTTTATAGCACTACCGATACCAAATGCGGCCAAGAAACCAATACCGATTGCAGCAACCGTAGCGAATATCTTTTTACCGCGTTCACCGAACAATGAACGTTTTTCGCGAGTCTCAGCGGAGGCTTCCTCTTCTTCTGACTCTTCATCCTCCTCGGATTCGTCGTCATCTTCCCCAGAGCCTTCTTCTTCCTCAGAATCATCTTCTTCGGAATCATCGTCGTTATCTTCCCCAGAGTCGTCACCTTCCCCAGAATCATCGCTATCATCTTCCTCGGAGTCATCACCACCGGTTTCTTCGGAATTATCATCAGATTCTTCAGAATTATCGTCACCTTCCTCAGAGTCATCATCGTCTTCCTTAGAATCGTCGCCGGTTTCTTCAGAGGCCCCTTCTACTGGAACAGGAGGAACTGGTACTGGTGGAATTGGTGCTGTTACTTCTTCTGTAGTCTCTTCGGAATCACCATCACCTTCCTCGCTATTATCACCAGATTCTTCGGAACTATCACCCTCTTCTTCGGAGTTATCGCCGTCAGTTTCTTCAGGCGTCTCTTCTGACGAAGCTTCTTCGGCAGGAGCTTCCTCTGCTGGAGCTTCTTCGGCAGGAGCTTCCTCGGCTGGAGCTTCTTCGGCAGGCTTAGCAGTCTCTTCTTCTGCTGTAGGCTTTGCAGCTTCCTCTTCACCTGGCTTTGCGGCTTCTTCCTCACCTGGCTTTGCGGCTTCTGTCTCTACTGGAGGTACTGGAGCTTCTTCAGCTGGCTTTGCAGTTTCTTCTTCCTTTGGTTTACCGCCAGTCTCGCCCTTCTTCTTCTTACGCTCTTTCATAGCTTCGGTTTCTTCATCAGAGAAGTTAGCCGCAATTTTCATTAGCTCTACCAAGCGGCCACCAGTCGGATCATCTAGAGCATATTCTTTGAGCTTACTTGGCCTATAGCTAGGAAGCGAAATACCTGCTTTCTTGGCAGCACGCAAAACATCTGCTGGCCTATAGCTACCGATATTATCAACGACGCCCTCAACATGTTTTTCGAACGTTTCTTGATTGTTCTCGGTTTCAGCGCTATTATCATCCTCTTCGGCATTATCGCCACTTCCTTCAACGGTACTATCTGGATTTTCTACAGGAGGGACTTCAGTTTCAACGGTTTCAAAATGAACACTTGCGTCGCCGTTACCCCAATTGCCTCCTTCGGCAGTATACGTTTCCTGAAGCTGATCTTCAGGGATAGTATAAGTTTCTGTATTCTGACCATCAGTCAGAACATCCCAGTTATACGGAGAACCGCCGCCACCGGTCTCGCCAGTGCCTGGTTTGGATTCATGTCCAGCCATATCTTTTTCCTTTTTGTTTAATTTTTATTTTGACCTTTTGCAAAAAGTTTATCACTAGCGTTTTGATTCTGTCAATAAGAATTATTCGGATTTAAAAATTCACAAAGCTGAACACAATTTTTAACTGCCAAATTCAAAACCAAAAATTCTGCCGCAAAATTGGCGACAAAATTCCGAAAGTCCGAACAACAAAAATAAGCTCACTCTGATTTGAGTGGCTTATTTTTATTACTCTATCTTATAGGCAATTACTTTCTGTATTACTTTGGTATTGTTTTCTCTATCGTATAGGCTTGTTCCTGTTTAAAGTTTTTATATTTGTTTTTATGGTTTAAATAGATTTATTACATTAGCTAGTCTTCTAGCACGCTGTCACCAACTTTTCCAAGAATGGTATTGATGAATCCACCAATTTTACGTGCTTTGATTCGTCTTAAGGCTTCCGGCGATGCCTCTTCCGGGCTCACATAATCCTCTTCGCCTTTGATCGCTTCGAAACCCATCTCTTCCACTTCTCGATCGATTTTTTCCTGTTCCGTCAAATCTTTGTTGTTTTGCAAATCCTTTTTTGCGTCATAGTTACTCATTTGCGGAATTGCGAATTGTTTTTGTGAAGCCATTTTATATTATTTCCTTTCAGCTTTTTGCTTTCCGGATACCCAGCGGATTTGTTTTTATTTTTATTTGTTAGATTTTTGTTTTGTTTATCTAACTGTCCTTATATTAGCATAAGCGTTTCATTTTGTCAACTACATTTTCAATACATTTTTATTTCATTGTCAAACATATAAGATTACTCCACCCTATTGCTTTTTCTTAAAAATATTTCCATGCCAACAAAAATCCCCCATTTGCGGGGGATTCTGTACCTATATATATATTATTAGGCTTTCTCTAGCGAGATGGTTACATTCTCGCCACCAAGCTTGATGACTTCATCGTAACTATAGTTCTCTTTTGGATCAAAGGTCGTAGCGAGCACCTCGTTCTTCAAAGTCTCAAGATGTTCTTCTGGGACTTCACAAGACACAGAGAGCTTAATCCTATCATCGACGTTTAGTCCTGCCTTCTTACGAGCGGCTTGGACAAAGCGAATTAGCTCACGGACATAACCTTCGCGTTCTAGTTCTGGCGTTAGCTTCTTATCTAGGAACAATTCATCGCCATTTTCTACGGTCTTTACATTGACCTCCTCGGCAATAATTTGCTCATAGAAGCTCTCCAGAGCCTCGCCAGCATAGCTTAAGCGGCTTAGAGGCTGACGAACCTTAATCTGACCGAACTCATCGTTACGCTCCATTCTGAGGCCTAGACCAGCCGTAATGATTTCGCGGCAGCGGCCCATCTTACCAAGAAGAACAGCATCGATCTCGCCAGCTTCTGGCCAGTCCTGAAGATGTACGCTAGATACACCAACCATATTCTGCCACAATTCCTCTGCTAGGAACGGAACAAATGGCGCAATGATTAGAGCCAGATAGCTAAGTACATAATGCAAAGTTGCATATGCCTCGTTCTTATCTTCAGTCTCTTCGCTCTTGTAGAAACGGCGGCGACTGCGGCGAACGAACCAGTTAGACATATCATCAATAAATGGCAATACCCCTGCTAGTGCGCTTGGCAAGTCATATGCGCGCATATTCTCGTCAATCTCGTTCCTTAGCTGATATAGTCTCGAAACAATCCATTTATCTAGTGGGTTCTCGAGCTTCTCTGGAGCTTCAAGTTTAACCTTCTTTTCGCCATTAACTTCTTCGATCTTTGGCTCGTATTCCCAACCATCTACGCTGGCGTACATCGTAAAGAAGTCATAGACGTTCCAGATCATCGTAAGCTTACGAGCTGTATCAGAAACATCCTTATCTAGAAGCGCAAAGTCCTCACCTGCAAGCACTGGGCTAGATAGTAACTGGAAGCGTAAAGCATCAGCCGAGAACTTATCCATGAGCTCATTTGGATCAGTATAGTTACCGAGCGACTTACTCATCTTGCGACCATCATTACCCGCCAAAGTACCAGTCGTAATAACGTTCTTGAAAGCCTTATCGCCAAAGAGTGCTGTATTTAGTGCATGCACATAATAGAACCATGCGCGAACCTGACCGATATATTCTACGATAAAGTCAGCTGGGTAATTCTTCTCGAACTTCTCTTTATTCTCGAATGGATAATGAAGCTGAGCAAATGGCATCGAACCAGATTCGAACCAGCAGTCCAAAACCTTATCTACACGCTTAAAATGCTCACCATCAATATCAAACTCAATCGAATCTACCCATGGACGATGGTAATCTTCTAGGCGAACGCCAGATAGCTCATAAAGTTCTTCATAAGAACCAACCACCTTAACGGTACCCTTATCACCTTTCCATACCGGCATAGCAGTTGCCCAGAAGCGATCACGAGAGAGGTTCCAATCTGGAGCAGCCTGGATATTCTTCTCGAAGCGACCATGCTTCAAGTGTTCTGGGAACCAGTTAATTCCCTCGTTCTTCTCTAGCATCAAAGGTTTGCTACCTTCAATATCAAAGAACCAGCTTGGAATAGCGCGATACATAATACGCTGTTTGCTGCGAGGGTTAAATGGATATTCATGCTTAATATATTCAATCTTCCAAATAACGCCTTCGGCTTCGAGGCACTTAGCAATAAACTTATTGCCAGACCAGACCTCGATACCGTTTTCGTCAGTATCACGGACACCGAGCTTATGAAGCGCTTCGGCCCACTCTGGGAAGTAATAACCGTTATCGTTAATTACATGACGAACAGGAATATTCTTCTCTTTACCAATCTTAAAGTCGTCTTCGCCATAAGCAGGGGCCGTATGAACGATACCAGTACCCTCTTCTGCGGTAACGTAATCACCCGAGAACACCTTAAATGAATATGCACTCTGTGATATAATTCCGTCCACATCTTCGAACAATGGTTCGTATTCTCTGTCGACTAATTGCGCGCCATGATATACTTTCTCTGCTTTTGCAACTTCGCCAAATAGCTTCTTAGCGGCAGTTTCAGCAACGATTAGCTTAGCGCCGTCAACGTCATAAACACCGTAATCTAGCTTTTCGCTGACTACGAGTGCCATGTTTGCTGGCAAGGTCCAAGGAGTCGTCGTCCAAGCAAGCATATATTCGTCGCTATCTTTTAGCTTAAACTTTACGTATGCACTCGGATCAGTAACTGTCTGGTAAGCATCGTTGTCCATAGTAACTTCTGCTTTAGAAACAGGTGTTGCGAACTTTGTATCATACATCAAGACCTTTTCGCCTTCATAAATCTTGCCTTTTTCGTAAAGTGTCTTGAACGCCCACCATACCGACTCCATGAAGTCTTTATTCATGGTGCGGTAACAATTATCCATATCTACCCAACGACCAACACGCTCAATCGTGCCACGCCAAGCTTCAGAATTAGCCACCATCGACTTGCGAGCAGTCGTAATATAATCCTCAAGCGAAATCTTTGTGCCGATATCGCGGCGATCAGTAATACCCATCTGCTTCTCGACAAAGTTTTCTGCTGGAAGACCATGACAGTCCCAACCCCAGCGGCGCTCGACACGCTTACCGTTCATTGTCCAGAAACGTGGAACAGCATCCTTTACAACGCTAGATAGCAAGGTACCGTGATGTGGCAAACCCGTAATAAATGGAGGCCCATCATAAAAGACATAAGAGTCGTCGACATCACGTTGTTCGATCGATTTTTCGAAAGTCTTATTTTTCTTCCACCAATCGACAAGTGCTTTTTCGTACTCACTCGCACGTCGGCGTTCGCCATATTTGTACTTCATGCACATTCCTTTCTTTTTGCTTTAGTACTTTTTGAATGCTCGAAACTTCCTATGCTTTTTGCATAAAAAATTTCCAACTTTCATTGGAACTCATTTCATACACGCATAAATTCGTGATACTACCTGAGCGGTACCATCCAATTTCCGATTCATTAGTCTCCATGCCACCCCTTAGGGCTTTACGACAACTAATATACTCGGCACTTATTTCTCCTCTCACGCGGGCTTACGGACAGTTCTACTCGAGACAACGCCTCTTTCTTCTGTCAGCTCGTGGTTGATGGCCACTCTAACGCTTTATAGCTAAATTATATCACGTTTTTGTTATTTGCAACTTTTTTATTCGCTCTGAACATTTTTGCAAGCATAAGCATTTGACATTTCCCTACATCATTAGTTAGAATCTAATCCATACCTTTTGGTATAGATCTTTCAAGAAGGAAGTGATTGTTTATGGCGAGCAGTAATATTTGCTCCGAAACAGGACTCAAGAAAAAGGATTGCTATTGCTGGAAATGCACCCGCAACCGCAACAACGCACAGCACCGTTCCGGCCAGGGACGCGACTCCAAGGGTCAGGACTCCAGAAAAGTCCACGATACCAAGGGTCGTAACAACGACGGCCGCAACAAATGGTAATCCCATCCGCACATCCACTTTTCACCCAAAAGCTCCCCTTTACAAGAGGAGCTTTTCTTTGTACCATCAAACCATGGAAAAATTATTCGTAGCCAAGGTGGATTTTGATCCAAAACTAGGCAAAAAACAAAAAATCGCCGTACTTCTCGACTCTAATTTTGAATGCCCAGAAAAGACGCAAGAAAACACTTTTGATATCGGTCTATCTTTCTACGAAACCCCCTCTACTAAATACTTCTTCGCTTCCTGCGAGCAAGCCCCAGAAGGCGCAGAATACGTCCCTGTAGATAGCCTGGACAAAGATAATTGCCCAGATTACGAAGCTATCGAAGCTGCCATCAAAAAACTCGGCTACGAAAGGTAAAAAAAGAGCCACATAGGTGGCTCTTTTTTATTGCTGCATCATATAGTACGCTACGTCGTCGATCTGTGGCAGCTGTTTACCTCGCCACATCTGTAGTAGCCTCCCCTGACTATCTAATGCCAAGATTGATGGATATTCAACTACATCATAAGCTTTACAGAAGCTAACACCTGACGGTTCGTCTGGATTGATTGTTTCTGGAACATAACCCATTCTTACCTCTACATCGTGTAGCCACTCGCGTACCGTACGACCATAATCTGACGCTTCGCGCCAAACAATTACCACCCTCATTTTCTTTATTTCCTCTTAATATTCTTATTATCACCCTGGCTTGCACGGCGAGCATTCATCTTTGCGCGCTGTTCTGCAATACAGTTTTCAAGTTCATCTAAAGTCTTAAACTCGCGAAATACGCTTACAAAACGGACATAAGCCATCTCGTTCGTATCGGACAAAACCTCAAGAATAGTCTCACCAATCGCGCTAGAAGGCACTTCGTCCTTTCCGAGTGCATAGATGGCTTCTTCTACCCTATCAATTACGTCCTGAACATCAAGATCGCTCTCGAAGTACTTACCAACGCTACTACGTACTGATCCGGCCATTTTTTCGCGGTTAAACGCTTCACGGCTACCACTACGCTTCTTAACCATCATTCCTGGGCGCTCAATGCGCTCATAAGTTGTAAAACGATGCTTCCCATCCAAAGATACGCGGCGGCGACGAATCATTGTGCCGTCTTGAGATTCGCGGCTTTCAATAACTTTGCTTTCACCAATTTTCAGATGGCTCATCGCCTCTTACTCCTTAATTATTCTTGTTTCTCTTGTGGCGGCGAAGAATTGCTGGCAAATCGTTATCATCATCAGCCTGGGAACTAAATACGCCAGAGTTCCACATGTTTGTCGTAGTCGTAGAAGTAAACTCTTCACTACCCATTGGCTGCTGTGGCTCAACAACTGGTTCTGGTTCAGCGACAGGAGCAACTGGTTCTGGTTCTGCTACTGGCATTGCTACTGGAGCAGCCTGAACTTCTGGCTCTGAAACTGGATTAATAACAGATTGTGCGCGTGGGTCGCTATTGTAATATTCAGAATCGAAACCGGTTGCAATAACAGTAACCATGATTTCGTCTTCTAGTTCTGGGCGAACACTCCAACCCATGATAATGTTTGCGTCTTCGCTAACGTTTGCAGTAATAACTGCACCAGCTTCCTGGACTTCGGCCATAGAAACGTTTTCTGGGCCAGATACAAGATATAGAACACCGCGAGCACCATCAATGGAAACCTCTAGGAGTGGAGATTCGATAGCCTGCTGAGCTGCGATTGCGGCACGGTTCTCGCCAGATGCGCGACCAATACCCATAAGTGCAGAACCTGCATCCTTGATAATTGCACAGACATCGGCAAAGTCTAGGTTAATATCGTGCTCTTCGGTAATGATTTCGGAAACACCCTGGACACCCTGGCGAAGAACATCGTCAGCAATACGTAGAGATTCACGCCAAGGAATATTAACATCAACAACTTCCATTAGGCGATCATTTGGAATAGTAATAAGAGCATCAACGCTGCGAGCCATATGTTCGATAGCCCAATCCGCATTGCGTTTACGAACTTTACCCTCGATTGAGAATGGCTTCGTAACGACACCTACGGTAAGGATACCAAGCTTGCGAGCTTCTTCTGCAACGATATAACCTGCACCAGAACCAGTACCACCACCAGCACCAAAGGTAACGAAGACCATGTCTGCGCCTTCAAGGGCCTTCTTGATATCTTCACGGCTTTCATCTGCAGCCTTTTCGCCCTTAGCAGGATCAGCACCAGCACCAAGGCCCTTTGTAGAGTCCATATGTAGAGGGACCTTTACGTCTGCCTTTGTGCTGCGAAGCTGCTGAGCATCAGTATTTACTGCAATAAGTTCAACACCAGAAAGACCAACCTCGCGCATGCGATCGATTGCATGGCCACCAGCGCCACCGACGCCAACAACCTTAATTTTTGCTTCACTATCTATATCGTTAGGTTTTACCTCGGGCATTTGTTTTTACTCCTACTTTCCAATTCTTTATCTAATATAACATCTGTACAAATTTTTTGCTAGACGGCAAGAAAACAGATACGAAAATATTAATGGAAGAATCCCATAAACTTTGAGAAGATATTTCCGCCGCCACTACCACTATTTTTGTGGCGTTTGCGTGAACGGCGACTGTTTTCATTGTATTCCCTAGCCTCCATATCACGAAGCATAAGGCCAATCGCAGTTGTATAATCAGATTTCAAGATATTCTTATCTGTTGCCGTAATTCCTGGAAGCACCTCGCCCATACGGACAGCCATGCTAAGCTTTGAGCGAACATAAAGATCCAAATTACGCATCTTTGCACCGCCGCCGGTTAGGATTAGACCTTCTGGCAAGCGCTTATCATAACCAGAGGCAATCAAGCGATTGTGAACTTCTTCAAAGATTTCATCAAGACGAGCCTCAACAACCTCGTTAATCTCGCTACGCGAGAAAACGTACTGATCACGGCCATGCGTCAAAGTGACATCTTTGCCATCTTTGAACTGACCATCAGCATGACGAAGTTTAACATCTTCGGCCAAATCTGGCGTTGCAGCCAAAATCGTAGCAAGATCGCGCGTGATGTCGTTGCTGCCCATCGGAATTACAGATGTATACTGAAGTTCACCCTCGTCATAAATCGCAATACTGGTCGTTGCGCCACCGAAGTTTACGACACCAATACCGTTTTCTCTCTGACGATTCGTAATAATCGCCGTAGCCGCAGCCTCTGCCGCCGGAACAACCTCATGCATTGCAAGGTTACCAGCACCAATACAAAGCTGATTCAAATTCTCTACATCTGGCGTAAGCGCAGAAATCACGTTCGCGCGAATCTCCAAACGTGTACCAATCATGCCATAAGGATTGCGGATGCCGCCCTGGTTATCCAAGATATATTCAAAAGGAATCAAGCTGAGCGTTGTTCTATTTTTTGGTACACGCCCCTCGATAGCGGTCTGATTAAGGCGCTCAATCACATTGTCATCGATGCCACGACCCATCGAACCATCGACATTCGTAACCGTACCATCCACCTTCGTGCTAGCAATACTATTTGTATTGATACTGACGCTAGCACCAGAAATATTGATACCGCTCATATTCTCTAGTTTATGAAGACAGACATTGAGTGGCTCAATCGGAGATTGAAGATCAGAAATAGCGCCACGACGAATACCCTCGGAATTCGCCTCGCCAAAGCCAACAATCGTGACTTCGTCATTTACTTTACGACCAATAACTGCCCGAATTTTATTCGAGCCAAAATCGATACCAACTGCAAAGCGCGCTCTTTCTTCCATACCCTATATTGTAGCATAAGCACAAAGCAAATAAAAATACACCTGCCCTATAAAACAGGTGTATTTCTCAAATTAAAGCTGAGTAATAATTTCGTAGCCGTCTTCCGTAACAAGAACCGTGTGCTCGAAATGACAGCCAAGCGAACCATCTTTCAAGCATACCGTCCAGCCATCGTCGCCTTCTACGACAACCGTATCTGGCTTACCAAGGCTAGACATTGGCTCGATACAAATCGTATCACCAGGCTTCAAAGTGTAACCATGACCCTTCTTGCCATAGTTAGGCACCTCTGGCTCCATGTGCATCTTTTTACCGATACCATGACCGACATAATTCTTAATCACACCAAGCTTACCCTTCTTCAAGGTCTTCTCTACAGCGAAGCCAATATCGCCAAGCTTAGCGCCTGGGCGAACCTGCTCAATGCCTTCATAAAGCGAAGATTCGGTAAAGCTCAGGAGATGTTTCTGAGCGGCCGTTGGCTTGCCAAGAATCATCGTAAAGGCCGAGTCGACGTAATAGCCTTTGTATTTGATAACAAGATCGTAAGACACCTTATCACCTTCTTCAAATACAACATCTTTCGGAATACCATGAATAAGCTCGTCGTTAACCGAAATACAGATAGAACCTGGAAAATCTACCTCTGGCTCATAGTAGGCAATACCTGCGCCATATTCAAGAATCTTCTTTTCTACCCATTTATCAACTTCTTTGCCCGTCATCCCAGGCTTGGTATACTCACGAAGCTCCTTGAAAACCTGCGCCATGATTTTGCCGCCTTCGCGCATGGCATTAATTTTGTCGTAATCCATTAATCAATTACCTTCCACTCAGCAAGCTGCTTCTCGATACGCTCAGAAATTTCTTCAATCTCGCCAACACCATCGATATGCGCAATCTTTACGCCTTTTTCAGATAGCATTTCAGACATGACCTTAATTGTGCGATCAAAGATTGCCCAGCGCTGTTCGATAGCCTCATCGGTATCATCTTCACGAGCGCGCAAAGACAAACGCTTCCTTAGCTCTTCGTGAGGCACATCAAAGATAATTGCACCATCGAGATACTTTGTATCGCCATTATCTACAACCCACCTAGCCTGCCATTCATCGCGTGGATAACCATCAAGAATAGCGTTAAAACCAGCTTCGTCGGCCTTAACAACAGCATCATGCATCATTTCGACGACTAGTTCATCAGGAACAAGTTCGCCCTTCTTCATAATCTCTTCAAGCTCAGGATCTTTACGATCGCGAAGCATCTGGCCAATGGACATCCATTTCCAGTTATGTTTTTCAGCCAGTTTTTGCCCCTGCAAACTTTTACCACTGCCTGCTGGGCCAAAGAATATTATCATTTTTCTCCTTTAAATATTTTCAAATAAATTATATCGTGTTTCTCTGCGCGCAAAAATACCCCGAACCGCGGGGTATTTTATGTCTCTTATTTAAGGCCTAACTTCATACGTTCGGCTTTTTCAGCTTTGCGCTTATCACGCAAAATAGCTTTCAAACGGCGTTCGCGCTTGGAAATTGGCTTAGAAAAGCGCATATTTTCCTTCGCAGTAGCCATTACGCCACTCTGAAGAACCTTGCGATTGAAACGACGAATGATGTTTTCGTTCGCTTCTTTCTCATCTTTACGGGTTACTTTAATCATATTGGCTAAATTTTACCATATCTAAGAAATTCTTTCAAGGCTTATTAGATTAGCTTCAAGCTTAACATTTCCACGCCATTCATTCTTCATAAGCGTAAACTGCACCAAGATATGCTCCCCTGTCCCAACACTTAGCCAATCCTCTGGCGCATAGAAAGCCATCATCTTCATTTCGTTGCCATGACTATCCGCCACCGTAAGCGCCAAATGTTGCTCTTTGAGCACGCGTACATTCTTGATTTTGCCCGTAATCTCAAAGATTGGCTCCTGATTTCCCTCACCAAATGGCTCGAGCAGCTGAATCTCATCATATAGCTCAAGTTCCAATTTCGAGAAATCCCCTAGAATCACGTCACTCGTCTGGCGAAGAAATCTCTCCTGAGCAATCAGGCCAAGCCCGTCATAATACTCATTTATCTCTGTTTTAAAAGTATCAAAGTCTTCCGCCTTAATACTTAGACCACAGGCCCCAGCATGGCCACCGCCAGAAAGCAGTAGTCCTTCTGGCATATTCTGCATCGCCTCGGCCAGCGAAAAATCACCAAAGCTACGGCCACTACCCTTTAGCACTCCATTATCTACCTCGGCAAGAACAAGTGCCGGCTTCTTATATAGCTCAACTAGCCTACCAGCAACAATCCCCACGATGCCTTCGTGCCATTTACCATGAACCACAATTACCTTATCACTCTCGTCAACTTGCTCTGTCGCCTCACGAATCGCAGAATCTTGTTCCTTCTTGCGCTCAGCATTAAGATCATCAAGCTCTTCGGCCAAAGCAATCGCCTCAGAACGCTTGTCCGTCATCATTAACTTCAAGGCCAAATCCGCACTCTTCATGCGCCCAGCTGCATTAATTCTTGGCCCAAGCTGAAAGCCAATCATCCTACTATCTACTTCTTCGAGCTTCGAACCAGCCTTCTTGGCGAGCTCCTTGATGCCTCTGCGACGCGTTTTTGGAAACACTTTCATGCCGAAATAAGAATAAATACGGTTCTCATCACGAAGCACCATCGAATCACAAATCGTGCCAAGCGTCACCAAATCAAGTAACCACTTTTCTTGACCATCACAAACCCCACCATTCTTGCGCATATTCAGCGCTCTAGTAAGCGTAAAGGCCACACCAACACCTGCCATCCTTAGACCATACTTCTCGCCCGGAAGATGCGGGTTAACAACCGTAACCGCCGCCTCTGGCTTATGCGGAATCTCGTGATGATCCGTCACGATTGTCTCGATTCCCAAATCTTTTAGTTTCTGGATAGTATCGCCCGAACCAGAGCCATTATCTACGGTAATCACCAAAGTAGCACCAGAAGCCTGAATCTTCTCAATAGCACTATCTTTCATACCGTAGCCATCCGTAAAACGGTTCGGCAAAATCACATCCACCTCTTTAATACCAAAATCAATAAGAGCCGTATGGAGCACTGTCGAAGAAGTTACACCGTCAACATCGTAATCGCCAAAAATCAGCACCTTCTCGTTTTTGTCTTTCGCCTGTTCGATACGCTCGACAGCCTTCTCGACCCCAATCATCTCAAAAGGATCAAAGAGGTTCTCATACTTTGGATACAAAAAATCCTCATTTAATCCTCGGTCCTTCAAAATTTGCGCAAAAATTTCACTCATGCCGGTTTTATAGATACGAAATCAACTAATTAATGATTTTGCTACTAGCTTTACTACTGCTTTGCTGATCCTTAATCACAATACTCTGAAGCTCTTTCAGAATTGGAAACTGTTTGTTTGTCTGATAAATGCTCGTGTTGCCTTTCTTGGTAACAGTCAAAAATCCACCTTTTGCTAAACGCTTGAGCTCACGCTGAATATTTCCAGGATCCTCCTTGATGAGCTTCGATAAGCCACGTACATGGGTCTTAAAATCTGGATACTTAGCGAACACAACAATAATCTTACGACGCACCCGGCTCGTTACGAAAATGTCTAACATTTACCTCCTTAACTGATTATTATTTTAGCAAATAAATCAGTATTTTCTACAACATTCCTTAATATTATTCGCATTTTTTATATCAAAATCCAAAGCGCTACGCTTGCGATTTTACCCCTGTTATGGCATAATTAACCCGTCCGACAGGTGGCTTAGGTCGACGATCTTTAAAGCCGCTTCCGCTTCATCGCTTCCCAAAGGAGGTCTTACTATGGGAAAGTTAATCAAAAACGACATACTGTTAGCAAATCTGCTGGGTTCTTTCTTCGAAAGACTCGCCAAAAAATGCGATCGCTGGCAGCCGAACGAGTTATATCTTGCATTGGCCGCCGAAGCATTAGCCGCCGAAAACGAAACTTTCTTCGCTTGCTCCGAGGTTACGCATTATGGGCATCTCAAGGAGGCTTGCATCAACACGCTTCCCTCTATCATTGAGCCTCAAAAGATTCTGCACAGAATCGAAAGCGATCTTTCTCAGCAAAGGCTCTCGTCTGGCTCGGAAGACGACGAATTTAAGCTCGACGACCTGATTCAGCCTATCATCAACTTGCACCGTTGGAAGGTTTCGGAATATGGCGTTTTCGACACTACAGATAGCAGCATTGTTATCGGAAAGCGCCATCCTCGCCGAATCGCACGGGAAGCTCTTCGAACCGCCGCTGCTCTTAGTAGCGACAAGCTCTACGACAAGGCCATCTGCGCCCTCAAAAGCTATATCCTTATCGATAATAGTATCTTTTGGGTTTACGCTGGCGTCGCAGACTGTTACGACGAGCTTTGGGGAGAACCGGATATCGATGCTCCATGCAGCCTGCTCGAACTCGCCAAAATCTTCGACCCCTACGCACCGAAGGCCAATCCCGAGCTCGACTTTCGCTACAGAGAGCACCAGATTACGCCCGAACTCCTCGTTGCTTTTGCAAACATGCTGTAAGCGGCCAAAATTGCCCCTGTTTTCAAGGATGGAACAGGGGCTTTTTCTTGCTTCTTGCGGTACAATATTCCTATGAATTACTATCTGATTGCGCCAGCCAAAACCTTCCATAACTCAGATAGTCTGCTAACTTATGAATCCGAGCAAAAGCTCTCAATCGGACAAATTGTCACAATTCCTCTCGGAAAACAGACAGCTATTGGTATCGTGATACAAAAATGCGACAAACCAGAATTCGAAACCAAAGCCATTACAAATATTTTATACGAAGAGCCTCTACCTCTTAAGTTAACCAAGGCTCTCTCTTGGCTCTCTAGCTATTACCGCGCCCCTATGTCGAGCGTCATTCAGGCCGCCCTGCCACGCGGTATTACTAAGAAGCGCCGAGACAAAGTAGACTCTCTACCAGAAGTCAAAAAAGCCCCAGACAACCCCCTAAATGAGGCTCAGAAACGCGCTATCGCAGAGATTGAGCAGAATAACTCTCGCACCGTACTCCTTCATGGTATTACAGGCTCCGGCAAAACCAACGTATATATCGACCTCGCCCAGAAATACCTCGAGCGTGGTCAATCCGTTACTCTGCTCGTTCCAGAAATCGCCCTCACTTCACAGCTCGTTCGTAATTTTTGTGCTCATTTTAATAACATTTATTTACTCCATTCCGAACAAAGCGAATCACTCCGCCATCAAACCTGGGAAAGAATCCTCAAAACCAAAGAGCCTAGTGTTATTATTGGACCACGCTCTGCGCTTTTTGCCCCAATTCACAACCTCGGCCTGATTATTATCGACGAAGCCCACGAGCCAAGCTTTATGCAAGAACAGAACCCGAAGTATTCTGCCTTGCGCCTTGCTCCACAACTCGCCAAAACCGTTCTAGGCTCTGCTACACCACTTATTAGCGACTATTACATTGCCAAGAACCATAATGCTATCGCAACCTTGGATGAATTAGCCATCAAAAGCACCAAAAAAGCAGACATCAGTATTGTCGATCTCAAAGCCAGGCAACATTTTACTCGCAGCCGCTTGCTCAATAACCAACTCCTAGAATCTATCCAGGAATCCCTAGATAACCATACCCAGACAATGCTGTTCCATAACCGCCGCGGCACTGCGCCGCTCACGATTTGCGATCAGTGCGGCTGGCAAGCACTCTGCCCTAGCTGCTTCTTGCCATTAGTTTTGCATGCAGACAAATACCAAATGACCTGTCATACTTGTGGCAAAAATTACCCCGTTCCAATCTCTTGCCCAGAATGCAAAAACGCCAGCATTCATCACAAAGGCTTCGGTACTAAACTGCTTGAACAAGAAATTACTCGTCTTTTTCCAAAAGCTCGCGTCGCACGCTTCGATGCCGACACAGAAGACAACAAGCAATTGAATAAAATTTATGACGATGTCCATGATGGCAAATACGACATTATAATTGGTACTCAGATGATCGCCAAGGGCTTCGATTTTCCACTTCTTACCACCTTAGGAATCGTTCAGGCCGACGCTGGCCTATCTCTACCAGATTACTCATCTGAAGAACGTACCTTTCAGCTAATCACACAGGTTATTGGCCGCGCCAAGCGTGGACATCAGGACAGCAAGATTTTCATTCAAAGTTTTCAGCCCGAGCAACCAATAATTGAGTTCGCAGCCAAAAGCGATTACTCCGCTCTATACGATTATCTTGTTCAGAAACGTCAACAAAGCAAGCTCCCGCCCTATACATTTTTGCTCAAATTGAGCATGACTTACAAAACCGAATCCGCAGCTGTCAGGAACATTCGCGAGCTGTACAAAAAAGTTATACAATCTGCCAATATTCTAGAGGTGGAGCAGTTCTCTGTCACTCCTCCAATGCCTGCTTTCCACGAAAGAAGCAGCACTGGCTACACCTGGCAGCTACTCCTTAAGGCTAAGAAGCGCCAAGATCTAATCTCTATCTTTGACAAGCTCCCCAAAAGCCCATATCTACACTATACCTTCGACCCTATATCCCTTCTCTAGAATCCTTGATTTTTTATAACGTTTATGGCATAATATGGTCACAGGCCTGATTCGCAGGCTAGCACATTTCAAGATTGCTAAGGATCAGAGCAAATTGATTTGTGTTTCGAAATCTCTCCCCTATTCGAAGGAGGAATAGGTATGAGTAAAACAACAAAGAAGGCAACCATCATCTTCCAGGCAGCACTGGTAGCACTGCTCGCCGCTTGCGTCGGCTATGCGGCCGGTAATATCCAGACCTGGAACTCCGTAGAAGAGCGCTACGTTCCGAAATGGAAGGCCAACGAAGCTATCGAGTATATCTCGAACGAGCGTGACCGCTACAAGGAAAAGGCCGACTCGGCTTCCGAGGCTGCTCTTCAGCAGTATTACACTGCCCAGGAGCTCAAGGCAAAGCTGGAAGAGCTTGGCGAAGATCCTGGCTATGTACCGGTAATCCATCTGGTGCCCTCTGGCAACTAATCCTAGCAAACACCCCCGCTTCACCGCGGGGGTTTCCTTTTGCCTCGCTTATGCTAGCAAAAAATCACTTTTTATGGTTAAATAACAGATATGAATACAAAGAAAGCCTCAGTAATCGTCACCCCTGATCCAAGACTTCGCAAAATGTCTACCGAAGTCGAAGAGATTGACGACGAAGTAAAAGAAATCATTAGCCAAATGCTCGAGGCTTCCTTAGATTGGGAAAAAGAGCACGAATTCGAGCTTTCTGCCGCTATTGCTGCTCCTCAGCTCGGTTTTAACCGCCGAATTATTCTTGTTCGCGAAGATCTAAACGACAAGAAGAATAACAACTTTATTGCCCTTATTAACCCTGTAGTCGTCAAGACCGAAGGCCGCATTCTTCGCGACTACGAAGGTTGTCTATCCGTCCCTACCCTTTATGGCAAAGTTCCACGCCCAGCCAAAGCTCGCATCAAAGCTCTTCTCGAGGATGAAAAAGAGGTTAACATCAAGACCGAAGGCTTCCTAACCCGCACCATTCTTCACGAGATTGACCATCTGAACGGCATTCTTTTCATCGACCACATCCGCGACAAGAAAGACGCTTTCTATAAGCTCGACGATAAGGGTGATCTCGTCCCTGTCGATTACGACAAATATATCAAAAACAACAAAGAGCTCTGGCCAGACGACTAAAGCCCTCTAAAATCCGAAACTACTTCGGATTTTTCTAGCTCAAAAAATTAAACAGGAACTTATATATGGCAAAAATTATCTATTTTGGCAACGAACAGCTCGCTCAAGGCATCAAACCAAAAACTCCAATCTTTGACGCTCTTGTCGAGGCTGGCCACGAAATCTGCGCCCTTATTCTCTCTAATGCCCATACCAGAAAGCCTTTCGAAATCGCAAAACGCGCCGAAAAGCTAGGTATTCCTATCTATTTCACCAAGAATAACGACGAGATTAACGAGATTATCGCCAAATATCAGCCAGAAATTGGCGTCCTCTCCGCCTATGGCAAGATTATCAAAGATGAGACCATCGAGGCCTTTCCTTTTGGTATTATCAATATTCACCCATCTTTGCTGCCAAAATATCGCGGCACAACCCCTATCGAGAGCGCTCTCTTGAACAATGATGAAGAAACCGGCGTATCTGTTATGCGCCTTGCTCACGATATGGATGCCGGCAATATTCTTGCTCAAGAAACCGTCAAAATCACCCCAGAAACCACCAAACAATCCCTATACGAAGAGCTATCAACGCTTGGCGCAAAACTAATCGTCGATGTATTGCCACGAGTCCTAGACAAAAGTATCGCTGAGACCGCACAGAATCACGCAGAAGCCACTTTTACCGCACCACTTAATAAAGCCATGAGTATTTTGGATACGGCCCACAAAAGCGCTCTCAGGCTCTCACGCGAAGTCGTTGCCTTTGCAGGTTTTCCAAAGTCCAAGACCACGCTTCTAGACACTCCTTGCACTATCCTTGAGGCTCACGTCGAAGATCAGGCCAAAACCGAGCTCGATCTAAAATGTAGCGACGGTAAATATCTTGTAATAGATAAGCTTCTCCCAGAAAACTCTCGCCCAATGGACGCAAAAAGCTTCCTAAACGGCCACAAAAAATAAGCACCAAAAAACCTGCCAGTTGGCAGGATTTTTGTTAAGCTAGCAATGCTTCACGCTGATTGTAGATTTCTGTCTGCAAATCTGCGATAGAAGTCTTAATAATTGTGCGGTATTGTGGGCAGTTCTTCTCTAGCCATTTAACCGTAACGAAGTTATTTAGAACTTCTGGATCATCTTCGGCTGCGCCAGTGTTTGCAAGGATGCTTTTGAAATCTGCATCGTTCTTGTAATCACCCATTTGCGCCAAGAGATTCTGAATTGTATCGCTATCATTATCTGCGATGCGATCAAATTCGTTTAGCTGTTCTTCGCTAAGTTCCTTGCTCATTGCTTCGCCAATGCGCACCTCAAGCTGTTCCTGAGCATACTCCAAAAAAGGAGCTTTTTGCTCTTGCGGCATAGCAGAAAGACCCACCGTATCTAGAAAGCTTTCATCAAATTGATACATATTTTTCTCCTATTTGCCACAATTTTAGCATAAACGTATTTTAGCCGCAAATAGCTTGAGGATAAGATTAGTCGATTTTCTTTTTCTTGAATTCGCGCGTAAAGAAAGCAATCTTATCGCCGATTTCCATCTGAATCTTCTTCTCTGTCTTGAGAGAAAGACCACCGATTTCGCCCTCAGCAAGCGATGGAACATCAACTTTACCTTCCTGAACGTTCGTAACTTCGATTTCGCCAAGAAGATCCTTCTTGCGATAAACATGGCCAAGCATACCAGCGGATACGCGACCACTCTTTACCTGACCACCAGCGATAATCTCGGTCTTCTCGGTACGGAAGACACCTTTAACTTCGAGCTCGCCAGTCTCAGTTTCAACAATCTCTGCATCGAGCATTTCTTCCATCTCGTGCTTTGCATCGTCAAGAAGCTCGTAGATAACGCGGAATACGCGAACAGATACGCCGTTACGCTCTGCCATCTTTGCGATAGCGTTTGGAACAGTGACGTTAAAGCCATAGATAATAGTCTTGCCGCCAGAGGCCATATAGATATCGTTCTCGTTGATAGCGCCAACACCGGTAGATACGATATTGAGCGTAATTTCACCCTTGGTATCAATAAGGCGTAGAGAATCAACAACAGAGGTTACAGAACCCTGAACGTCGCCCTTTACGATAACATTGAAGGTCTTTGTATTATCTGCAGTATGCATCATACGTAGAAGATCGCTACTGGTAACATTTGCGGAAGCAGATTCGTTAGCTTCGGCCTGAGCGTTAAGTAGAGCCATCTTGCGAGCAGTCTTCTCGTCGGCAACTTCTTCGAACTTATCACCGAAGTTTGGAAGCTCCTTGAAACCAGTTACAACAACAGGAGTAGATGGGAGAGCTTTACCCTTTGGTTTGCCCTTCCAGTCAAGCATCGTACGAACCTTAGCATAAGTCTTACCAGCAACGATAAATTCGCCAACCTTAAGTTCACCACCAGTAACTAGAAGGTTTACAACAGAACCCTTACCAGTTTCCATATGGCTTTCAATAACAAGACCTTCGCTTGGAACATCGACATCGGCCTTTAGCTCGTCGATATCTGCGGTCAAAAGAATCATATCAAGAAGCTGCTCTAGGTTCTCGCCAGTCTTTGCCGAGATAGGAACCATGATCGTATCGCCGCCCCACTCTTCTGGATTAAGATTGAAGTCGGTTGCAAGCTGGGCCTTTGTACGGTCAACATTTGCGCCTTCCTTATCAATCTTATTAATAGCAACAATAATCTTTGCGTTTGCGGCTTCAGCAAACTTGATGGCTTCTGCAGTCTGTGGCTTCACACCATCATCAGCAGCAACAACAATTACAACGATATCGGTTAGCATAGCACCATGCTGACGAATTGCAGCAAAGGCTTCGTGACCAGGAGTATCAAGGAAGGTAATCTTGCGATCCTTATATTCCATCTGGTATGCAGAAATATGCTGGGTAATACCACCAGCCTCACGCTCAACAGTTTTCTTCTTTAACAAAGTGTCAAGTAAAGTTGTCTTACCATGGTCAACGTGGCCCATGATAGCAACTACTGGCGGGCGAAGCTTTGCGTTTGCGCTAAGCTGATGCTTTTCGTTAGAAATCTTAGCCTGAGTATCCTTGCGCTCAAAGCGAACATTCTTAAAACCGAGCTCTTCGGTCATAATCTGAGCCGTTTCGGCATCTAGGCGCTGATTAATCGTTGCCATGATACCGTTCTTAAATAGCTCACCAATTAGCTGAGTTACAGAGATACCGAGGGCTTTTGCTAGCTCATCTACCGTGATAGAGCCAGAAATTTGTATTACTTTCTCTTCCATTTTTCTTCTAGCTCCTTTCGCTTACAAGTTAATAAAAAATTTGGCCAATAAAAAATACTTGAGATTATTGTACCATATATTCGGTAAAAACGCCAATCAATGAGGCTATGGCTATTTCAAACCTACGCGGGTTTGACAAGTTTGACTAGTTTGACTAGTTTGACTAGTTTGACAAGTTTGACTAGTTAGCCTGTCAAATCCGCACAATATCTAATATGCTAACATTCGCAAAACAAAGTTCGCGGCCACACCCTATCTTTCTGGTTCGCTTCGTCTTCGCGAACAAAACTGAAACCATTGCTTGAAAAATCAAAAATAACCCTCTTTTTAGCCATGCAATAACCATTCTGTTCTTTTAAAAAATCCAATAGCTTTCTATCTTCCGCAACACGACTTTCAAAATCCTCAGCAAAACCGCTCCGTCCCCGTAAACCTATCAAATCATTATTCCTCACAATCTCTCGCAACTCCTCCAGACGATTAACAATCCTTTTATAATCAGGAGGAACGCTTCTCTTGTAGTTTTGCATTATTAGATAGCTTGTATCTAGATCATAAATCTCGCTTTTTCGATGAATCATCCTAACGCCTTCTAGTCTCAATAAATACACTTCATCTTGTCTCCAAGTATTACCGCCCTTTTTATTCATGGTTTCCTCTATGTGTTTACAAAAATTTCGCCTTTCCGCACAAGCTAGCTCTTGCAGCGCCCTTCTCGAAAACCACAACTCATCCTTCTCAAAATCATACTTCTTCATTCGCTCATTATTGCCACACGAAATAATAACTACCAACCATAAACATTTTCTTTAAGATACGCAAAACAAACACACAAAAAGACCACCCAGTAAAACTGAGTGGTCTTTTACAAATTTGTCTCAGACAATACCGAGACTTATTTCTTCTCGACGAAGCTCAAAGAGATCTTGCGACCTTCTTTGTCGATATCTAGAATCTTGAATTCCTTGCGCTCGTTAAGAGTGAAGATCTTCTCTGGATCGATATCGTTGCCTTCACCAAGCTCAGAAACATGAACCAAAGCCTCGACAGCCGGCGAAATCTGTACGAATGCGCCAAATGGAGTGATACGAGTAATCGTACCTTCAACCTTGTCACCCTTCTTAAACTTAGCGATTTCAGATAGCCATGGGTCTTCCTGAAGCTGCTTCATGGAAAGGCTCAAGCGATCCTTGTCGATGGCAATAATCTTAGCTTCAACAGTGTCGCCAACCTTGACGTAATCTGCTGGGCTGTTAACACGTTCCCAAGAAATCTCAGAAATGTGTACCAAACCTTCGATACCATCAACGTTTACGAATACGCCGAAGTCTACGACGCCAGTTGCAACACCTTTAACGGTGTCACCAACCTTAAGCTCAGCAAAGCGCTCAGCTAGGCCATCTTTGATAGCTTCCTTCTCAGAGAGAATAAGCTTGTTTGTCTTGCGATCTGCATCAAGGATGCGAACGCGAATGCTCTTGCCTACCAAAGCATTGAGGCGCTGAAGGATTTCTTCCTTATCAGAACCACCAACACGTGGATAGTGCTCAGCGGAAAGCTGAGAAACTGGCAAGAAGCCACGAATACCTTCGTATTCTACAAGGAGACCACCACGATTTGCATCGAATGGTTCAACCTCGATAATTTCACCAGCCTCGAGCTTAGCGGAGATTTCATCCCAGCCCTTCTCTTTGACTGCCTTGCGGAGAGATAGAAGAACCATACCGTCTTCCATTTCTGTGTCTACTACGCTTGCGGAGACGACATCGCCTTCCTTAAGCTGGCGACCAAAGGCCACCTCACGGCGTGGTACATAACCAACACCACGTGCACCTAGATCGATTAGGATCTCGTGCTTCTTGACTGACATAACCGTACCTTCGATTGTGTCGCCAAGGACGATAGGTTTAATATCCTCGCTAGCAAGGAGTTCATCCATCGTAATTTTAGCTTTTCCAGCCATATTTTGAATATTTCCTTTCGTTGGAGCTACTCATTATCTCTTCTGCTAGTAAATAGCACAAAAAATAGTGAGTAGCACCAAACTGCTCACTATTTTACCTTATTTTAAGCAATAAGTAAAGCTTACGCTCTCTTACTTGTCGTCCTTAACGCCGTTCTTAAACCAGTTGGCATTAAGAGCGAAGAGGTAGGCACTGACTGCGATCAAGACGATAGGAAGAATTGCATCTTCTGGACCAGTCTTAGGAATCTGATTTACCTCTGCTGGCTGGTTAGCCTGAGCCTGCTGCTGAGCAGCAGCCTTTGCTTCAGCTTCCTGACGAGCCTGTTCTTCAGCCTGTCTCTGAGCTTCAGCTTCTTCTTCGGCTTTCTTTCTTGCGGCTTCTTCCTCGGCTTTCTTCTCTGCTTCGTTATCTTGTGCAGTAGCGACCTCTGTTCTGCCGTTGTCCTGGTTTGCCTTTGGCGTCTTACCGACGGTGCCAGCAATAATGATTACTGCGAGCAAAATGACAAGACCAAGCACTGCAAGAGCGCCGATTGCCCAACGCTTATATTTAGTTCTGTTATCCATTATTAGTTTTCTCCCAAAAACTCCTAAAATATCTTCTATTATAACAGATTATGCTTAAAAATGCAAATCATAAGTGTAATTCCCCTATAATTCATCTCGCGAAGACACGAACTTTTCGTTATACTTTAAGTATGTATTTACTTATCGATGTCGGTGGCACCAAGACTTTGCTCGCCATCGCAAACCCAAAAGGTAAAATTCTTCATTCTATCAAATTCCCTACCATTCACGACCAAAATATCTTTGCAAAAAATCTTGTTCAGCAAATCCGTAGCAACTTCGCCCTCAGTAGCATCGAGGCCATAGGCGTTGCTTTACCAGGGGTCGTAAAAGATAACAAGGTCCAGTGGCTCGGTAATCTCCCTTGGAAGAACTTCGATCTAGCCAAAATCCTCAAGGACGAATTTAGTATCCCAGCATATATCGAGAATGATGCCAATCTTGCCGCTCTCGCAGAGGCCAAAAACAAGGCTGGCCGTACTCTTTATCTAACCTTCTCTACCGGTATCGGTGGCGGCGTCGTCGACAATAACGTCCTATCTAAAAAGTTCCAAGATTTCGAACCAGGTCATACTATCTATGAATACAATGGCGAAAAGTCCGAATGGGAGGATCTAGCCTCCGCTAAGGCCTTTGTCGACCAGTACGGCATCAAAGTTCAAGACATTAAAGATAAGAAATGCTGGAGCAAAGAGGTTCCAGAGCGCATTGCTCTTGGTCTCGCCCCTGTTATTACTGAAACCAAGCCAGATCGCGTCGTTTTTGGCGGTCCACTCGGTTTCGAGCTAAAGCGTTACCGCACGCCACTTCGCAGAATCCTCAAGAATGAGCTAAACACCAAGACTCTTCCAAGATTTACCGCTGCCAAATACGGCAATTTCTCTGTCATTGAAGGTTGTTTCCTCTATGCCAAAGCTAACAACACTAATAAATAAAATTACTCAGGATCATCCTGAACTGAAGCTCGAAAGCGGCGAGCGCTTTGCTTTTCATCCCCCAAATACAATCTTTTATAGCGAGCAAAGCGGTAGCGAACGCCCAGATCTCTTAATCCTACATGAATTAGGTCACTACCTTAACGGCAACCAAGATTATACAAGCGATATTGCCCTGCTTCGCATCGAATCAGAGGCATGGGAAACCGCCAAAAAGCTCACTAAAAAATATAAGATCAAGTGGGACGAAGATTTTGCTCAGGATCGCCTAGATAGTTATCGCGACTGGATGCACAGTGCGTCACTTTGTTCATTCTGCAACATCAATGGCTACCAAGACACAAATGGTTTATATCATTGCCCTTTATGTAACAAAAAGTGGCCAAGACAAGAAATACCAGAAGACTAAAAATACTCCGGAGAACCCGGAGTATTTTATTTTATCAAATCAATTAAGCGTTCTTTTTTGCTTTACCACGCTTGCTAATACGGCCACCCTTTGCACCAGCGATCTTTGCTAGTTCTGGGTTTGCAGCGAAACCGCCAGTATGACCATTGCGGCCACCCTTGCGACCGATTTCTGCGTAGAAATCTTTACCGTACTTTGTCTTATTAGTGTTTGCAGCCTTCTGGCCACCAGCTTTTGTACCTGCCATTGTTGTACATTCCCATTTCTGCCCACCAATACTATTTAATATAACCACCCCGAAGTATTCCCCTCAGGTGCTTATGGCTATTCTAACATAAAGCTTATCTTTTGTCAATACGCTTTTTCTTATTTTTATGTTATAATAACCGAACAACAGATTACAAAAAGTACAAAAGTTTTCCCAAAGTTTTCCACAAAAAGTACTTGCGCTTATACCAAATGTGATATAAAATAAAGCTAGTTCTAAGGATGATGCGAGAGTCCTTAAAACAAAAACATCAATCCCTACCATCGAGAGCAAAAGGTAGGGATTTTTCTTGTATATGCCCTTTTACCAAAAAAGACGCATCTCAATGCGTCTTTTTGTTTTGAGAGGCCTTAGAGCGGCTCTCACGCGGTCGTTTTTAAACGCAAGCTTTATTAATTCTTGCCAAATAGACCCTTTACCTTATCAGCAATACCACCAGCCAAAGCGCCAGAAATTGCATCATAAATCTTGTTTGCAATATCCTCAGAAATACCAACTTTCTTTAGCGTTTCGATCATGCTGTTTTTGTCACCAAAGTTAATATTCTTGATCGCTTCGCCCGCCTTCTTGGCCATATCATCATCAAGATGTGCTTTTTCTTTGATCGTCTTAACGATTTCTTCGATGTTCATAATTATCCTCCTCTTTAATCATAACACCCAAATACGAAAGCAATAAAAAACGCCGAAACATCGGCTTTCTTTGAATGGTGGGGATATGTGGACTTGAACCACAGACCTCGTCATTATCAGTGACGCGCTCTAACCAGCTGAGCTATATCCCCTTTTACTCTTATTATTTTACTAGATAAAATCTTGAATTGCAAGATATTTAGGGTTAATTGCCAATAATTGATATAATATAAGCATCCGAGAGAAAAAGACGAGCTTGCTCGTCTTTTTTAGAGGATGCGCCATATTACACCGAATGGTATAATATAAGCATGGAATGGCAATTTAGCATTGGAGCATCATTACTCGGTCTCCTAATCATGGCGATTGGCGTTGGCTTCGTAGTCTTCCATCAGAAGCTCGCAGATAGCTTCTTTGGTGGAGTTTCAAGCTACGGCAAAACCCAGCTCGCCGGCATCATTATCATTATTTTAGGGTTCATTCTTTTAACCAATCTTCATACCCTAATTATCTACTGGTTAGTAAGCCTTATCGCGCCAAAACCACTTGGTAAATAAACAAACAAAAAAGCCGACCCCTAAGGGCCGGCTTTTTGTTATAGTTCAATTCTGAAGCTATTTGTATCGCGGATTTCTGCGCCCATCTTCTGGTAGAATTTGACTGCGCCTGCCTTCTTGCCTTTTCCGGAAGAAGTAAATTCGAGACGATGGCAACCTTTTTTCTGACCCCAAGCCATGATCGCTTCAAACATCTTTGTGCCAATACCCTGATGCTGATATTCGTGCGATACGACAAAATCTTCAAGATACAAATTCTTATCGATTAGAGACCCCATAATAACAGACACAGAAGCCATAGCTACAAGCTTTTCGTCATCCATCATTACAATAATGTCGTGCCAAGGCGACTCGATAATATCCTCAATAACCTCACGCCTGACTGGTTCGCCTTCGTAATGCGAGCTAAGATCTTTTAGTAAAGCTCCCATCTGCTCCGCAATATCTGTATCGTAATCCATTAGTACACTAATGTTCATCACCTATCTCCTTTTTTACTATTTCAGCGAGTAGTTCAGCAATCTGTTCATCTTCTCTCTGATCTGGGCCTTCTACCAAGATACGAAGCTTATTTTCGGTACCAGAATAGCGTGTAAATACTCTACCGCGACCAGAAAGAATCTCTTCCGCCTTTGCTACCATAGCGTTCCATCCCTGAACCTGTTCGAGTGGACGCTTTTCCTTAACACTAACAGCAAGCTGAGCATTTGGGAATTCTTCGTAATCTGGCCACAAATCAGCAAGCGCACATTCTTTCTCTTGCATAATCTTTCTTGCAAAGAGTGCAACAAAGCTGCCGTCGCTACCATTTAGCCATGGCAAATAAATAATATGGCCAGCATTCTCGCCGCCAAGGATTGAGCCAAGTTCTTTACATTTCCTTGCTACTGCGCGGTCGCCAACAACGACTTTCTCGACACGGATCCCCTTGGCTTCCAAATATTGAATCGCGGCCAAGTTGCTATACTCCGTCAAAACAACTGTATCATTTGTAAGCTCGCCTTTTTCTTTGAGATATAGAGCCAACATCGAAACGATTCTATCACCATTCCAAACACGGCCATATTCATCAACCAAAATCGCACGATCGGCATCACCATCAAGCGCGATACCCATCAAGCCTTTTTGTTTGCATTCTTTTGCAAGAACTTCTGGATGGAGCGCACCAAAGCCATCATTGATATTCTTGCCGTTTGGCTCAACATCGATATTCTTTACTTCAAAGCCAAAATCTTCAAATACAACGTGCGAGAAAGAATAACCAGCACCAGAAGCAGAGTCCATCAAGAATTCGCCAGCGCCTTTGATATAATCCTCAGACTCTTCGCCATCAATAACTAGTTTAAGAAGCTCAGAAGCCGCCTGAGCGTATTTATCGACGTATTTTGCATCTGCACCCATATCAACAAAAGATTGCTCTTCTGGATCGGTATCAGGGTCTAATTCTAGGCCAAAGAAACGCTTCTCAATATTAAGCTCAGTTTCATCGGTTGTCTTATCGCCATCAGAAGCAAATAGCTTAACACCGTTATCCGTTGCAGGATTATGCGAAGCGGTAACCATAATGCCACCATCACAATCGGACTTTTCGATAATCTTCTGGATTGCTGGAGTTGGCAAAACGCCAAGATCTTCGATTTCAACGTCTTTAGACTTCAAACCTTCAGCAAGGCTGTCTTTTATCCAAATACCACTCTCGCGTGTATCGCGAGCCATTAAGATTTTCTTCAAAGACATTTCATCCGCGATTGCAACACCAAGCCCTTTCAGGATATTAGGTCTAAGCGGCGAAGTCCCGACTTTGGCACGAATACCGTCAGTCTCTCCAAATATTTGCTTTCCCATATTGCCATTATCTTAGCAAGATTTTATAAAGCCGCCAACTACTCAAACTTTTATACATTTAGGTTTTTTATCAGATTTTTCGCACTTTTTTCGATTCTACCCCTGTTAATTTTGTATAACAATTTTGTGCAAAAAGTATTGACAAAGCATTTTAAAACGCTTATATTAAAAGTAGCTTTTGTGATTATTCGCAGATTACAAAAGCCGCACTATTCTCAAAAACAAAAATCAAACAAAAACAAAAAACAACAAAAGGACTCCGGTTCGATTGTGACATTATTAAAAGCTCTCAAGGTCACAAACATAACTGAATTCGGAGTCCTTTTTATTAAAAATCTCAAACAAAATCTCAAAAACAAAATCTCAGAAGATACGATCAGGAAACTGGTCGTATTTTTCTATCTATTCCCTATTTAAATACATCCAGATCAACAAAAAACTGCCCTTTCGGGCAGCTTTTGCTTTAACAATTTAATTGTGCAATTAGGCATCGTAGTATCTGTAATGTAAAGCTTTATGTTGTGACTTCCGAAGAAGTTTTGTAATAGATTAAGCTTAAGACCTATTACCACAACCGACCTAGATACATGCATCATTGCTGATTCATGCTCTTGTTCTCCCTAGAAAGGAGGTAATCCATCCGCACCTTCCGGTACGGATGCCTTGTTA